>NZ_JAQQDB010000003.1:0-314647 GCF_046030135.1 Caballeronia jiangsuensis
CAATAAACCACCACGAAAACAGGATTCCCCGAAAGCCCAGCAAAAAAAGCCCCTTCACATCGATGTCACAGACCTCTGCAATGCTTGGGGGTTGAAGGTCACCCCGCCCATCCATCACCTCTACAAGAGACACCCAAAAATGACCCGCGATTTCCGCTTCGCGCGCACCGTGCTGCCGGCGTTCGCCGCCGCCTTCACCCTGTTTGCCGCGATGCCCGTCCACGCCGCCGACGCTGTCGTCCTGTACACCGCCGACGGCCTCGAGAATCTCTACAAGGACGTGCTTCCCGCATTCGAAAAGAAGGAAGGCGTGAAGGTCAACATCGTCACGGCGGGCAGCGGTGAAGTGGTGAATCGCGCGACCGTCGAGAAGGATTCGCCCAAGGCCGACGTGCTCGTCACGCTGCCGCCGTTCATCCAGCAGGCGCAGCAAGGCGGCCTGCTGCAACCCTATCAGAGCGTGAACTACAAGAACGTGCCCGCCATCGCCAAGGCGCAGGACGGCGCATGGGCCACGTTCGTCAACAACTACTTCTCGTTCGCGATCAATCCGGAAGTCACGAAGACCGCGCCGAAGACCTTCGCCGATCTGTTGCATCCGAACTACTCCGGCAAGATCGCGTATTCGAATCCGGCGACGGCGGGCGACGGCATGGCCGTCATCATCCTGACCTCGGCGCTGATGGGCGAGGACAAGGCGTTCGACTACCTCAAGTCGCTCGAACAAAGCGCCAAGTTCCATACGAAGGGCACCGGCTATCTCGACGTGCTGCTCTCGCGTAACGAGATCGCGTTCGCCAACGGCGATCTGCAAATGGACCTCGACGATGCCGCGAACGGCGGTCTCTCGATCAAGCCGCTCTTCCTGTCGCACAAGGCAGGCGAAGCGCCGACCACGTTCCAGTTGCCCTATGCGATCGGCCTCATCAAGAGCGGTCCGAATCAGGCTGCGGGCAAGAAACTGATCGACTATCTGATGTCGTCGGACGTGCAGTCGAAAGTGCCCGATATCTACGGCATTCCGGGCCGCACCGATGTGCCGCTGGCCGGCAAGAACGGCGAAGCCGTCAAGCAGGCGATCTCCGGCGTGAAGCTGATTCCCGTCGACTGGAACGAAGTCATGCAGAAGAAGGCGGGCTGGACCGAGCGCTGGAAGACCGAAGTCATCGGCAACACGGGCAAGCAGACCGACGTCGTCAAGCCGAAGTCGTAACGTGAGCGCCCTTCCCAAAGAAGCGCACGGCGTCCACTCGACGCCGGGCGTGCATATCGATCGTCTGACGGTGCGCTTCGGTACGCGCACCGTGCTCGACGATCTCTCGCTTCGCATCGGTCGCGGCGAATTTCTCACCGTGCTCGGCCGAAGCGGCTGCGGCAAGACCACGCTGCTGCGCTTCATCGCGGGCTTCGTGAAGGCCGATGCGCTCGCGGGCACGCTCACCGTAGCGGGCCGCGATCTCACGCACGTGCTACCGCATCAGCGCAATCTCGGGCTGCTGTTCCAGAGCTATGCGCTCTTTCCGCATCTGTCCGTGTTCGACAACGTCGCGTTCGGGCTGCGCGCGCGCAAGCTGAAGGCGGGCGAGGTCGCGAGGCGCGTCGCCGATGCGCTCAAGCTCGTGCAGCTTTCCGATGCCGGTCATGTCATGCCCGCGCAGCTTTCCGGCGGCATGCAGCAGCGCGTCGCGCTGGCGCGTGCGCTCGTCATCGAACCGGATGTGCTGCTGCTCGACGAACCGCTCTCCGCACTCGATGCGAACCTGCGCGCGTCGGTGCGCAGCGAGTTGAAGGCGTTGCATGAGCGCTTGCCAAATCTGACGATCGTCTGCGTGACGCACGATCAGGACGATGCGCTCGTGCTCTCCGATCGCACGCTCCTGATGCGCGATGGCCGCATCGCGCAACTCGGCGCGCCGCGCGAGTTGTACGACGCGCCCAACGATGCCTTCGTCGCGCGCTATCTCGGCGCGGCGAATCTGTTGCCGCCGCGCGTGGTGTATCCCGTCGGCGATGCGCGGCATGAAGAGCGCGAACGTCTCGCGTGCATCCGTCCCGAGCGCTTCACGATCGTGCCGCTGGGCGAAGGTCCGTTGCACGGCACCATCGCGTCCGTCGAATGGTATGGCGCGGCGCTTTCCATTACCGTCGCGCTCGATGCGTCGCCCGACGAGCCCGTGCTCGTGACGACGCAACGCGGCCATTCGCGCATGCCCGATAAGGGCACGCGCGTGTCCCTTCGCTTCGAGGCTGACGATGTCGTCCTTGTTCGTTCCTGACAGCGTCGCGCGCAACGAAGGCGGCATCAGCGACGCGGATCTCTCCGCGCAATTCGCCGCCCATGCCGAAGAAGCGAAGCGCCGCGAGCGCAAAGGGCAATGGCATCTGCTCTTCATACTCGTGTTCGTGCTCGGGCCGCTCGTCGTCTATCCGCTCGCGCGGCTCGTGATGCTCAGCGTGACCGGCGCGAACGGTTTCACGCTGCATGCGTACACCGCGTTCTTCGGCAATCCGGAAACGCGCGGCATGATCGGCACGACGCTCGGCATTCTCGTCGCGAGCGCGAGCATCGCTTCGTTGCTCGGCGTCGCCATCGCGTCGATGTTGTTCTTCAGGCCGTTCGCGGGCGCGCGTCTGCTCACGCGTTTTCTTGAATTGTTCGTCGCGTTTCCGTCGTTTCTGGTCGCGTTCACGCTGATCTTTCTCTACGGCTCGCAAGGGTCCGTCAGCATCGGCTTGCAGCGGATCTTTTCGCTCGACGCGACGCCGCTCGATTTCCTCTTCGGCATCGGCGGCGTGATTCTCGCGGAAGTCGTGTTCTATGCGCCGTTCGTCGTCCGGCCGACGCTTGCATCGTATGCGACGCTCGACATGCGGCTCGTCGAAGCAGCGAAAAGTCTCGGCGCCGATGGCTGGATGGTCGCGACGAAGGTCGTGCTGCCGCTCGCGTGGCCGGGCATCGCCGCGGGCACGATCCTCTGCTTCCTGCTCACGCTAAACGAATTCGGCATCCTGCTCGTGCTCGGCAGCGCGCATCTGATCACCTTGCCGATCGCGATCTATAGCGCAGCGACCGTCGATCTCGATCTGCCCACCGCGGCCGCCGGCTCGGTCGTGATGCTGCTGATGTCGCTGTCGCTCTATGCGCTATACAGGCGCGTCAACCGACGCGCGGGAGTCCGCTGACATGCAGCTTTCGGTTTCGCCGCGATTCACGCCCGGCGCGTTCCTGCGCTTCGCGTTCACGGGCTTCGTCGCGCTCTTGTGCTTCTGGCTGTTCGTGCTGCCGGTGGTCGTCGTCGCCTTGTCGAGCGTCGCCTCGCACTGGTCGGGAACGATCCTGCCGGATGGCTTCAGCACGCGCTGGTTCGCGCGGCTTTCATCGAGCGATCTCGATGCGGTGACCACGAGCCTCGAAGTCGGTCTCGGCGTCGCGTTCATCGGTACGGCGCTCGGTTTGTGGCTCGCGCTCGCGCTGGAAGGGCGCGACCGGCGCGGTCTCGGCGCGCTCGTCGATGCCGTCGCGATGATGGGCAGCGGCGTGCCGAGCGTCGTGCTCGGGCTCGCCGTGTTGATCGCGTATCACAAGCGTCCGCTCGATCTGTCCGGATCGGCCGCGATCGTCGTGCTGGTGCAGCTCGCGCTCGTGCTGCCGTTCTGCTATCGCTGCGCTGCCGCCGCGCTGCGTCCCGAGCTCACGGTCCTCCGCGAAGCCGCCGCGAGTCTCGGCGCGCCGCCGCGGATGGTGCTCGTGCGCGTGGTATTGCCGCAACTCGTGCCCGCGATCCGCGCGAGCCTCGCGCTCGGCTTCGCGCTTTCGCTCGGCGAGCTGGGCGCGACGCTGACCGTCTATCCGCCCGGTTTCGCGACGGTGCCGATCGTCGTCGTGGGGCAGGTCAATCGCGGCTACTATCTGCCGGCGTCGGCGCTCTCGCTGATTCTGCTGGCGGTCTCGCTCGCGGCGCTTCTGCTGATCGCGGCCCGCGCGCCGCGCCGCTGACCGGATCCATATCATACGGAATCCGAATCAAATTTCGTCCTCTCGACAGGCCCGTGCGGTTGCCGGAAGCAATCCGCGGGCCTCGTCCCGGTTTCGGCGTGTCATACCAAAATAAATAAAACTGGCGTAACCTGCACGTTCAGGCACGTCCGCACCCGCTTGACCGGATCAGCGCGCCAATATGGGGCAACCGGTGTGAACTCCCGTCATGCTTTCGCGGTCGTTGCATATGTCGCAAAAACCGGAGGTTCCGATGACATCCGTCGACCTGGAATTCGACCAGCTCAACAGCACTGTCGATGCGCTCAGGCGCTCCATCTCGAACCGCCTGATGTACGGCGTCGGCAAAGATGCAGTCACCGCGCAGCCGCGCGACTGGCTCCATGCCGCCGAACTGGCGGTGCGCGATCGTCTCGTCGCACGCTGGATGCGCACCACGCGGCTGCAGTACGAGCAGGACGTGAAACGCGTCTACTACCTGTCGATGGAGTTTCTCATCGGCAGAACTTTCAGCAATGCGCTGCTCGCGCTCGGCATCTATGACGAGGTGCGCGACGCGCTGGCCGGTCTCGGCGTCGATCTCGCGACGCTCGAAGACCTGGAGCCGGACGCCGCGCTCGGCAATGGCGGCCTCGGTCGCCTCGCGGCCTGCTTCCTCGATTCGATGGCGACCGTCGGCGTGCCCGGCTTCGGCTACGGCATCCGTTACGAATACGGGATGTTCCGGCAGACGATCGTCGACGGCAATCAGGTCGAGATGCCCGATTACTGGCTGCGCGCGGGCAATCCGTGGGAGTTTCCGCGGCCCGAGGTCGTGTACACCGTGCATTTCGGCGGCCGCACCGTGCAGCACGAAGATCGCACCGACTGGATCGACACCGAGCACGTCAACGCGATGGCCTACGACACGGTCATCCCCGGCTTCGCGACGACGGCAACGAATACGCTGCGTCTGTGGTCCGCCCGCGCGACCGACGAGTTCGACCTGTCCGCGTTCAATCAGGGCGACTATCGCCGCGCGGTGGAGGCGAAGAACACGTCCGAGCACGTGTCGCGGCTGCTGTATCCGGACGACTCGACGCAGGCCGGCCGCGAACTGCGTCTGCGTCAGGAATACTTCTTCGTCTCCGCGACGATGCAGGATCTGATTCGCCGCTATCAGCGCACGCACACGCATTTCGGGCGGCTCGCGGAAAAGGTCGCGGTGCATCTGAACGACACGCACCCGGTGCTCGCGATTCCGGAACTGATGCGTCTTCTCGTCGACAGGCATCATCTGCCGTGGGACAAGGCGTGGAAGCTCATCCAGCAGATGTTCTCCTACACGAACCACACGCTGATGCCCGAAGCGCTCGAAACGTGGGACGTCGAGATGCTCGCGCGTCTGTTGCCGCGGCATCTGGAGATCATCTTCGAGATCAACGCGCAGTTCCTCAAGCAGGTCACCGAAAAGTTCGGGCGCGATGTCGAACTGATCCGCCGTATCTCGCTCGTCGACGAATACGGTCAGCGGCGCGTGCGCATGGCGCATCTCGCGATCGTCGCGAGCCACAAGGTGAACGGCGTATCGAAGCTGCACTCGCAACTGATGGTGCAGAACATCTTCTCCGATTTCGCGCGCATGTATCCCGAGCGCTTCACCAACGTGACCAACGGCGTCACGCCGCGACGCTGGCTCGCGCAGGCGAGTCCGTCGCTGTCCGCGCTCATCGACAAGCGGCTCGGACCGCGCTGGCGCACCGATCTCTTCGAGCTCGGCCGTCTGCGCGAATGGCGCGACGATCCCGAGTTCTGCAAGGCCTTTCACGACGCGAAGTTCGCGAGCAAGCTGCGTCTGGTGGAACGCGCCAAACGCGACGCCAACGCGATCATCAATCCGGAAGCGTTGTTCGACCTGCAGGTGAAGCGCATCCACGAGTACAAGCGGCAACTGCTCAACATCCTGTACGTGATCGTGCGCTACAACCGCATCCGCGAGAATCCGGAGCAGGACTGGACGCCGCGCGTCGTGATGTTCGCGGGCAAGGCGGCTTCCGCGTACAAGATGGCGAAGAACATCATCAAGCTCATCAACGATGTCGCGAAGCGGATCAACGCGGACCCGCTCATCGGCGACCGGCTGAAGGTCGGCTTCATTCCGAACTACGGCGTGAGCGTGGCCGAGCTCATCATTCCGGCGGCCGATCTGTCCGAGCAGATTTCGATGGCCGGCACCGAGGCTTCAGGTACCGGTAACATGAAGCTCGCGTTGAACGGCGCGCTGACCATCGGCACGCTCGATGGCGCGAACATCGAAATCTGCGATGCGGTCGGGCGCGAGAACATCTTCATCTTCGGCAACACGACCGATGAGATCGAGTCTTTGCGCGCGGCGGGTTATCGGCCGCGGCAAATTTACGAGGAGAACGCGGAACTGAAACTCGCGCTCGACCAGATCCGCCTCGGGCATTTCTCGCCGGAAGAGCCACATCGCTTCTACGATATCTTCCACACGCTCGTGGACTGGGGCGATCACTACATGGTGCTCGCCGACTTCGACAGCTTCGACAAGACGCAGACCGAAGTCGATCTCAAGTTCCGCGACAAGGACGCCTGGACGAAGAGCGCGATCGAGAATGTCGCGGGCATGGGCATCTTCTCGTCGGATCGCACGATCGCGGAGTATGCGCGCGATATCTGGCACGTCGAGCCGCTACAGGTGACCTGACGAACGCGTTCAGTGCCGCGTGACACGGATCACGCGGCCGAGCGTCGCGTTGGGGAAATGCGCGGTGAGGGTGCCGATGACGTCGTTGATGTCTTCGCTGTCGGTCTCGACATAGAGCGTCGTGCAGTCGTGGAGGCGGCTCGTCTCGACGACGTACGCCTGCGCGAGCGCGCCGAACGCATACGCGAGCACTTCGCGCGCGGGTGACGAGTCGAGGCCCGGAACGGTCAGATCGAACGCGACGCAGTGTCGCGTTTCACGGCGGCGCGGCGAGCCGCCGCTGAGCGTATGGGCAAGGGTGGTCGAATCGGAGGAGGTGCGGAGGTCCATCGATGTAAGCCGTCCGGCGACGGCTCGTAGTGGCAACGCTTGAACTCTAGCGCCGCGTGCCTAAAGACCGGGCTAAAGAAACGCGCCGCCGTATAAACGCCGCATCAAATTCACGCTTGCGGTTTGGCGGCCGCGCTCGCCGCATGTTTCGCGACAGCTTCGCCGACGAGCGTCGCCACTTTGTCCGCGAATTCCTGATCCTTCGTGATGAGCACTTCGCGCTCGCCGTCGGGCGTCGCGACCATCAGCTGAAAGATCACGTCCTGCGTGATCCACGTGAGATAACCCACCACGATGGTCATCACGCCGAGCACGAGCGCCGGGCCAGAGCCGGTGACGATACCCGCGACGAGCGCGACGAGCCCAATCACCGCGATGATGACGGGCAGCGGCTTCTGACGCGGGATCTTCACGACGCGCGCCGTGCGCAGATCGCGCAGCGGAATCATCTGCCCCGACGCCGACAGGCCGGCGCGCGAGAGCGTGACGCCACGTTCGTTGAAAGGAGTATCCATAAGTATTTCGTGTTTTTTGCAGCCGATGGAACCGGGGAGCGTACCAGACCGGGTGTATCGGCGGCAGATTGCTGAAAGCGCGACGGGCGACTTTGGACAATCTTTGGCACTGGCAGATGCTCAGCGATTTGCATATCGGAAAATTACGATATATACTTCGCAACAAGACGATTCGGAAAGCCTGTGCTTGCCATTCGTCAGACGCACGAGCAACGAAATGGACATCGACGCAATTCACAAGGCCCTCGCCAACCCCCTTCGCCGTGAGATTCTCGAGTGGCTGAAGGAGCCGGAGCGGCATTTTCCTGCACAGGAACTGCCGCTGTCGCACGGCGTCTGCGCGGGCCAGATCGATGGGCGCTGCGGTATGTCGCAGTCCACCGTTTCGGCGCATCTCGCGACTTTGCACAAAGCCGGACTCGTCACCACGAAGCGCGTTGGACAGTGGGTGTTTTTCAAGCGCGACGAAGCGGTCATTCAGGCGTTCCGCGATTCCATCGGGAATCTCTGAGTCTGCTTGCCGTACGGTGAACGTCTGCTTTCAATTTCATTAGGACACCAATTCATGTCGACACTCTTCGATCCGCTCAAGCTTGGCGCACTCACGCTCAAGAACCGCATCATCATGGCGCCGCTTACGCGTCAGCGCGCGGGCGTCGAGCGCGTGCCCAACGCGCTGATGGCGCAGTACTACGCCGACCGCGCATCCGCCGGTCTGATTCTGAGCGAGGCGACTTCGGTCACGCCGCAAGGCGTCGGCTATGCGGATACGCCCGGCATCTGGTCCGACGAACAGGTCGAAGGCTGGAAGCTCGTAACGAAAGCCGTACACGACGCGGGCGGCAAGATCTTCCTGCAACTGTGGCACGTTGGCCGCGTCTCCGACCCCGTGTTCCTGAATGGCGAGCTGCCGGTCGCGCCCAGCGCGATCGCGGCAGGCGGCCATGTGAGCCTCGTGCGTCCGCAGCGTCCGTTCGTGACGCCGCGCGCGCTCGAACTCGATGAAATCCCGGGTGTCGTCGCGGCGTTCCGCAAGGGCGCGGAAAATGCGAAGCGCGCGGGCTTCGACGGCGTCGAAGTGCACGGCGCGAACGGCTATCTGCTCGACCAGTTCCTGCAGGACAGCACCAACCAGCGCACCGATGCTTACGGCGGTTCGATCGAGAATCGCGCTCGTCTGCTGCTCGAAGTCGTCGATCAATGTATCGATGTCTGGGGCGCGGATCGTGTCGGCGTGCATCTCGCGCCGCGCGCCGATTCGCACACGATGGGCGACAGCGATCGCGCGGCCACGTTCGGTCATGTCGCGCGTGAGCTCGGCCGCCGCAAGATCGCGTTCATCGCGGCGCGCGAGCATGAAGCGGCGGACAGCCTCGGGCCGCAACTGAAGAAGGCATTCGGCGGCGTGTATATCGCCAACGAAGGCTTCTCGAAGTCAAGCGCCGAAGCGATCATCGCGCGCGGCGATGCGGACGCGGTCGCGTGGGGCAAGCCGTTCATCGCGAATGCGGATCTCGTGCGCCGCTTCGAGCTCGACGCCGGTCTCAACGAGTGGAATTCGTCGACGTTCTACGCGCCCGGCGCGGAAGGCTATACCGATTATCCGTTGCTCGAAACGACGGAATAAGACGCTACGCAGTCTGCGTCTCGATGTGAAAACAGCGGCCTCGGCCGCTGTTTTGCTTGCTCGACGACTCGGCAGCCGAAGCTTAGAACTTGTGGCGGATGCCGACGCGGAACGCGAGCTGGTTGTTCTCGCCCAGACCCGACGTGCCGAAGTAGCTCGACGACGAAGAGCCGATCGACGCCTGATTCTCCACGCCGTTGTTCGAGCCCGACGCCTTCTGATAGACCGCGAGCGCGTACACGTCGGTGCGCTTGCTCAACGCGTAGTCGAAGCTCGCGTCGATCTGGTGCCAGTGGCCCTTGAAGTTGTCGTACAGGTCCATGTAGGTGTAGCCGAGGCCTGCCGTCATCGCGGACGTGAAGGCGTACTTGCCGCCGATGTCGAACGCGTTCAGACGCGAGCTCGAACCGACGATCGGCTCGAAGCGCGTGTTCGTCCACAGGCCGAAGACCGTCGCCGCGCCGAACGCGTAGTTCGCGCCGATGCCGAACGTGCGCAGGTCCTTCGCGTTGTTGGTCGTGCCGGTCGTGTTGATGTTGGCGATCGTCGAGCTGAATGCAGGCGTCGAAGCCGTCGGATAGCGGATGTCCGTGTATGCCGCGCCGATGCCGAACGGACCGGCCTTGTAGTTCAGGCCGAAGCTGTAGGCGCGCGACGAACCCTGGGTCGTCGTGGTGCCGACCGTCGTGTTGGGCGTGCCCGCGAACGCGCCGGCCGTGTTCGAGAAGCCGTACATCGCGCCGAACGTGAAGCCGTAGAAGTTCGCGCTCGAGAACTTGACCGCGTTGTTGATACGGCTCGACGTCAGCTGGTCGAAGTCGTTCATGTGGTACGCGTAGTTGCCCGCGACGGTCTGGCCGCCGATCGAATAGTTCGAGCCGAGGTAGTCGGTGCTGAAGCTGTACTGACGGCCCAGGGTCAGCGAGCCGACGTTGTTCTGCGCGAGACCGACGTAGGCCTGACGACCGAATTCCGCGCCGCCCTGACCGAGCACGCCCGTGCCGCTGTTGAAGCCATTCTCCAACGTGAAGATCGCCTTCAGGCCGCCGCCGAGATCCTCGGCGCCTCTCAGGCCCCAACGGCTGCCTTGCGCGACGCCGTCGTCGTACTTCACGAGGGAATCACCGGCGCGCGTCGGGCTGGTGGAGCTGTTGTTCACATAGCTGATGCCGGCGTCGATGATGCCGTACAAGGTCACGCTGCTTTGCGCGTGGGCGGACGTGGCGGCGAGGGCGGCAAATGCGGCGAGCGCGGCGGTCGCCAAAAGATTCTTCTTCAAAACAAGCTCCGAGAGATGGTTCGCGGTGTGGTTGCTGACAGTGTCTGCGGTGCGTCGCGCTCTGATGGCGCGTGGCTGCGACGGGCGCAAATGTAGCGATCGCCGAAGAAAGAAATATGACAGTGCTTTCAAACGGCTTGCCGTGTGTCGCGCGTACAACACCGCTGAACGAGCACGGTATGCTTGCGGTTCGATGACACGCGAGCGAAATCATGGACGAGCAAGGAATCCGCGAACTGGAGGAGCGCCTCAAGAAGGCGATGTTGACGTCGGACGTGGACGCGCTCGATGCGCTATTGGCCGACGACCTGAGCTTCGTCGATGCGACCGGCAAGGTGTGGACCAAGGCCGACGATCTCAACGGTCATCGCTACGGCATGCAGCGCATCGAGAAGCTGGATGTGGAAGAGCAGAGCGTGCGCGTGTACGGCGGCTTCGCCGTCACGGTGACGCGGGTGGCGCTGTCCGGAACGTTCGCGGGCGCGCCGTTCGCGGGCAGCCTGCGCTACACGCGAACCTGGGGAGACATTGGCGGCGCGTGGAAGATCGTCGCCGCGCAATGCTGTCTCGCGCCGTTCTGACGCGATCGCTTACGCCGAGAGCAGCGACCCCGTGCGATACGCCTTCGCGCCCGCGATGCGCGCCACTTCGAGACCGGCCGTCGCGAAGCGCGTGATATGCCGTGCGTACATCACGCCCGAGGTCGTGCATTTGAGCGTGGTGACGGTGTCGGTGAGCGGATCGACGATATCGGCGATCGGCTGGCCCGCTTCGATGAACGCGCCCACGTCCGCGCGGAACACAAGCACGCCCGACGCGGGCGCCACGATCGGCTCGGCGCCCGCGAGCGGCGTTGCGGGATGCTCGAGCGGCGGCAGTTCCGGCACGGGCGCGTCGATCACGCCGCGATGGATCAGGTAGTTGACGATCGCCTGCGCGTCCTTGTCGGCGAACGCGTACGAGACATCGTGCCCGCTGCGCAGCTCGACCGTCACCGAGATGCCACCGTTCGTGATCGGGAAACGCTCGCCGTAACGCTGGCGCAGATCCGACCAGCAAAAGCTGTGGATTTCGTCGAACGGATTGCCGACCGAATTCAGCGCGAGCAGCGAGGCCTTCGCATCGAGATAGCGCGCGAGCGGCTCCACTTCGTCCCAGATGTCCGGGTTGGTGTAGAGATGCATTGCGGCGTCGAGATCGCAGTGCAAGTCGAGCACGACATCGGCGTCGAAGGACAGCTTCTGCAGCGCGAGGCGTTGCGATTCGAGCTCCGTGTGCGGCGTCTGCTCGTCGAGGGCTTCCTTCATCGCGGCGCGCACAGCGAGCGTGTTGGCGCCAGCGTCCTTGCCGAGGCGCGCTTCGATGCGCGGCGCGATCAGCGCGGCGAGATCGTAGAAATTTCGATTGAAATTGTGGCCGCTGTTGGACTCGAAGCGGCCCATCAGCGTGCCGTGCAGATGCTGCGAGAGGCCGATCGGGTTCGGCACCGGCACGATCACCACTTCGCCACGCAGCTTGCCCGCCGCCTCGAATTCCGCGAGCTGGCGGCGCAGACGCCACGCGACCAGCATGCCGGGCAGTTCGTCCGCGTGCAGCGAGGACTGGATATAGATCTTCTGGCCGCCGCCGGGGCCGTAGTGAAAACTCGTGATGTTGCGGGAAGTGCCGAGCGTCGGCGAGATCAGGGGGTGAGTTCTGGTTTGCATGTTGGTCGCGCGCACGCGAATGCGCAGGTCTTGCCTCTGGGAATTGCCGGGCGCCGCAGTGTCTCCGTCCGTCGGCGTCCTACAGGACGTTCGATCTTAGCCGAAATCGGCGCGCCGGGCGCCCAAAAGGAAAACGGGCTCCGCGCCCTTGAGCGCGAAGCCCGTTCGTCAGCCGGTCGGGCTTGAATGTGAGGCTTAGCCGCCGTACACGTCGAAGTCGAAGTACTTCTTCTCGATCTTCTTGTACGTGCCGTCCTTGATGATGTCGGCGATCGCCTTGTCGATCTTCGCCTTCAGGTCGGTGTCTTCCTTGCGCAGACCGATGCCCGCGCCGTTGCCGAGCGTCTTCGGATCGTCGATGTTCTTGCCGGCGAAGTCGAAGCCCGCGCCGCGCGGCGTCTTCAGAAAGCCGATTTCCGCCTGCACGGCGTCTTGCAGCGCTGCGTCGAGGCGGCCCGAGGTCAGGTCGGCATAGACCTGGTCCTGGTTCTGGTACGGCGTAACCGTCACGCCCTTCGGCGCCCAGTAGGTCTTGGCGTAGGTTTCCTGAATCGTGCCTTGCTCGACGCCGACGTTCTTGCCCTTCAGGCTTTCAGCCGTCGGCAGGATGTTGCTGCCTTTCTTCGCGACGAGGCGAGTCGGCGTGTTGAAGAGCTTGCTCGAGAAAGCGATCTGCTCGGCGCGTTGCGGCGTCATCGACATCGACGAGAGCACGCCGTCGAACTTCTTCGCCTTGAGCGCGGGGATCATGCCGTCGAAATCGTTTTCGACCCACACGCATTTCGCTTTCAGACGCGAGCAGATTTCATTGCCGAGATCGATGTCGAACCCGACCAGCTTGCCGTCGGAACCCTTCGATTCGAACGGAGGATAGCTTGCGTCGACGCCGAAACGGATCGTCGAATAGTCCTTCGCAAGCGCAGGCGTGACGGCCGTGAGCGACGTGGCGGCGAGGAGGGACATCGTCAGTGCCGCGAGCAGTTTCTTCACTGTTTTAACTCCAAAGGGTGGTCAGTTCAGCCCGGAAGGTCTCGTATCCGGGCGTCCGGCGTGTCGATGAACGCCGGAGCATGGTTATTCCGCGGACCGCGTCCGCTCAGAATCGGCAGAAGATTACCAAGCCAAAATAGTTCGGGGGCTAGTAAAAGCCCCGATAGCCGCGGCTTTAGAGACTTCCCTCGTGTCAGCGCTTCCTGAGTGGATGGTCTTTCAGGAACCACGAGAGCGCGAACGCGATGAGCGCGACGCACGCGGCGACGAGGTAGACCGTGTGCATCGAGCCCGCGAACGCGTGCAGGTAGTCGTCGTGCAACGCCGGCGGCAGATGCGCGACCGCCTGCGGTCCGAGCGATTGCGGCAACTCGGTGCCGGGCGGCATCAGCGTTTCGAGACGCGAGCGCAGGCTATTTGAAAAGATCGCGCCGAACGCCGCCACGCCGACCGAGCCGCCGATCGAGCGAAAGAGCGTCGCGCTGGAGGTCGCCACGCCCATCAGCCGGAATTCGACGACGTTCTGCACCGCGAGCACGAGCACCTGCATCACCATGCCGAGCCCGAGGCCGAGCAGCGCCATATAGACGTTCATGAGCGCGAGCGGCGTGTCTAGGTTGAGCGTCGAGAGCAGCAGCATCGCGGCGGAGACGAGCGCCGTGCCCATGATCGGGAAGAATCGATACTTGCCGATCTTGCTGATGATGCGCCCGCTCACGATCGACGACAGCAGCACGCCGCCCATCATCGGCGTGATTTGCAGTCCGGCCTGCGATGGCGTCGAGCCCTTCACGACCTGCAGATAGAGCGGCAGGAACGTGACCGCGCCGAACAGCGCGCAACCGACGATAAAGCCGATCAGCCCCGCCAGCACGAAGGTGCGTTCCTTGAAGAGCGAGAGCGGCATGATCGGCTCGGCGGCGAGGCGTTCCTCGTAGATGAAGCCGCCGATGCACACGAGCCCGAGCAACAGCGTGCCCCAGAGTTGCGGCGAGGTCCACGGCAAGAGCGTGCCGCCTTCGCTCGTGAACAGGATGATGCAGGTCAGCGCCGCGGCGAGAAAACCCGCGCCCATATAGTCGACGCGATGATTCACATGCGCGGTATGCGGCTTGAACACGAGCTGGATCACGGCGAGCGCGATCAGGCCGAGCGGCAGATTGATGTAGAAGATCCAGCGCCACGAAAGATGCTCGACGAGAAAGCCGCCGAGCAGCGGGCCGACGACGGTCGCGACGCCGTACACGCCACCGAACAGGCCCTGGAAGCGGCCGCGCTCGGCGGGCGGGATGACGTCGGCGATGGCGGCCATCGTGATGACCATGAGCCCGCCGCCGCCGAGTCCTTGCAGCGCGCGCAGCGCGATCAGCTGCGTCATGTTCTGCGCGACGCCGCAGAGAATGGATCCGGCGAGAAAGATCAGGATCGACGCCTGAAGCACGATCTTGCGGCCGAACTGGTCGCCGAACTTGCCGTAGAGCGGCACGACGATCGTCGAGCTGAGCAAATAGGACGTGACGACCCACGAGAGGTTTTCGAGCCCGCCGAGATCGCCGACGATGGTCGGCAGCGCGGTCGATACGATGGTCTGGTCGAGCGCGCCGAGCAGCATCACGAGCATGAGCGCCGTGAACAGCAGCCCGACAGGCGGTTTCGATGCGATGCCGGTTTCGTCGGACGCTTTCGCGCCCGCGACGGCGGTTTGGTGCAAAGATGTCATGTCGACTGAGCGGATCCGCCGCCGGACGTGTCGCCCGGCAGATCGGATCGATTGCAATTAATTAACGTGAAAGTTAATATAGACGACGGAAAGAATCTCGTCAAATTCTTATATGGCAAACGATGTGTTGAACACTGGCGCGGGCGCGTCCGCGAGCCCGTCGCCGCGCAAAAAACCCGGGCGCCCGAGCGGCGCGCACGGGGAGCAGGCCCGCGAGCAGTTGCTGGATATCGCGCTTGCGCTGTTCGCGCGGCAGGGCATCGGTGAAACGACGCTCGGCGCGATCGCGCGCGAGGCGGGCGTCACGCCGGCGATGGTTCACTACTACTTCAAGACACGCGACCAGTTGCTCGACATGCTGATCGACGAGCGTTTCGTGCCGTTGCGCGTCGAACTCGCGCGCGTGTTCAACGATCCGGATTCGGAGCCCGTCGATACCTTGCGCGCTTTCGTGGAAACGCTTGTCGCGACCGTCGACAAATATCCGTGGTTCGCGGCGCTTTGGGTGCGCGAGATGATCAGCGACGGCGGACTTCTGCGTCAGCGCATGGCCGAGCGCTTCGGCGACACGCACAAGGATCGCGGGATCGAGCGCATCGCCGGCTGGCAGAAGGAAGGGAAGCTCAATCCGTCGCTGGAACCGTCGCTCGTGTTCGCGTCGCTGTTTGGACTGACCGTGTTTCCGCTCGCGACGTCGCGCTGGCGCGGGGAAGGAAATCGGACTGTCAGCGCGGAGCAGCTCGCGCGGCACGTCGTCGCGCTGTTGATGAACGGGATTCAGCCGTATTGAGCGTGCCGTTCGTCGTGCTGGGCGCCACGCACCCGACGAAAAAAGGCGTGTAACGCTGCAAGTTGACATCCTGTATGCCAAAATCCGCAGGACGTACCCAATCGGCGGCCAATATTCGAATATGTCCGATACGCTCAACACAGTCGAAGCAGATCATGCGATGCGCAACTGGACGTACCGGTCGACGGGGCAGATTCCGATCGGTTCGGACCTGCACAAGCGGATGTTCTGCGAGATGTTGCTGACGACGCACAATCCGTACAAGCCCGCCGTCATCGACTGGCCGAAGCTCGATCCTGCGGCGCTGAAGCGCGTGACCTCGCTGCCTATCTGGGATATCGCCGTGCAGACCGAAGGGCGCGCGTCGATTCGCGTCGCGACCTACGCGGGCACCGTCGCGGATCCGCAATTGCGGGAAGCCTTGCGCATGAACGGCGGCGAGGAGGCGCGGCACAAGCTCGTGCTGTCGAAGCTGGTCGAGGCGTACGGCATCACGCTCGCGCCGGAGCCGGCGTATCCCGCGCCCGCCGATCCGCTGCGCGCCTGGATGCTCACCGGCTACAGCGAGTGCATCGACAGTTTCTTCGCGTTCGGGCTGTTCGAGGCGGCGCGGCAATCGGGCTATTTCCCCGAAGAACTCGTCGAGACCTTCGAGCCGGTCATTCAGGAAGAGGCGCGGCACATTCTGTTCTTCGCGAACTGGGTCGCGTGGTATCGGCGCAGCCTGCCGTGGTATCGAAAGCCGTGGTTTCTGGCGAAGATCGCGGGAGTCTGGTTCTCGCTGATCCGCGACCGCATTTCGCTTGCGCGCGGTTTCGACAAGAGCGGTGCGGCGCAGGACATGAATTTTCCGGCGAATGTAGGCGATTCGGTGGCGGGCGATGTATCCGCTCGCTCGTTGATCGAACTGTGTCTCACCGAAAACGACCGCCGCATGGGCGGCTACGACGCGCGGCTCTTGCGTCCGGTCACCGTGCCGAAACTCGCGCGCTTCGCGCTGCGCTTCATCAGGAAATAGGCTTTTCGCGCGCGGCGCTCGTTTCGAAGCGCCGCGACGCTTCCTCCACGTCTTGCCGGAACTGCGCGAGCGCGGCCAGTTGCGCATTCGGCGGCTGCAGCGCCGTCCACAATACTTCCACCAGTTCGTTCGCCGTCGTTTCGATCTGAGTCTGACTCAGACGACGCTTCGCAAGGGTCGCGTCCCACAGCACGTGTTCCATCGGGCCGAACACGAGCGAGCGCAACAGGCGCAACGGCATGTCGTTGCGCACATGGCCGAGCGTCTGGCCGCGCGCGAGCACGTCCATCAGCGGCGCGGTGTAGCGGCGTTGCAGTTCCGTCAATGTATCCGACAGATCGTGCTGTTTGCTGCGGCCTTCCGACAGCACCAGCGCGCACAGTCCCGTGCCGTTCATCAGCATCAGCCGCATATGCGTCCTGACGATGAACGCGAACTGCTGGCGCACCGAGCCGTCGCGCGGCAGGCCGGTCTCGAAGGCATCGATGATTTCGTCGTACCAATCGGCGATCACGCGCGCGCACAGTTCGCGCTTGCCGCTGAAATAGCTGAACACGGTCGCTTCCGAAATGCCCGCGCGTTGCGCGATCTCGGCGCTCGTCGCCGCGTCGTAACCTTTCTCGGCGAAGACGTCGCGGCCCGCTTGCAGGATGTCTTTCACGCGCTGCTGCGATTTGACGCCCGTGGGCGTGCGGCGGCTGGTAGTGGTATGCGTGGACATGATGGCAAGCGTGCGAAATAAATGTGAGCGTAGCTCAAAAATCTATTGACGGCTAGGCGATTTGAGCGTGAAATTGCCCCATCCCGTGGATTGTTGCCCTGTGTGAGTGAAACTCAAATTTCAGGGCGCACCGAAAACATCGCATCTGGAGGAGACATTCATGAGCAACGTACCCGGACTGAATTTCGCGCTGGGCGAAGACATCGACATGCTGCGCGATTCGCTCGCCAATTTCGCTGCGAAGGAAATCGCACCGCGCGCGGGCGAAATTGACCATAGCGACCAGTTTCCTATGGATCTCTGGAAAAAATTCGGCGATCTCGGCGTGCTCGGCATGACCGTCTCCGAGGAATACGGCGGCGCGAACATGGGCTACACCGCGCACATGGTCGCGATGGAAGAAATTTCGCGCGCGTCGGCGTCGGTCGGGCTGTCCTATGGCGCGCATTCGAATCTGTGCGTGAACCAGATTCATCGCAATGGCACGGAAGCGCAAAAGCAGAAGTATCTGCCGAAGCTGGTGTCGGGTGAGCATATCGGCGCGCTCGCGATGAGCGAGCCGAACGCAGGCTCGGACGTCGTCAGCATGAAGCTGCGCGCCGAAGAAAAGGGCGATCACTACGTGCTCAACGGCACGAAGATGTGGATCACCAACGGCCCGGACTGCGACACGCTCGTCGTGTACGCGAAGACGGACATCGAAGCCGGTCCGCGCGGCATCACGGCGTTCATCGTCGAGAAGGGCATGAAGGGCTTTTCCGTCGCCCAGAAGCTCGACAAGCTCGGCATGCGCGGCTCGCATACCGGTGAACTCGTGTTCGAGAACGTCGAAGTGCCGAAAGAGAACATCCTCGGTCAACTGAATGGCGGCACGAAGGTGCTGATGAGCGGCCTCGACTACGAGCGCGCCGTGCTCGCGGGCGGCCCGACCGGCATCATGCTCGCGTGCATGGACGCGGTCGTGCCGTATATCCACGATCGCAAGCAGTTCGGCCAGGCGATCGGCGAGTTCCAGCTCATCCAGGGCAAGGTCGCGGACATGTACTCGACGCTGCAAGCATGCCGCGCGTATCTCTACGCGGTCGGCCGCCAGCTCGACACGCTCGGCTCGGGCCACGTGCGCCAGGTGCGCAAGGACTGCGCGGGCGTCATCCTCTACACCGCGGAAAAGGCCACGTGGATGGCCGGCGAAGCGATTCAGGTTCTCGGCGGCAACGGCTATATCAACGAGTATCCGGTCGGTAGGCTGTGGCGCGACGCGAAGCTCTATGAAATCGGCGCGGGCACGAGCGAGATCCGCCGCATGCTGATCGGCCGCGAACTGTTCGCCGAGACGATGTGAGGCGCGCGACATGACGATCATCGAATCGAAACTGAATCCGCGCGGCGAGGAATTCCGCACGAACGCGGCTGCGCTCGAAGCGCTCGTCGCGGACCTCAAAGAGAAGGTCGCGAAGATCGCGGAGGGCGGCGGACAGGCCTCGCGCGATCGGCATGTGTCGCGCAACAAGCTGCTGCCGCGCGATCGCATCGCGCAACTGCTCGATCCGGGCACGCCGTTTCTGGAACTGTCGCAACTTGCGGCGTACGGCATGTATGACGACGACGCGCCGGGCGCGGGCATCATCACAGGCATCGGGCGCATCGCGGGACAGGAATGCGTCGTCGTGTGCAACGACGCGACCGTGAAAGGCGGCACGTACTATCCCGTGACCGTGAAGAAGCATCTGCGCGCGCAGGAAATCGCAGAGCAGAACCGTCTGCCGTGCGTGTATCTCGTCGATTCGGGCGGCGCGAACCTGCCGAATCAGGACGACGTGTTCCCCGACCGCGATCACTTCGGCCGCATCTTCTACAACCAGGCGAACATGTCGGCGCAAGGAATCGCGCAGATCGCCGTGGTGATGGGTTCGTGCACGGCGGGCGGCGCGTATGTGCCCGCGATGAGCGACGAATCGATCATCGTCAAGAATCAAGGCACGATCTTTCTGGGCGGCCCGCCGCTCGTCAAGGCCGCGACGGGCGAAGAAGTCAGCGCCGAAGATCTCGGCGGCGGCGACGTGCATACGCGTCTGTCGGGCGTCGTCGATCATCTCGCGCAGAACGATGCGCATGCGCTCGGCATCGCGCGCAGCATCGTCGGCAATCTGAATCGAGTGAAGACGCCGACGCTCGCATTGAAAGAGCCGCTGCCGCCGCGCTTCGACCCGCAGAGCGTCTACGGCGTGATTCCCGTCGATACGCGCAAGCCCTTCGACGTGCGCGAAGTGATCGCGCGCATCGTCGACGACTCCGCTTTCGACGAGTTCAAGGCGCGCTACGGCACGACGCTCGTGTGCGGCTTCGCGCATATCTGGGGGCATCCGGTCGGCATCGTCGCGAACAACGGCATTCTCTTCAGCGAATCCGCGTTGAAGGGCGCACATTTCATCGAGTTGTGCGCGCAACGCAAGATTCCGCTCGTGTTCCTGCAGAACATCACGGGCTTCATGGTCGGCCGGAAGTACGAGAACGAAGGCATCGCGCGCAACGGCGCGAAGATGGTGACGGCGGTGGCCACGGCGAAGGTGCCGAAATTCACGGTGATCATCGGCGGCTCGTTCGGCGCGGGCAACTACGGCATGTGCGGCCGCGCGTATTCGCCGCGCTTCCTGTGGATGTGGCCGAATGCGCGCATCTCGGTGATGGGCGGCGAACAGGCCGCGTCGGTGCTCGCGACCGTGCGGCGCGACGGCATCGAGAAGAAGGGCGGCGCGTGGTCGAAGGAAGAAGAAGAGGCGTTCAAGGCGCCGATCCGCGATCAGTACGAGGCGCAGGGGCATCCGTACTACGCGAGCGCGCGTCTGTGGGACGACGGCGTGATCGATCCCGCGCAAACGCGCGACGTGCTGGGTCTCGGCCTTGCCGCGACGATGAACGCTCCCATCGAAGACACGCGCTTCGGCGTATTCCGGATGTAATGCCATGTTCAACAAAATACTGATTGCGAATCGCGGCGAGATCGCCTGCCGTGTCGCGGCGACGGCGAAGCGCCTGAACGTCGGCAGCGTCGCCGTCTATTCCGATGCGGACGCGAAAGCCAAGCACGTCGATGTCTGCGATGAAGCGGTGCATGTCGGCGGATCGGCTGCATCGGAGAGTTATCTGCGCATCGAGCGCATCGTCGATGCCGCGAAGAAGACCGGCGCGCAGGCGATTCATCCGGGCTACGGCTTTCTGTCGGAGAACGAGGACTTCGCCAATGCGTGCGAGAAGGCGGGTCTCGTCTTCATCGGACCGCCCGTCGATGCGATTCGCGCGATGGGTTCCAAGGCGGCCGCGAAAGCGCTGATGCAATCGGCGTCCGTGCCGCTCGTGCCGGGTTATCACGGCGACGACCAGGACCCTTCGCTGCTTCAGCGCGAAGCGGACCGCATCGGCTATCCGGTGCTGCTGAAAGCGAGCGCGGGCGGCGGCGGCAAGGGCATGCGTGTCGTCGAGAAGAGCGAGGACTTCGCGGCGGCGCTCGCATCGTGCAAGCGCGAGGCGGCGTCGAGCTTCGGCAACGATCGCGTGCTGATCGAAAAGTATCTGCTGCGCCCGCGTCACGTCGAAGTGCAGGTGTTCGCCGACAAGCATGGCAACGCGGTCTATCTGTTCGATCGCGACTGTTCGGTGCAGCGTCGCCATCAAAAGGTGCTGGAAGAAGCGCCCGCGCCGGGTCTGAACGATGAAACCCGCCGCGCGATGGGCGAAGCCGCGGTTGCCGCAGCGCGCGCGGTGGATTATGTCGGCGCGGGCACGGTCGAATTCATCATGACGCAGGACGGCCAGTTCTACTTCATGGAGATGAACACGCGTCTCCAGGTCGAGCATCCGGTGACGGAGATGGTGACCGGGCTCGACCTCGTCGAATGGCAACTGCGCGTGGCGGCGGGCGAGCCTTTGCCGCTGAAGCAGAACGAGCTGAAGGTACACGGCCACGCGATCGAGGCGCGCATCTACGCGGAAAATCCGTCGCGTGGCTTCCTGCCGTCGACGGGCACGCTCAAGCACGTGCGCATGCCGCACGCGGTGGAGTTTTCGATCGACGGCGACGTGCGCGTGGACAGCGGCGTGCGTCAGGGCGATTCGATCACGCCGTTCTACGATCCGATGATCGCGAAGCTGATCGTGCATGGCCGCGATCGCCGCGATGCATTGGCGCGCATGGCGCGCGCGCTGGCGGAATGCGAGATCGTCGGGTTGTCGACGAACGTCGAGTTCCTGCAGCGTATCGTGAAGAGCGAGCCGTTCAGCGCGGGCGATCTCGACACGGGCCTGATCGAGCGTCATCACGATGCGCTCTTCGCGCCCACTCACGTTTCGCGCAACAAGGGGCTTGCGCTCGCGTGCGCGGCGCTGCTCACGCGCGAGGGCGGCGAGGCGCATGGCCAGTCGCCGTGGGATGCGCTGTCGCACTGGCGCATGGCGGGCGGCTATAGCCAGGATTTGAACTGGCGCGCGCTCGACACCGACGAAACGCTGAAGGTCGTCTTCACGAAGAACGGCGAAAAGCGTCTCACGCTGAACGATAAAAGCGCGCGCTTCGACTGGTCGCACAGCGGCGCGACGTCATTCGCGGTCCAGCTCGACGATGCGCTGATCAAAGGCCACGTCTTCACCGATGGCGACATCTTCCACGTCTTCCATGAAGGCGCTGCGTTCCAGTTCGAGTGGCAGAACCTGATGGCCCACGCGGGCGATGCCGAGCACGAAGGCCGTCTGAGCGCGCCGATGCCGGGCAAGGTGATCGCGGTGCTCGTGGAGACGGGCGCGACGGTCGAGAAGGGCGCGCCGCTGATGGTGATGGAAGCGATGAAGATGGAGCACACGATCGTGGCGCCTTCGTCGGGCAAGATCGGCGAGATTCTGTTCGAAGTCGGCGATCAGGTCGCCGACGGCTCGCAGTTGCTCGTGCTGGAGGTCGAGCAGGCGGCTAGCGCTTGACCTTGGCGGGCGTGCCGAGCAGCGTCTCTTCGCTCTCGGTGCGCACCAGAATCTCCACGCGGCGGTTCAATGCGCGGCCTTGCGCCGTGTCGTTGCTGGCGATCGGCCGCAGCCACGCCATGCCTTTCGTCGCAATACGCTCGGCGGGCACGCCGCGCGCGATCAGCGCCCGCCCGACCGCCTGGGCGCGCGCATCGGAAAGCGTGTGGTTATAAGCCAGCGTGCCCTGGTTGTCGGTGTGACCTTCGATCAGAATCGGCCGCATGCTGCGCTTCAATACCTGAGCGGCGCGATCGAGCATGGGCGAATAGCCCGCGCGGATGCTCGATTCGTCGGTATCGAAAAGCGGCGCTTCGGGCAGCCGCATCTCCACGCCGCCTTTGACGGGCAGCATCGTGATGCCGCTTTGCGCGTTCAACCGATCTTCATTCGACCGGTTGAGGCCAGTCGAACATCCGGCGAGCCATATCAGCGACAGGCATGCACCAGCCATTGCGCGCCAGGTTTTTTCCTTCATTTGCAAGATCCATCGTTCGATGCCGAGTCTCGATTATAGGGAGCGCGAAACGTGCCTTTTGTAAATAAAGTTGCATGACTGCGCGCATCGAGTGGAATGATTCGTGCGTGATTACAATTCTGGCGAACGATTCATGTTTCGCCACCAATCGAACATCACGAAGAAGGACCATTCACTCATGCCGATCCAACCGCGCAACGACTCGACACCGGACTCATCCGAGCGCACCCGCAAGATGCAGCGCACGGCGTCCGCGGTGCTTTACGCGGTGCTCGTGCTGGTCGCGCTCTATACGGCGCGCACATTCATTCCGGCCGTCGTGTGGGCGAGCGTGATCGCGATCGCGCTATGGCCCGCGTTCGGCTGGCTCGAACGTCGTCCGCTGTTCAAGCGGCATCACAATCTGCTCGCGGTCCTGCTGACGGCGGCGATCGGCCTGCTGTTCGTCGTGCCGTTCTTCATCGTCGCGGCGCAGACGGTGAACGAGGCGCGCGACATGATCCACTGGTTCCATGAAGTGTTGCGCACCGGCATTCCGATGCCCGCGTTCATCGAGCATCTGCCGATGGGCTCGCAACAGGTCGGGCGCTGGTGGCAGGAGAATCTGGCGACACCGCTCGAAGCGTCGCCGGCGGTGAAGAATCTGCACAGTGCGACAGTCGTCGCGATGACGCGGCACTTCGGCGGGCGCGTGGTCCACGGCGTCGTCATCTTCGGCTTCATGCTGATGACGCTCTTCTTCGTGTTTCTGGCGGGCTCGAAGCTCGGCGAACAACTGCTCGCGGGCTCGCGCCGCGCGTTCGGTCCGGATGGCGCCGCACTCGTGCGGCGCATGGCCGAATCGGTGCGCAGCACGGTGGTGGGGCTCGTCGTCGTGGGACTGGGCGAGGGCGCGCTGCTCGGAATCGCCTATGCGGTCACGGGCGTGCCGCACGCTACCTTGCTCGGCATGCTGACGGCCGTCGCGGCGATGCTGCCGTTCTGCGCGCCGATCGTGTTTCTAGGTTCGGCATTGTGGCTGCTCGCGCAGGGCTCGATGGTCGCGGCGATATGCGTCGCCGTGTTCGGGATGATCGTCGTGTTCGTCGCCGAGCACTTCGTGCGGCCGGTGCTGATCGGCGGATCGGCGCGGCTGCCGTTTCTGCTCGTGCTGTTCGGCATTCTCGGCGGCGCGGAAACGTTCGGGCTGATCGGGCTGTTCATCGGCCCGGCGCTGATGACGATTCTCGTCGTGCTGTGGACGGACTATGTCCTCGACCGGCGCTAGTGCGATTCAGCCTCGTGAATCAGCCGCGTTCCTGCACGCATACCCAGGGCGAGGTGACAACCGCCCACAATTGCGGATCGCGCGCGGCGAGATCGGCGGCCGTTTCGGCCTGCATGCGCTCGACCAGCCCGCCTGCGAGCCATTGCGTTACCTGTTGCGTATCGTCGGTGGCGACGGCTTCCGCGACGCTCACGAGATCGAGATCGCGCTTCACCCAGATGAGCTTGCCCTGCGCGAAGAAGCGCTCCAGTTCGGACCAGCCGATCTGGGCGGTTTCACCGAGGAGCTTGACGTAGAGCGGGCTGGGCGTGGGAGCGTCGGACATGGGAGAAAGCGCAGAAAAGACAAAAGGCGACCGACACTATAACGCAGTGCCGGACGCCTTTCGTTTCAAACAACTGCCGCGAGAAAGCTTTACAGGTCGAAGAACACCGTCTCGTTCGGGCCGCGCAGATGGATGTCGAAGCGATAGATCGTACCCGACGAACCCGGCTTGGCCGATGCCCCCGCTTCGCGCTTCGCGATCAGCGTATGACGGCGCTCGGCCGGCACGCTCTGCAGCACGGCGTCCTTCGCATTGGCTTCGGTTTCGTCCTCGAAGTAGATGCGCGTGTACGTGTGCAGCAGCATGCCGCGCATCAGCACGATGACGTCGAGGTGCGGCGCGGAATCGTCGGCGGTTGCGCCCGGCTTCACCGTATCGACGATGAAGCGCAGCTTCGGATCCGTGCCCGTGCCCACGCGGGCGAAGCCGCGGAAGCCCGATTCGCGCGCTTCCTGCGCGCTTTGCACATAGCGGCCATTTGCGTCGGCCTGCGCGACTTCGATCAGCGCGTCGTTGACGGGCTTGCCTTCGGCGTCGAACACGTTGCCGACGACGGCGATATGCTCGCCCGGCACTTCACGATCCGCCGCCGATGCGGTGAAGAGGCTCTTCAGATCGAAGTTGTATTGCTCGGGAACCAGGCCGTAAGCGAAGTACGGTCCGACGGTCTGCGATGGGGTCTGTTTCAGCGTGGTCATGTTCGATTACTCCGTCGGCGTTTGGTCCGGGCCGCGCAGCACGATATCGAATTCGTAGCCGAGCGCGTAGTTTTCCTGCGTCGTGTCGATCGAGAAGGACGACACGAGACGCTTGCGTGCCTGCTCGGGAATGCCCTGATAGATCG
Organism: Caballeronia jiangsuensis; assembly: GCF_046030135.1. Classification (NCBI taxonomy): domain Bacteria; kingdom Pseudomonadati; phylum Pseudomonadota; class Betaproteobacteria; order Burkholderiales; family Burkholderiaceae; genus Caballeronia; species Caballeronia jiangsuensis. Next base: position 25,322 of record NZ_JAQQDB010000003.1, read on the forward strand.
GATCGAGGTCGAGCAGCGGATCGCCGGGGAAGTACATCTGCGTGACGAGACGCGAGCCGAAATATTCGCCGAAGAGCGAGAAATGGATGTGCTGCGGACGCCACGCGTTCGGGTGATTGCCCCACGGATACGCGCCCGGCTTGATCGTCATGAAGCGATAGCGGCCTTCGTCGTCGGTCAGGCAGCGGCCCGCGCCGAGGAAGTTCGGGTCGAGCGGCGCGTCGTGCTGGTCGGCCTTGTGGACATAGCGGCCCGCGGCGTTCGCCTGCCACACTTCCACGAGCGTGTTGCGCACCGGACGGCCGCCTTCGTCGAGCACGCGCCCCGTCACGATGATGCGCTCGCCGAGCGGTTCGCCGTTTTTCGCGGCGTTGCGGGTGAGGTCGTTGTCGAGCACGCCCAGATCGTCAGCACCGTAGACAGGCACGCGTCGGTTGCGCAGATTTTCCTTCAGCGGAATGAGCGGCAAGCCCGGGCTGCGCAGGATCGACGACTTGTAACCCGGCGACAGATACGCGGGATGGGATTCCCAATCGCGCGGTGTGAGGATGGGGGAGGTCATGTCGACTGTCTCCTGTATTTGGAAGTTGAATAGGATGTTTCTGACGGCTACTTTATAGAACGGCGCAAGTTATGGAAAATGATGTTTCGTGCCATCTTGCATAACGGATCGTCATGGATACCGACTTCACCAACACCCGCGTCAAGTTCAGGCATCTGCAATGTTTTCTTGCCGTCACGCAACTCGGCAGCGTGCAGCGCGCCGCGGATAGCCTGTCGATCACGCAGCCCGCGGTGTCCAAAACCATCGGCGAGCTCGAATCCATTCTAGGCGTGCGGCTGTTCGAGCGTGGGCGGCGCGGCGCGGTGCCCACGCGCGAGGGACGGCTTTTCGCGCCGCACGCGAGCGCATGCGTCGCGTCCTTGCGCGAGGGCGTCGACATGCTTCTGCGCGAACGCGGCGACATGCCCGGGACCATCGCGATCGGCATTTTGCCGACGGTCGCGCCGGTGCTGCTGTCGCCCGCGCTGATGTCGTTCCGGCAGCAATGGCCGGCGGTGTCGCTGTCCGTCTGGACCGATTCCAACGCGCTTCTGCTGGAGAAGCTGAAGGCGGGCGACGTCGATCTCGTGGTCGGGCGGCTGTCGGAGCCGGAAGCGATGCACGGGCTGTCCTTCGAGCAGATCTATCGCGAGCCGCTCGCGGTGGTCGTGCGCCGCGAGCACCCGCTGACGCTCGAAACGCCGCTCACGCCCGCCTTGCTCGCGCGCTTCGTGATCGTGGTGCCGCCGTTCGGCACGTTGATCCGTCAATCGGCTGAAAGCGTGCTGACGGCGTTCGGCGCGCATGCGTTGACGGCGCTCGTCGAAACCTTGTCGGTGTCGCTCGGGCGCTCGCTCGCGATGAACAACGACGCCGTGTGGTTCGTGCCTGCCGGCGCGGTCGAGCAGGACATCGCGCTCGGGCTGCTCGCCGCGCTGCCGATGCCCTTCGCCGGCACCGACGAGCCTATCGGCCTGATTCGCCGCAACGACGCCGCGCGCACGCCGGTGGAAGAGACGCTCGTCGATGCGTTGCGCGAAGCCGGCCGTTCACGCGCCAGGAGCAAATGACCGCAGACGACGGGCGGCGCGCAAGTTGCTGAAGCAGCATTTACCGCGCAGGTTTTGCGCGAAAGAAATACTATGACAAAAGCGGCGGGTACGAAGTGACTGCAACAAACGGCGTCGGCAGCGGTCACATCCGAGGTTGTCCGCCGCCTCCGTCGTGACGTCCCGCCCCACACACGCGCCGCACTCGAACATGTTCGCAAGATGAAGACCGTACTGCTCGTCGACGACGACCCCGCCACCATCGAAGCCTGGACCCTCTGCATGCAAGGCGAGGACTGCACCGTCTTGTGCGCGTTCGACGGCAACGGAGCGTTATCGATACTCGGGGAACAGCGGGTGGATATCGTCGTGTCCGACTGGATGATGCCCGGCCTCGGCGGCGCGCTGCTCTGCCAGACGATGAAGAACGACACGGCGCTCGCGCACATTCCTTTCCTGATGATTTCAGGGCATCCGAATCCGCCGGCTTTCGTCAGCTACGACGGATATTTGCGCAAGCCCGTCGACATGGAGACGCTGATTTCCGCGGTCAATCGTTTGTGCGCCGCGAAGAAGCGGCCATTGTATTGAGCGGCAACTAGCGCAGTTCCGCCAGCGCATCGTCCATCTGCGACTGCGCGAGGCGGTTCAACTCCTGTGGAATCTGGCAATCGAGCGGCAGGCAGGGCGTGACGATCACGCGGATATGCCCGCCGCGATCCGGCCATCCCTTCGCGGGCCAGACCTTGCCCGCGTCATGCACGACGGGCACGACCGGCACCTTCGTCGCGCACGCGAGGCGCACGCCGCCCGACGCGAGCTTGAGCGGCGCATCGTGCGCGACGCGCGTGCCTTCCGGAAAGATCACCACCGAATCGCCTTTCTCGAGCCGCGCCGCGCACTCGCGGGTCACGGCAGCGTGCGCCTGACGGATCGAGCCGCGATCGAGGCTCACCATGTCGAGGCCGCGCAGCACCCAGCCGAAGAACGGAATGTTCATGAGCTCGTGCTTGAACACGAAACTGATGCGCCGGGGAAAGAGCGCCATGAACGAGAGCGTCTCCCAGGTCGATTCGTGTCGCGACAGAATGATGCACGGCCCGTCGGGCAGATGCTCCAGCCCTTCGATCGAGCACGTGACGCCGGTGATGACGCGCATCATCACGACCACCGCGCGGCACCAGAGCGTCGCGAGCCGGTAACGCCCGTTGCGGCCGACGAACGGAAAAAGCGGCAGGATCAGGATCGACCAGACGATGCCGCTGCCGAGCAGATAGGTTGCAAAGAGCCACTTGACGAAGGTGCGTCGCATCGAAATTCGTGAGATGACAGGTGGATGACGAACATCCGGAATCCGCAAGCATAGCGTATCGAGCGAAACGCGCCGGAGGATCATTTCGCGCCATGCGATGTCATCGAAGCGATGCAACAATGGAGCCCGACGAAGCCTATTCAGCAAGGAAGAGACGCAATGGACAATCAATCGCCGGTGCAGTTCGACGAAGGCATGCTCGACGTGGGCGACGGTCACTCGATCTACTGGCGCGCGCAAGGCCCGCGCGAGGCGCCCGTGATGCTCGTCGTGCACGGCGGCCCCGGCGGCGCGATGAACGTGAAATGGGCCGAGGTGCTCGAACAGGACAAATGGCGCGTCGTGTTCTTCGATCAGCGCGGCTGCGGCAAGTCCACGCCGTTCGGCAAGCTGGAGGCGAACGGCATCGACGCGCTCGTCAGCGACATGGAAACGCTGCGCGTCGCGTTGAAGATCGAGCAATGGGCGATCTTCGGCGGCTCGTGGGGCACGACGCTCGGTCTCGCATACGGCGTCGCGCATCCGGAGCGCTGCACGGGTTTCCTGCTGCGTGGCATTTTTCTCGCGCGGCGCGAGGATATCGACTGGTTCCTGTGGGACGTTCGACGCGTCTTTCCCGAAGCGCATCGCGCGTTTCTCGATGCGATCGAGGCGGCGTGCGGCAAGCGGCCCACGAATGCGCAGGAAATCCTGCGGATGACCGAAGCGCCGCTCGCGCGTTTCGACGAGGCGGGTACGCGGCTCGCGCGCGCGTGGACGCACTACGAGACCACGCTCTCCGTCGTCAACAAGCCGGAAAAGGAACCGGCCGAGGAAGAGAAGCGCCCGAGCGCGGAAGCCAACTCGGCCGCGATCTCGATGGCGCTCCTCGAGCGGCATTACATGGCGAACGAACTGCCGCCGGTGCCGCTATTGCCGCTCGTCGCGCGTATCGCGCATCTGCCTTGCCGGATCGTGCATGGACGCTTCGACATGGTGTGTCCCGCCGATCAGGCATTGGACCTCGCCGCGCGCTGGCCCGGCGCGGAACTGGCCGTCGTGAATGCGGCGGGGCACTGGACCTTCGAGCCGGGCAATCTCGCGGCGCTGCGCGCGGGCGCGGCGGCGCTCGCCAGTGCAATCGCGCAAGCGAAAAGCGCTACCGCCTGACGCTCAGAAGATCGCGGGCGCCGCTTCGGTCAGCTTGCGCCAGTCGAGGTCCGCGCCGATCACGACCGGCTTTGCAGCGTGCTGCGTCGCGATCGTGAGCGTCACGCAAAGCGACGTGCCCGTCACGGAAAGATAAGGCGCGCTCGTGATCACCTGCTGCGGCTTCGCGTGCGCATCGACGAAATACGGGCGATTGTCCCAGCGCCCGGTCGATGGATCCGCGATCGGCGCGAAGCGCTCGCTCGGCGCAATCGCTGCGGCGCCCGCGAGGCCGGGCATGAACTCGCGGCCGCCCCGATCGAGGAAGAAGCAACTGAGCGTGCACGGCAGCGCGAGCAGATCGGCGCAGGCGGATTCGGTCGTCGCGCCCGACGCGAAGCGCCGCGCGGCCTGCGTGAGCGCCGCGCGATAGGGCAGCAGAAGCAGGTCGCCCGCGAGCCGCTCGGTGCGCCGCGTCTGGGCGAGCGCGTCGAACACGTCTTCGAAGAGCGGCGTCGCCACGCCGCGTTCGGCGAGTTCCGCCGATGGCATGCCGAACAGATAGCCCTGCACGAAATCGACGTTCGAGCGCGCGGCGAGCATCAGGTCCTCGCTCGTCTCGATGCCTTCCGCGACCACGAACATGCCCGACTCGTGCAGCAGATCGACGAGCTTCGGCATCAGCGCGTCGCGCATATGGGCGCTCTTGGTCCGCACGAGACTGCGATCGAGCTTGACGATGTCCGGCCGCAGCGTGATCAGCCGGTCGATGTTGGAATGCCCAGCGCCGAAGTCATCGACAGCGACGAGAAAGCCCTGTGCCCGAAACGCGTGCGTGGCGCGCGAGATGTCCTCGACATCCGTGCCGCCCGACTCCAGCACTTCGATCACCAGCCGCTCGGGCGCGAGTCCCGCTTCGCGCGTTGCGGAGGCGAGCCGCGCGGCATAGCCCGGATCGGTGAAGGTCGCCGGATTGATGTTGAGGAAGAGCCACTGCGCGGCAGGCAGCAGGGGCGCCGCGTTGCGCAGATGCGTGAGGTGACTCATGCGATCGAGCTCGGTCAGCGTGCCCGCGACGATCGCTCGCCCGAAAAGATCGAACGGTCCGACGAGCGCGCCGCCGCCCGCATCGCCGCGCAACAGCGCCTCGTAGCCCACCTCGCGTTGATGCGGCAGGCTGTAGATCGGTTGCAGATGCGTGCGCAGCGCGATGCCGTCGACGACCTCCGTGTGTCGGGTCTGCACGTTCAGGCGCGGGTGGACGGCGTGCGGGAAGCGAGCGCCGGCGGACGAATGCGCAAGGGAGCAGTCAGGTCGATTAACGGCACGGCAGTCACGCGTTTCGGTGGGGATGTGCGCAATATCGGCCGGTCGTGCGCAAACTTGAGCATCGAAGACGTTCGCAGGTCAGGAACGCTTCGGCCGTCTACGGTTTGCTGCAAAGGCCCGCGCGACCTATCTTTGTTGGTGCGATGCTACGATCCGCCTGCAACTTAAGCCGGGCCGCGCCCGTCGAAAGCTGCAACGAACCCCTAGAGAGAGATATGGCGCAACAGAAAACCAATCCCAAACTCGAGCAGGCGCTGACGCGTGGCGATCTCGCGATCCGCCAGGCCAACTCGGGCCGCGCCACCGCCGTGCTGCGCGCGCTCGGCAAGATGATCGTGGAGGCCTCGGCGACGATCGGCGTCGAGGCGCACGTCGTCATTCACGATGGCGACAAGATTTACGATCCCGCCGACGGCGTGTGGCCGCAGCAATTGCTCGTGTCGCTCGATGGTCCGGTCGAAGACAACGATCCGGACGAGATTCGCACGATCACGCTGCTCGCCGATACCCCCGCGACGATTTTCCGCTGCGAATGGCAACGCGCCGACGGCAATATCGGACGACAAGAAGGCCGTCCGCTCGCGATGGTCGCTTTCATTACCGACGTGGATATTCCCTGGCTCGACGAGGACGACTGATTTTTTAATCCGTTTTGACGGATTCCACACAGTCGACATGATTATGTTGTGATAGCGCGGGCGTTTTTTCGAAAGAGCGCCCGCCTTTTTGTTTCGGCTTTTTCAGCGGCTTTAATTCCCCATCCCCGCGTGTTCGGCGTTTCGCACTTTCTGCGAAGAAAAAGTGTAAGCAAACGTTACCAGTTACTCTTTCTAACGTATTTTCCAGCGTTTACGCGATGCTCCACGAGCGTTCTGCGAACGCTATTCTCCTGATTGTCTCTCGCGTCGCTTGGTGGCTGCTCGCCCTCGTTCTTTCACTTTTGATCGGGCTCGCATATTCCTGTACGGCATATGGATATGTGGTTTCGGCGGCTGCCGGCGACTGGTTTTCGCCGTTTAGAAGCTTTCTTCCACTCCTTTAGCCTGAAATTTGCTGAGAAACAGTGGCAAGCGCGCACCCCGTTATTTGACTTCGTGAGAGGCTCGTTTCGCCCGTGTAAGGAACCACTACAAAACCTCCTCGACACGCGGCACCTTTCCAATCGCCAAGAAAAAATGGGGTTTACAAATGGAACGTCTGAACCTTGCCACCAATGCCGCCGCTAACCAAACCGAATCGGCGGTTCGCCCAACTCTCACGGTCGTACCCGCACTTCAGAAAAGCGAGCGTATGCCGTTTACTATCCGTATCGTCAAAGACGATGCTGGATTGCAAAAAGCCGTGAGCATCAGACGTTCGGCCTATGGGCGGCATCTGCCCGAATTCGCCGACAAGATGACGATCGAGCCTTCGGACTGGGATCGCGGCACGGCTGTCCTTTTGGCGGAATCGAAGCTGGACGGCGCGCCGCTCGGCACCATGCGCATTCAGACCAATGCGTACGGTCCGCTCGCCGTCGAGCAGTCGGTGCGTCTGCCCGACCATCTGGCGACGAGCCGCCTCGCGGAAGCGACGCGACTCGGCGTCGCGGGCGGGATGGTGGGCCGCGTAGTCAAGGTGGCGTTGTGCAAGGCACTGTGGATGTTCTGCGAATTGCACGGGATTGATTACATGGTGATTACGGCGCGTACGCCGCTGGATCGGGAGTATGAGGCGATGCTCTTCAAGGATGTCTTCGGCGTTAATGAATTTCTGCCGATGTCGCATGTGGGCGGCTTGCCGCATCGCGTGCTCGCGAAAGACGTCGCCGCGGCACGTCAGCGCTGGGAAGAAGCCCGTCATCCGCTTTTCAATTACATGGTGCACACGCATCATCCGGATATCGATTTGCATTCTGTAGATTTATCTTTTGACTGGGAACCGGTACGATGCCCGGAAGCCCCGTTGATGGCTTACGGCAGGTGAAAAAGGCACGATCGTATTCAGGAAGGTAAAAGCGAATAACCGGATCGCAAAGCGGTCCGGTAGGCCAAAAAGCGGCGGCGCACGGGGTTCTTCGGGCTCCGCCGCTGTCTGCGCCGGCGTATTTCGCGCTGGGCGCAAACGGGGGTTTTTCCAGGTATGGCGTCGGTTATTCCAGCTTCCTTATCGAGATTCAGACGCACGGGCTCGTGGATCGACGACGCGCTGTATGCAGTCGCCGTTTACGCCGTGCCGATTCTGATTTTGCTCGGTACGATCGCGACGCTCTATTTCCTGCCGCGCCAATATGAAACGCGCGGCGCGGTTCCGCTTGCACTTCACGTAGTCGCCGATAAAAGCGCCAACATGACGCCCGCCGATGCGCTTGAAGCGCTTCAAGGCGCGGCGCCCGTTTCCCGATACAGCACACGTCTCTCCGAAAAGCCGGTCTGGTTCAGTTTCACGACGCCGAGCATGAGCGCGGATTCGTCGACGGTCGTCGAATTGCCGTCCCGTCATGCGCAAACGCTTGCCTGCTGGAACGCGAAAACGCTCGCGCCGCTTGGCCAGGCGGATCGCGAAGGCGTGACTGGCGAAATGCGCGTGGTAAAGGCGGGCTTCTCCATTCAGGTCGGCCGAATCAAACAGGCCGAAAACGTTCTGTGCCGCGGCACCTTTTCCGGTCCCGCGCAAATCAACGCCTACGCGTGGGAATGGCAGGGACTGCGCAATTCGGCGCTCGACTTTCAGGAAAGTTCGGGGCTAATCGCCGGTGGTTTGCTGACGCTCGCGGTGTTCGTTTTCGTCACGGCGCTCATCAATCACGAATGGACCTACGTGATTTTCGCCGTGTGGCTCGTCGGCAATCTGCGCCTGTGCGCGAACGCGATGGGCTGGGACATGCAATGGCTCGGCCGCGTGCTGCCGGCCGACTTCATGCAGCCGTTGCGGCAATTCACCTTTGCCGCCTATTACCTGCTGACGGCCGCGCTCTTCCAGCAGCTTTTCCGGCGCGAGTTGCGCGTGGTCGGTTATCGCTGGCTGCTGCGCGTGATCCAGTATGTCGGCATCGTGCTGCTCGCGGCCGCGTTCGCGCTGCCATATGCGCTGTTCATTCCGACACTGTGGATCATCGCGGGCTTCGGCATCTGCGTGCTGCTGTTTTTCCTCGCGCGGCTCGTGTGGATGGCGCGCTCGCGCACCGTGCTCTGGTATGTCGCATCGCTTGGCGTGGTGCTGTTCTCGACATTCTCCGAAGTGCTCGGCGCGGCCTTCGGGCTGAAGGTGCTCGTCGGCGGCGTGAATACGGTGATGGCCGCGTTGTCGTCGAGCATGATGGCGGCTTTCGCGATCGCCGAGCAGATGCGCGCCGAACGAGATTTCCGCCGCCAGGCGCAGATGGAATTGCGCAATACCTACGAAGTCACGCCGATCGGCCTCTTCACGCTCGACGCCGACGGTCACTTCGTGCGCGCCAATCCCGCGTTGCGCGCGATGCTCGATCTGCAAAAGACCGACTACAAGGTGCGGCACTGGAACGATTACTTCGAGGCGGGCGCGTGGGGCGCGTTGCAGGCGCTGGCGTCGAAGGGCAGCGACGGCGAACTCGAAATGGGCGGCTCGCCCGAGCGCGGCACCGGCGAGCGGCGCTATCTGCTGAAGGCGATCCGCTCGAACGGATGGATCGAAGGCTCGCTGCAGGACACGACGGAGCGCTCGAAGGCCGTCGAGCGGCTGCGCTTTCTCGCGGAGCACGATTCGCTGACCGGCTCGCTGAATCGCCGCGGCGTCGAGAAGGCGATCTCCGCGCAGAGCGAAGAGACGCTGCCGTGGGCGCTGGCCTATGTCGATCTCGACCGCTTCAAGCTCGTCAACGATCTTTTCGGCCATCGCAGCGGCGACGAAGTGCTGCGCCAGGTCGCGGCGCGCACGCGGGCGCACTTCGCGCGCAGCTATCCGGTCGGGCGTATCGGCGGCGACGAGTTCGTCTGCGTGATGCACGACACGTCGATCGAAGACGCCATCGCGCAATGCCGCGAACTCATTTCCATTCTGTCCGACGCGCCGTATCAGGTCGGCAATCGCGCGTTCCAGGTGAAGGCGTCGATCGGTCTCGTCGAATGCTCGCAGGGCGTGCGCGTGCAGGACGCGCTATCCCACGCGGATCGCGCGTGCCGCGAAGCGAAGAAGGTCGCGCATACGCATCTCGTCACGTATCGCAAGGGCGCGGCGGCGTTCGAGGAGCGCGCGGAGGAACTGAAGCTCGTCGAAACGCTCGGGCGCAATCGCCTGCCGCCGGGTCTTTTCCTCGTGATGCAGCCGATCATGTCGCTGTCCGCGCCGACCGAATCGCTCAACTTCGAAGTCCTGCTGCGTATGCGCGCACCCGACGGCGCGACGCTGCCCGCGGGCAAGGTGATCGTCGCGGCGGAGGAATCGGGCAATATCGCGGCGATCGATCGCTGGGTCATTTCGACGCTGCTCGACTGGATCGAGGTGCATCAGCAGCAGCTCGGCAACACGCAGTTCATCTGCGTGAATCTTTCGGGCGGCTCGCTGAACGACGAGCAGTTCATGGAGGACATCTTCGCGCTCTTCGCGGCTCATCAGTCGATCGTGCATTACCTGTGTCTGGAGATCACGGAGAGCGTCGCGCTGCACGATCTGGAGAACACGCAGCGCTTCATCGCGCGCGTGCACGACATGGGCGGCAAGATCGCGCTCGACGACTTCGGCGCGGGCTACACGTCGTTCAAATATCTGAAGGCGCTATCCGCCGATGCGCTGAAGATCGACGGCGAGTTCGTGCGCTCGATGTGCGCGCATCCGGCGGATATCGCGATCGTCGAGGCGATCGTCGCGCTCGCGCGCAATCTCGGCATGCGCAGCGTCGCGGAATGGGTCGAGGACGTCGATACCTTGCGCGCGTTGCAGGAGATCGGCGTGGACTACGTGCAGGGCTTCCTGGTCGCGCGGCCGCAGGACAGCTCGGCAATTCTCGCGGCGAGTTCGGCCGCGAGCTTCGTGAAGGATCCGGAAGTGATCAGTTTCGTCGAAGGCCTGTCGGAGCCGGTTCAGGCGACCGTGTTCGACTACGAATGGCACGCGCGCGCCTCGGGCACGCACTGAGCATGGTGCGGCTCAGACCGTCTTCATCTCGCTCAACACCTTCGCCGCCGCAATCGGGATGCGCGTGTCGTCCCATTGCGCGAGCCACTGAATCTCCTTGCGCGTGAAATAGCCGGCGTGATTGCGCAGCGCGAACTGCAGCGAATCGACGATGTGGTCGCGAATGATCTGCGGCGCGTTCTCGTCCTTGACGATCGCGTGGAGGGCTTCGAGTGTGCTCATGTGTGTTTGTCGGTGATGACGGTTCCCGTCGAACATAACCGACTAAAAATCGCGACAAAAATCGACCTGCATCGCCGCGCAGTGCAAGGAAAGGCGCTTGCTAAAATCGTCCCGGATGTCTTTACTAAATAAAAACACTGGATTTAATCGAACGGGGACGAACACATGATCGATGTACGGCGCGCCCGAGCGTCCCGAGAGGCCCGCGACGATGTCTGAGCGGCCCGCGCGCAAAGCCTCGGCGCATTCCGTCGGTTCGAATCAGCTCGGCATGCGCCAGTTCAACGAACGCATCGTGCTGCAGGCGATCCGGCTTCACGGCGCGTTGCCCAAGGCCGATATCGCGCGCATGACGCGCCTGTCGATGCAGACGGTTTCGCTGATCGTCGATCATCTGATCGAGGACGGACTGCTCGCGAAGGAGCCGCGCTCGCGCGTTCGCGGACGCATCGGTCAGCCGTCGGTGCCGATCTCGCTGCGCGCGGACGGCGCGTTTTCCATCGGCGTGAAAGTGGGGCGGCGCAGTCTCGATGTGCTGTCGATGGACTTCGCCGGCAACGTGCGCACGCGCGAGACGCTCGAATATCCATATCCCGATCCGCATACGCTTTTTCCCGCGCTGGAAGAGCGGCTCGCGCGCGTGGTCGGCGCGCTCGGGGACGGCGCGCGGAAGATTGCGGGAGTCGGCGTCGCGGCGCCGTTGTGGCTCGGCGGCTGGCGCGACTTCTTCGACACGCCGCCCGATGCGCTTGCGGCGTGGGACGACATCGACATCCGCGAACGCATCGAAGCGATGACCGCGCTGCCGGTGGAATTCGCGAAGGACACGACGGCCGCGTGCGCCGCCGAGCTCGTGATGGGTCAGGGACGCGGGCTGCGCAACTTCCTGTATGTGTTCATCGGCACGTTCATCGGCGGCGGGCTCGTGATCGACGGCCGCCTGCACGCGGGGCCGGGCGGCAACGCGGGCGCCATCGGCTCATTGCCGCTGATGAAACGCGGCAAGGGGCAACGCGCGGGGCAATTGCTGGACACGGCGTCGGTGTATGTGCTGGAGAAGGCGTTCGTCGCCGCGGGCGCGCCGGCCGCCGCCGCGCACGACGAGCACGCGTGCTCGCCGGCGTTGCGCGAACTATCGGACGCGTGGATGCGTGAGAGCTGTCCCGCGATCGCGACGGGCATCGCAGCGTCGGCCGCGCTGCTCGATCTCGAAGCCGTGGTGATCGACGGCGAGATCGACCGGACCTTGCTGCGCGAGGTCATCGCCCGCACCGATGACGCGCTCGCCGCGTTCGACTGGCAAGGCATGACGCGCCCGCGTCTCGTCGAAGGGCAGATCGGCCCCGACGCTCGCGCGATGGGCGGCGCGATCCTGCCGCTTTATGCGCATTTCGCGCCGAAGCACGAGCTTTTTCTCAAGCCGCTCGAAACCTGAGTTCAGTCCAGCGAGAGCCGCGCGGCGAACGCGAGCAGCGCGGCGGAAAACGTCCAGCGCTGCACGGTCTGCGCTTTCGGATGACGGCGCAGCCAGCCGGAAATCCGCACCGCGCCCGCCGCCAGCGTGAGGTCGAACATGACGCCGACCGCGACCAGCACGACGCCCAGTTCCAGCACTTGCGACCAGACCGGACCGGACTCCGGCCGCACGAATTGCGGCAGCAGCACGGAGCAGAACAGCAGCGCCTTCGGATTGAGAATGCTGCTCAGAATGCCTTTGGCGTAAGCCGAACGTAGCGTGGAGGCGGCGGCCTGACCGGGCGTCGCGTCGAGGCCGAATGCGGGCGAGCGGAAAATCTGGATCGCCACATAAGAGAGATACAGGCCGCCCGCGATGCGCACGCCGTCGTAGAGCCACGGCGCGCTGCGCAAGAGCGCGGCGACGCCGAGCGCCGACAGCGTCACATGCGTCGCCCGCGCGGTGGCGAGCCCGGCGGCCACCGCGAGACCGTGTCGGAAACCGCGCGAGCCGCCCGTCTGAAGCACGAGCGCCATGTCCGGTCCCGGCAGCGCGTATACGAGTGCGAGTGCGCCGATGAAAACCCAAAGTAAGTGTGCCGAGACCATGATTCGCTCCTGTTTGATGGCTACATCGTGCCATTTCGGATGGAGCGTTTTCTGGCCTTTTTCATCAGTTTCATTTTATGAGTTGTGACTTTCCCCTAGAATTATTCATAAATCAAGAGGAAAGCTCCATGACCGAAATCGACCGAATCGACCGCGCGATGCTTGCCGCGCTACAGCAAGACGGACGCATGTCCGTCGCGAAACTCGCCGAGCGCGTCGGCCTGAGCGAGACGCCGTGCGCACGCCGGCTCAAGCGTCTCGAAAGCGAGGGATATATCGACGGCTATCGCGCGGTGCTGTCGCGCAAGGCGCTGGAACTGGGCGTCGTCGCCTTTGCGCAGGTGCGTTTCAGCGTCCACGATCGCGCGCTGTCGGATCGCTTCGAACGCGAAATTCAGGGCATTCCACGCATCGTGTCGTGTCACAACATATCGGGCACGGCGGATTATTTGCTTCAGATCGTCGCGCGCGATCTCGACGAATACGGCGTCTTCATGCGCGACGTCCTGCGCACCTTGCCGGGCGTGACGGCCGTCGAATCGATGCTCTCGTTGCGGGAACTCAAACGCGACGGCGGTTTGCCCGTACCTTGACGATTGTCTATACAAGATTGACACAAAGACGACGCGACGGCTCCGGGATTCCCCTAATACACCCTAAGTTGTATATACAAGAACATGAGAGCCATTCGATGCGAGCCGTCGCTCGTGTCCTTCGACTCTCTCTTTTCTTGATGCGCAGGAGCATTCGTGACTTCATCTTCCCGTTTTCGCGACACCGAGATCCGCGCGCCGCGCGGCACGCAACTCAACGCCAAGAGCTGGCTGACCGAAGCGCCGCTGCGCATGCTGATGAACAATCTCGACCCCGAAGTGGCCGAGAATCCGAAGGAACTGGTCGTGTACGGCGGCATCGGCCGGGCGGCGCGCGACTGGGCGTGCTACGACAAGATCGTCGAGACGCTGAAACGCCTCGAAGCCGACGAGACGCTGCTCGTCCAGTCGGGCAAGCCGGTCGGCGTGTTCAAGACGCATGAAAACGCGCCGCGTGTCCTCATCGCGAATTCGAATCTCGTGCCGCACTGGGCGAACTGGGAGCACTTCAACGAGCTCGACGCGAAGGGCCTCGCGATGTACGGGCAGATGACCGCCGGTAGCTGGATCTACATCGGCAGCCAGGGCATCGTGCAGGGCACGTATGAGACCTTCGTCGAAGCCGGACGCCAGCATTACGGCGGCGAGCTCAAGGGCCGCTGGGTGCTCACCGCCGGTCTCGGCGGCATGGGCGGCGCGCAGCCGCTTGCGGCGACGCTCGCGGGCGCGTGCTCGCTGAATATCGAATGTCAGCAGAGCCGTATCGATTTCCGGCTGAAGACGCGTTACGTCGACGAACAGGTGACCGATCTCGACGACGCCCTCGCGCGCATCCAGCGCTACACGTCGGAAGGCCGCGCGATTTCCATCGCGTTGTGCGCGAACGCGGCGGACGTGCTGCCGGAACTCGTGCGCCGCGGCGTGCGTCCCGACATGGTCACCGATCAGACGAGCGCGCACGATCCGCTCAACGGCTATCTGCCGAAAGGCTGGACCTGGGCGCAATATCGCGACCGCGCGCAAAGCGATCCGGCGGGCACGGTGAAGGCCGCGAAACAATCGATGGCCGAGCACGTTCGCGCGATGCTCGCGTTTCGCGAACAGGGCGTGCCGACGTTCGACTACGGCAACAATATCCGCCAGATGGCCAAGGAAGAGGGCGTCGAAAACGCGTTCGACTTTCCGGGCTTCGTGCCGGCCTACATTCGTCCGCTCTTTTGCCGCGGCGTCGGGCCGTTCCGCTGGGCCGCGCTCTCGGGCGATCCGGAAGATATCTACAAGACCGACGCAAAAGTGAAGGAGCTCATCGCCGACGACGAGCATCTGCATCGGTGGCTCGACATGGCGCGCGAGCGCATCAGCTTTCAGGGCCTGCCGGCGCGCATCTGCTGGGTGGGGCTCGGCCTGCGCGCGAAGCTCGGTCTCGCGTTCAACGAGATGGTGCGCAACGGCGAGTTGTCGGCGCCGGTCGTGATCGGCCGCGACCATCTCGATTCCGGCTCGGTCGCGAGTCCGAACCGCGAAACCGAAGCGATGCAGGACGGCTCGGACGCCGTCTCCGACTGGCCGCTCCTGAACGCGCTCCTGAACACGGCGAGCGGCGCGACGTGGGTATCGATTCACCACGGCGGCGGCGTCGGCATGGGCTTCTCGCAGCATTCGGGCGTCGTGATCGTGTGCGACGGCAGCCACGAAGCCGATGCACGCATCGCGCGCGTGCTGAACAACGATCCGGCGACGGGCGTCATGCGTCACGCCGATGCGGGTTACGACATCGCGATCGAATGCGCGCGCGAACAAGGTCTCGATCTGCCGATGATCACCAAGTGATGAAAAAGCTCTGGCAAAACTGCCACGCCGCAACGATGATCGGAGGCAAGTATTCGATCATCGAAGACGCGGCGATCCTGACCGACGGCGCGCGCATCGAATGGATCGGGCCGCGCTCGGCGGCGCCGGAGATCGGCGACGGCGAGCGTGTCGATCTCGAAGGCGCGTGGGTGACGCCGGGCCTGATCGACTGCCACACGCATCTCGTTTTCGGTGGCGATCGGAGCGGCGAGTTCGAAGAGCGGCTCGAAGGCGTGAGTTACGCGGAGATCGCGGCGCGCGGCGGCGGCATCGCGAGCACCGTGCGCGCGACGCGCGAAGCCGGCGAAGAGACGTTGTTCGAAGCCGCGAAAGAACGCGCGCTCGGCATGATGCGCGAGGGCGTGACCGCGCTCGAAGTGAAATCCGGCTACGGGCTCGATCTCGCCAACGAACGCAAGATGCTCGCCGTGGCGCGACGTCTCGGCGATGCGCTGCCGCTCACCGTGCGCGCGACCTGCCTCGCCGCGCATGCGTTGCCGCCCGAGTACGCGAATCGCGCGGATGACTACATCGCCTATATCTGCGATGAGATGCTGCCGGCGCTCGTCGAAGACGGTCTCGTCGATGCCGTCGATGCATTCTGCGAGCACATCGCGTTTTCGACGCAGCAAGTCGAGCGTGTGTTCCGATGCGCGCGCGATCTCGGCGTGCCCGTGAAGCTGCACGCCGAGCAGTTGTCGTCCTTGCATGGATCGTCGCTTGCGGCGCGCTATCGGGCGCTGTCGGCGGATCATCTCGAATACATGACCGAGGACGATGCCATCGCGATGGCGCGGTCCGGCACCGTCGCCGTGCTCTTGCCGGGCGCGTTCTACATGTTGCGCGAAACGCAGTTGCCGCCCATCGATGCGCTGCGGCGGCATCGCGTGCCGATCGCGCTCGCGAGCGATCTGAACCCCGGCACGTCGCCGGCGCTTTCGTTGCGCATGATGCTCAACATGGGATGCACGCTGTTTCGCATGACGCCGGAAGAGGCACTCGCCGGCGTGACGATCCATGCGGCGAGCGCGCTCGGATTGCAATCGACGCACGGATCGCTCGAAGCAGGAAAGGCTGCGGATTTCGTTGCCTGGCGAATCGGCAGGCCTGCCGAGCTTTCGTACTGGCTCGGCGGCTCGCTGCCGAATCGCGTGGTGCGTGGCGGAGCGGCGATCGATTTCGAGCGCATCGCACGATAAACAAAAAGCCTCGTCCGGGTTAGGACGAGGCGTTGCGTCAAAAAAAGAAATGGTGAAGCGTGGCGTTACGTGCGCTTGCGGATCATTCCCCAGACGACGAGCAGAATGATCGCGCCGATCACCGAGGCGATCCATCCCGCGGGCTGCCCTGGCTGATACCAGCCGAGCGCACGGCCGACGTACCCCGCGATGAGCGAGCCGGCGATCCCGAGGACGATGGTCATGATCCAGCCCATATTATCGTCGCCCGGTTTGAGCGCGCGCGCGATGAGTCCGACGACGAGTCCGACGATCAACGTACCGATGAATGCAAACATGCGGTTGCTCCTTGAAAGAGTTTTACGGCTTCTTAATTGCGTTGCCGATGGATTCCGGACGGTCCCGGTACATTCAAAGTAGCACGGCGCAATGCGTTTGGGTATGACACTGGCCGTCTGGCCAATGCTTTGAGCACGAACGATGCTCCGTGCATCGTCCAAGGTAAAATTCGTCGCATTGCCTCATTGCTTGCCTTGCTACGATATGACCGATTCCGAATTTCCCTCCGCCGACGACGCGATCCATGAAGATCGCCTCTGGCGCGACGACGGCTGGACCGCGCGCGTGATCAAGAACGAGGACGACGACGGCTGGGCCGTCGAAATGATTCAGACGGGCGAAGCGGAGCCCGCGCTCGTTGGTCCGTGGACGATGGGCCGTGACAAGAAAAACCCGAAACCTCTCGATGCAAACGCGTTTCGTACGTTGGTCAAGACGGCGTCGGAAGTCTTGCGCCGGCACGAACAGCAGCGCCACGCGATGCTGAACAAGAATGTCACCGTCGATGTGCAGGGCGAGGATATTACCGTCACGCTGGAGATCGTTCCCGATGAGGACGATCCCTACGCCAATCTCAAGGCCTTCGATGCGTACGGTGCGCAACTCGCGCACGTGCGTGTGTCGCCGGCATTCAAGCTCAGCAAGGCGAGCGCCGAGCGCTGGGCAGAGAACGATTTCGCGAAGCCGAGCTGAATCGGCTGCATGGCGGCCGCAGCGCGCGCTCAAAGTAAAACGCCGTCACACTTTCGTGCGACGGCGTCGTGAAAAAGATTGCGCGAGTCGGGTCGGCGCTCAGCGTTTCCTGACGACGAACTCGATCCGGCGATTGGCGAAACGTCCGCTCTCGATATCGTTGTCGGCGATCGGATTGGCGTCGCCATAACCCGTGGCCGTGAGCGATTGCGGCGGCACACCGTTTCGCACCAGGTAGCCACGGACAGCCTCGGCGCGTTCCTTCGATACTTCGAGCTTCGCCGATGCCGCACCCTGTGCATCCGAATAGCCTGCGACTTCGAGATTCACGATCGAACCCTTGGCGGCGCAACTCTTGAGCAATTGCGCCGTCTCGCCGAGCGTGCCGACCGCGCTTTCCGGCACCTGCGCACTCGAGCGAGCGAAGTTGACGACCTGGAGGTCGAGCACCCGCGTCAGCTTGTCTCCGGAGCAGGGCGTGTCAGTGGCGAGCAGGCTCTTCATCGCGCTGCGAAAGGATTGCGTCGCGGTGGCGACCGCGCCGTCGACGTCGAACGCCGCGACCTGGAACATGCCGCCGAGCGTGCCTTTCAGACGATCGGTCCAGCCGAGTTTTCCGTTCGCTGCGGTGCCGCTCAACTCCACTTTCGAGCCGCTGATCTTGGCTTCCGCACCGGGCACGGTCATGAGCGGGAAGAAATCGTTCAGGCGAGAAAGCCAGGTTGCCGGGCGGGTTTCGGGAACGACGGAAACGTCCGCCGTGTAGGCCTTTCCAAAGCGGGCGGTCAACGTGTCGATCAGATGCTTCTTCTCTGCTTCCGTGCCCACTGTTGCCTCGATCGCCGGGGCGCCTGCTTCGTTGACGCTGAACAGCAACTGCGCGTCTTTCCATGAAGCGGGCACGACCGCCGGTGCGGAGGCCGTTTGCGGTGCCGACGCGGTTGTGACAGGCGTGTTCACGGACGTCGCCAGAGGGGCAGTATCGATGGCAGGCGTGGTCGTTAGCGTTGCGGACGAAGCCGGCGTCGACATTTCCGAGACTTGCTGCGTGGCCGGTGCCGCGCTCAGATCGACGCTGCTGCTTTGTGTGAAGCCGCGGTAATAGACCAACGCCAGAACGGCGGCCAAAACGGCGAAGAGCAGCCAGACCCACTTGTTCGAACGTTTCGGCGCGGGCTTGCGCACCGGCGCACGCATCGGCGGCGGCGCGGGCGGCGTGGCCTTGGAAACCGGCGCGCTTTGCGCGGCGGGAGCGGGCGTCACGACAGGCGCCGGTGCGACTGCCGCTGCTACAGCGACATCGCTATCAGCACGCGATTCGAGGCTCGATGCGACCGTGTCGAGCCGCGGCGTGATGCAACTGGTGAAGCCTTCGGTGTTGCCGACGCCGATGGCCGTCGCAACTGCGTTCGACATCGACGTATTGATTTCGCCGACCTGATCGCGCAGCAGCTTGGGCACCTGTGGCAATCCCCATTGCGCGAGCAGGAAGTGGCGCTTCATGCTGCCGAACAGCACAGCGGCGACGATGCCCGCGAGCGCCGACGTAGCTTGCGTGGGAACGCCTGTTTCGGCCGAAACGGCGTCGCTCAGTGCATCGAGACGCCGGCCCGTCGCGAGCGCGGCGAGCGAATGACCGTTGGCTTCGAGCTGCTTGAGGCCGCCGGTGGTCGTGATCAGCTTGGAGAGTTGATCCGCGATGTGGGCGTTGGTCTCCGGCTGCATGATGACGGAGTACACCGACTGCGAGCCGGGCACGAGCGTCGCCCGGTCCATCAGCGATGCGACCAGGCCGGGCGCGATGCGTAGTGCGAGCTGCCGGACGATCTGACCGGGAATGCCGAATTGTTGCGACAGCTGCTCCGCGATGTGTTCCGGGATCGCGGCATTGACCGCCTGGACCAGATTGATGCTCATCGACTGAAATTCCTTTCTACATGAACGCTTGACGCAAGCGCAAAAGTGCAGTGGATTCTATATGCACAGTTATCCTAAAAAAAATCGTGCAACCTTCTTTACGAAAACGGTGCTGCAATGCCACTCCAGTGGCGTTTTTTTAACGTGCGCGCAGGCTCAATTCTGAGAAGAACTTGAGAATGCGCTTGCAGGCGATGCCGAGCCACGACGGCTCGGCGAGTACGCGTTCCGCATCCTTCACGGAGAGCGCAACGATCGACAGCATGGAATGGGAGTGGATGAGCGTGCGGTAGGACGCATCGAGCGGCGACGTCCACTCGCAGTTGCGGCAATCGTGCTTCGGGCACGCGTTGCAAGGAGGCTGGTTGCGGTTCATTGGCGGAATCCTCTGGGTATCCGCATATGATCTGCGATACGCTATCGTTAAGCGATCAGACCCTTCCGATAGAACTCTTGGTTTCGATCTCGAAAATAGGACAAACTAGTTCGATGAACCCGGCACTGTCCCACTAAGGAGACGGCGATGCACTATTTGTTGATTTACGAACTCTGTTCAGACTATCTGGAGCGCCGCGCGCAATTTCGCGACGGGCATCTCGCCCTTGCGTGGGCGGCGGTCGAGCGTGGCGACATCGTGCTCGCCGGCGCGCTCGATGCACCCGCCGATCGCGCGATGCTGTTGTTTCACAGTAATTCGCCCGCCGCCGCGGAAGATTTCGCGAAAAACGATCCGTACGTGACGAACGGGCTGGTCGAGCGCTGGGAAGTGCGCAAGTGGAACACGGTCGTGGGCGCGAACGCAGCCACGCCCGTGCGATAGCGCAACGCAGGAATCAGGCGTCGGCGGTTTCTTCCTCGGGACGATCCCGGCGCGTCGGGCCGCGACGTTGCGCCGAACGATAAAGGCTCGTCAGCGTGTCGTCGATCTGCTGCGTACGTTCGAAGAGCGCCGCGAGCCAGTCGACGAATACCGACACGCGCGGGCTCGCCTGACGGCTCTTCAGAAACGCCACCGACACCTTGAGCGGCGGCGATTTCCATTGCGGCAGCAACTCGCGCAACTGGCCCGAGCGCAGATAGGGCTGCGCCGCGATGCGCAACGGCTGGATCAGCCCGAGGCCTTCGATGCCGCATGCGATGTACGCGTGCTCGTCGGCGACCTGCACGAAGCCGCGCATCTTCATGGTGACGGGCTCGCCGTCGACATCGAAATCGAAATCGGCGGGGCGGCCGCTTTTCTCCGAGATGCAATTGACCGCAACGTGCTGCGCGAGATCATCGAGCGTTTCCGGCATGCCGTGCTTGTCCAGATACGCCGGACTCGCGCACGTCACCTGTTCGAGCATGCCGAGCCGGCGCGCGATCAGACCGGAATTGGGCAGTTCGCCGAGCTGCACGCTGCAATCGACGCCTTCGCCGACGAGATCCACATTGCGGTTGCCGATGCCGATCGATAGCTCGATCTGCGGAAAGCGCGCGTGAAACTCCGGCAGCGCGGGCACGACGATCGACGTCGCGACGGTATCCGGCATCTCGACGCGCAGCCGTCCGCGCAGACGTTCCTCGCCCGCGCCGAAGCCGGATTCGAGCTCGTCGATATCGGCGAGGATTTGCGCGCAACGCTCGTAATAAGCGGCGCCATCGACGGTGAGATTCAGGCGCCGCGTCGTGCGTGCGAGCAATTGCACGCCGACTAGCGCTTCGAGTTGTTGCACGGTCGTCGAAACACTCGCGCGGGGCATGCCGAGCGACTCGGCTGCACGCGTGAAACTGTTCGTATCGACGACACGCGTGAAGACACGCATGGCATGGACGCGATCGATCACGTTGAGTTTTCCTTTTATGACGATTGAATGGCGATGCGCGGAAAAAACGATCCCACCGCGGCTATGAAGCTGCGGAAAAAAGGCGCATCGGCGATGGTTAGATCGTAATGACCGGAAGCGTCAACGTGAATACACAAAAGTGGAGGATTGTTGCCTGATCCTTTTTGACGGAGCGAATGCCGCGAATCAGAGAGCCGGCATTTCGCCGCGCAGACGGCCCGTGAAACCCGTCATGTCCGCGCCGGATGGCGCCTGATAAAGGCGCAGGCCCATCTCCGGAAGGATCGACAGCAGATGATCGAATACGTCGCCCTGAATGCGCTCGTATTGCGTCCACGCGGTCGTCGCGGTGAAACAGTAGACCTCGACCGGGATGCCCTGCGATTGCGGTTCCATCATGCGGACCATGATCGCCATATCCTGACGGATTTCCGGATGGCGCTGCAAATAGGCGAGCCCATACGCGCGAAACGTGCCGATATTCGTGAGCCGACGCCGGTTCGCGGGTTCGTTCGCGAGTTCGCCGAGATTGCGGTTCGCCTGCTCGACTTCGGTCTGCTTCTGTTCCAGATAATCGTGCAGTAGGCGAAAGCGCTTCAGGCGCGCGGTCTCTTCGTCGGTGAGAAAGCGCACGCATTGCGCGTCGATGCGCAAGGTTCGCTTGATGCGCCGCCCGCCCGATTCGAACATGTGCCGATAGTTGCGATAGCTCTCCGAAAAGAGCTTGTAGGTCGGCACGGTGGTCACGGTGTTGTCCCAGTTCTGCACCTTGACCGTATGCAGCGCGATGTCCTTCACGAAGCCATCGGCGGCGGCTTGCGGCATCTCGATCCAGTCGCCGATCCGCAGCATGTCGTTCGATGTGAGTTGCGTGCTCGCGACGAGCGACAGCAGCGTGTCCTTGAACACGAGCAGCAGCACGGCGGACAGCGCACCGAGACCGGAGAGCATCCAGAGCGGCGAGCGGTCGATGAGAATCGACAGCACGAGCACGCCGCACACGAGCGCGAGCCCCAGCTTGCCGATCTGGATATAGCCCTTGATGGAACGCGTCTGTGCTTCCTTGCTTTCCGCATAGACGTCCTGCCACGCGGAAAGCGCGCTGCCCGCGGCGAAAAAGATGCAGACCCACGCGCCGGCGTGCGCTACGCGGCCGATGACCGTCGCCCAGTGCCCGATGCGCGGCACGTCGTCGATACCGAGCGCGATCGTCGCGAACGGCACCGCGTACCAGAGGCGATGATAGGCGCGATGCTTGATGAACGCGGCGTCCCACTTCTGATGGCCGGCGAGCACGAGCAGCCGATGCGCGACATACAGCACGATGCGCGCCACCACCCATTGCAGGAACAGCGCGATCAGCGCGAGTGCGACGAGACCCGCGAGCAGTTGCGCCCACGGATGAGCGGCGAGCAGGTGCGGCAGCGGATCGGGAAGGAAGTCGAAATTCATACCGTTCGGTCAGGACTGGAAACGCGTGCGCATGATGGGCCTGTGCGACGCGGTGCGCCCCGTATTGTGCATGATGGTGCACGTTCGATGCATCGGAAGCGGCGCGCCTCACCTTCTTATCGAAAACCCGAGTTCGATGAAAATGAATTTTTTTTGCCCGGCTTTTCGAGTAAATATACTTTCATCGCGTTTCATCGCCATGAGAGCGCAGCGCATTCCATGTCCCGTTCACTATCGGTTCGTGCGCCGGCGAGCGCCGACGATCTGATCTCCGCGCGCATCGCCGCGGCCATGCCGACGCTCACGCCCATTCACCGGCGCATGGGGGCGTTCGTGCTGGCGAACCTGTTCCGTTCCGCGACGATGCGCATCGATGAACTGGCGGGCGCCGTGGGCGCATCGGTGGCGACGGCGAACCGGTTCGCGCGGGCGCTCGGCTTCTCGGGTTATCCGGCGTTTCGCGAGGCGCTCGTGCGCGGCTTCGAGGCGACCATCGCGCCGGTCGAGCGCCTGCGCACCGCGCTCGAATCGCCGGCGAGCGGCGCCGAGGTCTTCGATGCATCGCTCGCACAGGCGGCCGCGAATCTGCATCTTGCCCAAACATCCGTCGATGGCGCGAAGGCCGCAGCGATCGTCGACGCGATCCTCGCCGCGCCGCGCATCTTCGTGATCGGCTATGGCGCGAGCGCGTTTCTCGCGGGATTGATGGAGCACGGACTCACGCCGTATTGCGCGAACGTTCAGTCGCTCGCGCTGACGGGCGGACCGTCGCACGCGGCGCGCAAGCTCTTCACGGCGGCGCCCGGCGACGTGCTGATCGCGATCGCGTTCCCGCGCTATGTCGACGACACCATCACGCTGGCGCGGCTCGCCCGCGATCACGGCTTGCGCGTCGTCGCGCTCACCGACAGCGCCGCGTCGCCGCTCGCGCAGGTCGCCGACCTGCTGCTCGCGATTCACGCCGAGCGCAGGCTGGCGGCGAATTGCGACACGGCGGTGCTCGCCGTCATCGAAGCACTCTGCGATGCGGTCGCGCATCGGGCGAAACGCTCGGTCGAGGCGGCATCCGGATTGACCGAATTCGTTTTGCCGTGGCTCGTCGCGCCGTCGATCGCCAAGGGAGCGCAGGCGGTCCATGCAACGCGCCGCACGGCCGCGAAACGACACACTCACACGGAACCGCGCGAAACATGAACGCCACACCAGTCATTGCCATTCACGGCGGCGCGGGCACGCTCCTGCGCCACGCGATGAACGCCGAAACGGAAGGGGGCTATCACACGGCGCTTTCCGACATCCTGAGCGCGGGCGAGCGCATTCTCGCCGCTGGCGGCAGCGCGCTCGACGCCGTCACCGAAGCCGTCCGTCTTCTCGAAGACTGTCCGCTCTTCAACGCGGGCCACGGCGCGGTGTTCACGGCGGCCGGCACGCACGAACTCGACGCCTCCGTGATGGACGGCGCGACGCTCGAAGCCGGCGCGATCAGTTGCGTGACGCGCGTGAAGAATCCCGTGCTCGCCGCGCGCCGCGTGCTCGACGTGAGCGACCACGTGATGTTCACGGCAGAGGGCGCGGAAGCGTTCGCGGCGGCGCAAGGGCTCGACCTCGTCGATCCTTCGTATTTCTTCACGGAGGCGCGCCATCAGCAATGGCTCAAGGCGCGCGGCACATCGGGCACGATGCTCGATCACGATGCGATGACGAAGTTCGCGTTCGACAACGATCCCATCGATCCGGACAAGAAGTTCGGCACGGTCGGCGCCGTTGCGCTCGATGCACACGGTCATCTCGCGGCGGCGACATCGACGGGCGGCATCACCAACAAGCAGGCGGGGCGCGTCGGCGATGCGCCGCTGATCGGCGCGGGCTGCTATGCGAACGACGCGACCTGCGCCGTCTCGACCACCGGCACGGGCGAGATGTTCATCCGCATGCTCGCGGCGTATGACGTATCGGCGCAAATGGAGTATCGCGGCCTGTCGCTGGAAGACGCGGCAAGCGATGTCGTGATGACGAAGCTGCCGCGCATCGCAGGACGCGGAGGGCTCGTCGCCGTCGACGCGAAGGGCAACGTCGCGCTGCCGTTCAACACGGAAGGCATGTATCGCGGCTTTGCACGCGTCGGCGAAGCGCCCGTCACCGCGATCTATCGATGATGAACGCGACCTCGCCCTTGCCCGAAAATCGCGTGATCGACGTGCGCGATCTGTCGGTCTCGTTTCGCTCGCGCTCGCGCACCATCGAAGCCGTGCGCAATATCTCGTTCACCGTGGATCGCGGCGAGACGCTCGCGATCGTCGGCGAATCGGGCTCGGGGAAGTCGGTCACGTCGCTCGCGCTGATGCGTCTCGTCGAACATGGCGGCGGGCGGATCGTCTCGGGCAGCATCGCGTTCAGGCGGCGCAATGGGCAAGTGCTGGATCTTGCGAAAGCGTCGTCCGCGGCGGTGCGCAGCGTGCGCGGCGCGGACATCGCGATGATCTTCCAGGAGCCGATGACATCGCTCAATCCGGTGTTCACGGTCGGCGACCAGATTGCGGAAGCCATCGCGCTGCATCAGGGCAAGAGTCATTCGGAGGCGCGCGCCGAAGCGCTGCGTCTGCTCGATCTCGTGCGCATTCCCGAATCGAAGCGCGTGTTCGCGCGCTATCCGCATCAGTTGTCGGGCGGCATGCGCCAGCGCGTGATGATCGCGATGGCGCTCTCGTGCAAGCCCGCGCTCCTGATCGCCGACGAGCCGACCACCGCGCTCGACGTCACGATTCAGGCGCAGATCCTGCAACTCGTGCGCGGCCTGCAGGACGAAATGAACATGGGCGTGATCTTCATCACGCACGACATGGGCGTGGTCGCGGAAGTCGCCGATCGCGTGCTCGTGATGTATCGCGGCGAGAAGGTGGAGGAGGCGCATTCGGACACGCTGTTTCATGCGCCGAAACATGCCTACACGAAGGCGCTGCTCGCCGCCGTGCCGACCCTCGGCGCAATGCGCGGCACCGATCGTCCCGCTAAATTCCCGATCCTCGAAGTGGAGCCGGTGGATGTCGCGCCCGACGATGCGAGCGCGTTGCGGCCATCGGAAGCGGTCGAGAAGGAAAGGCAGCCTGCCGTCGATGAGACCATCAGACCGATTCTGCGCGTGCGCGATCTGGTCACGCGCTTTCCGGTGAAGAGCGGTTTGTTCGGCCGCATGACGGCGTCGGTGCATGCGGTCGAGCGCGTGAGCTTCGACCTCCGTCCGGGCGAAACGCTCGCGCTCGTCGGCGAATCGGGCTGCGGCAAATCGACGACGGGACGTTCGCTGCTACGGCTCGTCGAAAGCCAGAGCGGTTCCATCGAATTCGACGGACGCGACATCAGCAAGCTCGAAGGCCATGCGCTGCAGACACTGCGGCGCAATATCCAGTTCATCTTCCAGGACCCGTTCGCATCGCTCAATCCGCGTCTGACGGTCGGCTTCTCCGTGATGGAACCGTTGCTCGTGCACGGCGTCGCGAGCGGCAAGGAAGCGCAGGCGCGGGTCGACTGGCTGCTCGAAAAGGTCGGCTTGCCGCCCGAAGCGGCACAGCGGTATCCGCATGAATTCTCGGGCGGTCAAAGACAGCGCATCGCGATTGCACGCGCGCTCGCGTTGAACCCGAAAGTCGTGATCGCCGATGAATCCGTCTCCGCGCTCGATGTCTCCGTGCGCGCGCAGATCGTCAATCTGATGCTCGATCTGCAGCGCGAACTGGGCGTCGCGTATCTCTTCATCTCGCACGACATGGCTGTCGTGGAGCGCGTGAGCCATCGCGTCGCGGTGATGTACCTCGGGCAGATCGTCGAGATCGGACCGCGCGCCGCCGTGTTCGAAGCGCCGCGTCATCCATACACGCGCAAGCTGATGAGCGCGGTGCCAGTCGCCGACCCGTCGCGCAGACACGCGAAACGCATGCTCGCCGCCGACGAGATTCCAAGCCCGATCCGCAAGCTCGGCGATGAGCCGATCGTCGCAAAACTGGTTGCAGTCGGACCAGATCATTTTGTCGCCGAGCATCACGTTGGCGGCGCTTACTAGAAGCACTTCAAAAAGGAGTCCAACGATGCCGTCCTTTCAATTGCGCGCGATGCTCGCAGCAAGCGCGTTCGCCACGCTGACCGCACTCGCGCCCGTCGCGGCGCATGCGCAAAGCACCGCCGTGATGGCGGTCGCTTCGACCTTCACGACGATGGATCCGTACGACGCCAACGACACGCTCTCGCAGGCGGTGGCGAAGTCGTTCTACGAGGGCCTCTTCGGTTTCGACAAGGACATGAAGATCCGCAACGTGCTCGCGACGAGCTACGAGGCGAGCCCCGACGCGAAGGTCTACACGATTCATCTGCGCAAGGACGTGAAGTTCCAGGACGGCACCGATTTCAACGCGGACGCGGTGAAGGCCGTGTTCGACCGCGTGACGAATCCGGACAACAAGCTCAAGCGCTATAACCTCTTCAACAAGATCGACAAGACCGAAGTCGTCGATCCGTACACGGTGAAGATCACGCTGAAGATTCCTTTCTCGGCGTTCATCAACGTGCTCGCGCATCCGTCGGCGGTGATGATCTCGCCGACCGCGCTCAAGAAATACGGCAAGGACATCGCGTTTCATCCGGTCGGCACGGGTCCGTTCGAGTTCGTCGAATGGAAGCAGACCGACGACCTGAAGGTGAAGAAGTTCGCGGGCTACTGGCAGAAGGGCTTGCCGAAGATCGACATGATCGACTGGAAGCCCGTGGTCGATAACAACACGCGCGCCGCGCTCATGCAGACGGGCGAAGCGGACTTCGCGTTCTCGATTCCGTTCGAACAGGCCGCGACGCTCAAGGCGAGCCCGAAGGTCGATCTGATCGCGGCGCCTTCGATCATTCAGCGCTATGTCAGCATGAACGTGCTGCAAAAGCCCTTCGACAATCCGAAGGTGCGCGAGGCGATGAACTACGCGATCAACAAGGAAGCGCTCGTCAAGGTCGCGTTCGCGGGTTATGCCGTGCCGGCCGAAGGCGTCGTGCCGCCGGGCGTCGACTACGCGGCGAAGCTCGGGCCGTGGAAATACGATCCCGCGAAAGCACGCGAGCTGCTGAAGGAAGCGGGCTATCCGAACGGCTTCGAAACCGTGCTGTGGTCCGGCTATAACCACACGACCGCGCAGAAGATCATCCAGTTCGTGCAGCAGCAACTCGCGCAGGTCGGTGTGAAGACGACGGTCGAAGCGCTCGAAGCGGGCCAGCGCGTGCAGCGCATCGAGAGCGCGCCCGATCCGAAGACGGCGCCCGTGCGCATGCTCTACATCGGCTGGTCGTCTTCGACGGGCGAAGCGGACTGGGCGCTTTCTCCGCTGCTCGGCGGCACGTCGTTCCCGCCGAAGCTCTTCAACACCGCGTACTACAAGAACGATCAGGTCGATGACGATCTTTCGAAGGCGCTCGCCACGACGGATCGCGGCGAGAAGGCCAAGCTCTACGCCGATGCGCAAAAACGCATCTGGGCCGATGCGCCGTGGATTTTCCTCGTCACGGAAAAGGTCGTGTATGCGCGCAGCAAGCGTCTTTCCGGCGCGTATGTGATGCCCGACGGCTCGTTCAGCTTCGACGAGATCGCGATCAAGTAATCGCTTTCGGCCGGGCGTGATTGCCCGGCCGCATCCGACAAAAACCGATGCTCAACTTCATCGCCAAACGATTGCTAGGTTTGCTGCCGACGCTTTTCATCGTCGCGGTGCTGGTGTTCTTCTTCGTGCACATGCTGCCGGGCGATCCCGCGCGACTCGCGGCGGGCGCGGAAGCCGACGAAGCCACGGTCGCGCTCGTGCGCGCGGACCTCGGCCTCGACAAGCCGCTGCCGCAGCAACTCGTGGGCTTCTTCGGCAAGGTCGTGCATTTCGACTTCGGCATGTCGACCCGCAGCAAGCGGCCCGTGTCGACGGAAATCGCCGAGCGCTTCATGCCTACTTTGTGGCTCACGCTCGCGAGCATGGTCTGGGCGGTGATCTTCGGCATGACGATCGGCATCGTGTCGGCGGTGTGGCGCAATCGCTGGCCGGACCGGCTGGGGATGACGCTCGCGGTATCGGGCATCTCGTTTCCCGCCTTCGCGCTCGGCATGCTGCTGATGGAAATTTTCTCGGTGAAGCTCGGCTGGCTGCCGATCGTCGATGACGGCACATGGAAGGGCTACGTGCTTCCGTCGATCACGCTCGGCGCTGCCGTGGCCGCCGTGATGGCCCGCTTCACGCGCGCGTCCTTCGTCGAAGTGCTCGGCGAGGACTTCGTGCGCACGGCTCGCGCTAAGGGCGTGCACGAACCGATGGTCATCGTGAAGCACTGCCTGCGCAACGCGATGATCCCCGTCGTCACGATGATGGGCCTGCAGTTCGGCTTCCTGCTCGGCGGCTCGATCGTCGTGGAGAAGGTGTTCAACTGGCCGGGCCTCGGGCGCCTGCTCGTCGATGCGGTCGAGATGCGCGACTACCCGGTAATCCAGGCGGAAGTGCTGCTGTTCTCGCTGGAGTTCATCGTGATCAATCTGATCGTGGACGTGCTCTACGCGATCATCAATCCGACCATTCGTTTCAAGTGAGGACGCGATGAGCGTGACAGTCGAAAGCGCGGTGCATGCGCAGGAAATACGCACGCCTTGGACGGAGTTCTGGCGCAAGTTCAGGCAGCAGCACATCGCGATGATCGCGGCCGTGTTCGTGTTGCTGCTGATCGTGATCGCGATCATCTCGCCGTATATCGCGCCTTACGATCCCGAGAACTACTTCGACTACGACGCGCTCAACGCCGGTCCATCGGCCGCGCACTGGTTCGGTGTCGATTCCCTGGGGCGCGACATTCTCAGCCGCATCCTGGTGGGCAGCCGCATCTCGTTGTCTGCGGGTCTGCTCTCGGTCGTGCTCGGCGCGGTGATCGGCACGTTCTTCGGTTTGCTCGCGGGCTATTACGAAGGATGGTGGGACCGCATCGTGATGCGCATCGCGGACGTGCTGTTCGCGTTTCCCGGCATCTTACTCGCGATCGGCGTCGTCGCGATTCTCGGCAACGGCATGGTGAACGTGGTGTGCGCGGTCGCGATCTTCAGCATTCCCGCATTCGCGCGGCTCGTGCGCGGCAATACGCTGGCGCTCAAGCATCTCACGTATATCGAAGCGGCGAAGAGCATCGGCGCGTCGGACTGGACAATACTCGCGCGGCATATCCTTCCCGGCACGATTTCGTCGGTGGTCGTGTACTTCACGATGCGCATCGGCACGTCGATCATCACGGCGGCGAGTCTCTCGTTCCTCGGACTCGGCGCGCAGCCGCCGACGCCCGAGTGGGGCGCGATGCTCAACGAAGCGCGCGCCGACATGGCGATGGCGCCGCACGTCGCGATCTTCCCGAGCCTCGCGATCTTCTTCACCGTGCTCGCGTTCAATCTGCTCGGCGACGGTCTGCGCGACGCGCTCGATCCGAAGCTCGACCGGCCATGATGCACATCGGTTCGCTCGACGCGGGGCCGCGCGGCACGATCGCCGATGTCGAGGGCGTGACGGTCGGTCATTGCACGCTCGCGCAGGGCGCGGTGCAAACGGGCGTCACGGTGATTCGTCCACACGATGGCGATGTCTATCGCGACAAGGTGCCGGCGGCCGCGTGCGTGATCAACGGCTTCGGCAAGAGCGTCGGGCTCGTGCAAGTGGAAGAGCTCGGCGTGCTCGAAACGCCGGTCGCGCTGACCAATACCTTCGGCGTCGGCACGATCGCGAATGCCCAGATTCGCGCGGCGATCGCCGCGAATCCGCTTATCGGGCGCGAAGATCCGAGCGTGAATCCGCTCGTGTTCGAGTGCAGCGATGGCTACCTCAACGACATGCAGGCGCTCGCGATTCACGAAGCGCATTACATGAGCGCGCTCGATGCATGCAGCGTCGATTTCGAACGCGGCGCGGTGGGAGCGGGGCGCGGCATGTCGTGCTTCGAGCTGAAAGGCGGTATCGGTTCGGCATCGCGCATCGTGCGGATCGACGAGCACGCGTACACGATTGGCGCGCTCGTGCTCGCGAATTTCGGCCGTCTGCCGCAACTCACGATTGCCGGCGATGCGCTCGGAAAGACGCTGCTGGCATCGACGAAAGAAGCGAACGTGACGCCCGAGCAAGGCTCGATCATCATGCTGATCGCAACCGATGCGCCGCTCGACGCGCGTCAGTTGCGCCGCCTCGCGATGCGTTCCGCCGCCGGCCTCGCGCGCATAGGTTCGGTGTACGGTCACGGCAGCGGCGACATCGCGCTGGCTTTCACGACCGCTTACACCGTGCCGCACGATGCGGGCTTCATCACAGTGCCGCCGCTCATCAGCGACGCGCGGCTCGATCCTCTTTTTCAGGCCGCCGCCGACAGCATCGAGCAAGCGATCCTCGATGCGCTCTTCAGCGCGGAAACGGTCACCGGACGCGATGGCCATCGGCGCATATCGCTCAGGGACGCATTGAGAACACGACCATGAAAGTGTTGATCTCGGTGGATATCGAAGGCATCGCGGGCGTGTTCCATCCGGAGCAGACGCGCGCGGGCAACGCCGAATACGAACAGGCGCGCCGCTGGATGACGCGCGAAGCGAATGCGGCTGCGCAAGGCGCGTTCGATGGCGGCGCATCGCAAGTGTGGATCAACGATTCGCACGGCGGCTTTCGCAACCTGATACCCGACCTGCTCGATCCGCGCGCGCGTCTCGTGCTCGGCAAGCCGCGCACGCTCGGCATGATGGCGGGGCTGGAAGCATCGCCGGAAGTGGTCTTCATGGTCGGCTATCACGCGCGCGCGCAAAGCCGCGGCATCCTCGCGCATACGATCAACAGCGCCGCGTTCGCGCGCGTCACGCTCGACGGCGATGAAGTCGGCGAGGCCGGGCTATACGGCAGGCTCGCGGAGGAACACGGCGCACGCATCGCGTTGCTCACAGGCGACGACGTCTTCGGCGCCGAGACGCTGCCCGCATTTCCCGGCGCGCGTTTTCTATGCGTGAAGACCGCGCACGGTTATTCGAGCGGCGTGACCGAAACGCCCGCAGCATCATGCGACGCGATCCGGCTCGCCGCGCGCGAGACGATCGAAGCGGCCGCGTCGTCGGCCCATGCGAAGCGATCGCCGGTCACCGAACATCGCTGCGAACTGCGCGCACAGACGACCGCATTCGCCGATCTCTTCTGCCAGTGGCCGACGCTCGAACGTATCGATGCCGTGACGCTCGCTTTCGATGCGCCCTCCGTCGAACATGTCGTGCGGATACTCAATTGCCTTTCGGCAATGTCCTTCATGATACGGTGAGCGTTTGGACCAACGGCTGCGAGTATCGTTAGAATGGAGCCGTTCGCGTAACTGGCTCTGGTTTTGACGTCTTTTTGCAGACGATGCTCATGCACACGGTGAAGCTCGAACACAATGACGACGAGGTGCTCGACCCCGCCGATCCGCAACTCGTGGTGCGCGGCTCGCTCTTCATCGACGGCCACGATGCCGGATGCTGGGAAGAACGGCGCGACGGCACGTGGGCGGCGCATGTCCGGCACAAGGACGGCTGGATCGTCGAGGCGAGTCGCGGCGCGCTGATCGACCGGCTCGCGCGCGAGGCATAACGCAGTTAATTTCAAATCGATTTCACATAATTCATGTATCTGTCGATCATCGCCGTGGGACTCGGCGGCGGCCTGGGATCGCTGCTCAGATGGGTCCTCGGCCTGCGCCTGAATGCGATTTTTCCGAATCTTCCGCTCGGCACGTTCGCAGCGAACGTCATCGCGGGCTACATCATCGGCGTGGCCGTTGCTTTTTTCGCGCGCTTTCCCGATATCTCGGTGGAATGGCGGTTGTTCATCATCACCGGGCTGATGGGCGGGCTCTCCACGTTTTCTACCTTCTCGGCCGAAGTGGTCGCGCATTTGCAGCAAGGGCGGCTCGGCTGGGCGCTCGCTGAAATCGCGATCCACGTATGCGCATCGTTGCTGATGACCGCGCTCGGTATCGCGACGGTGGTCGTGGCTTCCTGAAGGACGTTCCTGCAGCGCAATCCGGCCAATCGATTTTGGCGATTTGAACGTTTGCGCCCGCCCGATCCGACTCATTCCCGTACAAGTTTTTTTCCCGCGTTTTCAACGCTTGACCCTCGCTGCCTCGGCAGCGGTTTTTTTTATTTTGACAGTAACGAAGGTGATGAAATGCCACGGTTTCCGCTCATCGAAGTCAGACCGTATCATCCGAGCGATCTCGACGGTGTGATCGATTTGTTTCAACGCGCCGTTCGCGAAACGGCATCGGCCGACTACAACGAAGCACAGATCGCGGCGTGGGCGCAAGCCGACCGGGACGAGTGGGAACTCGCACGCTTGAACCGTCCGACGTGGGTCGGGCTCGTCGACGGCGAACTCGCGGGCTTCGCCGATCTCGAAAAGAACGGCCTCATCGACATGATGTTCGTCGATCCGCTGCATCAGCGCAAAAGCGTGGCGACGTCGCTGCTCGCGCGCATCGAAGCCGAAGCCGACGAAATGGGCCTGAACACACTGCACACTTATTCGAGCGTCACCGGGCGGCCGTTCTTCGAATATTGCGGTTTCACGATGCTCCTGGCGCGGGCGATCATCGTGCGCGAGCAACGTTTCGTCCAGTTCGTGATGGAAAAGGTGCTCGAACCGTGAAATCTGTATAGACAAGACGCATCTTTCTTCCGGGAAGATCCTAGTGATATCCCGGATATCCCCTTGTTTCGTCCTTCGAGCCCGTTTAGACTTGAGTCTAACTTGTATAGACAGGACGAACCATGATCACGCTTACGCCCGGAAAACTGACTCTCCCGCAACTGCGCCGCATCGCGCGTGGTTCGGACCCGCTGCAACTCGATCCCGCCAGCTTCGACGCCATCGACGCGAGCGCGCGCGCCGTCGCCGCGATTGCCGCGAAAGGCGATCCGGCTTACGGCATCAATACGGGCTTCGGGCGGCTCGCCAATACGCACATTCCGGCCGATCAGCTGGAACTGCTGCAGAAGAATCTTGTGCTGTCGCATGCGGTGGGCGTCGGCGAGCCGATGTCGCGGCCGGTCGTGCGCCTCCTGATGGCGCTCAAGCTGTCGAGCCTCGGGCGCGGTCATTCGGGCATCCGCCGCGAGGTCATCGACGCACTCATCACGCTTTTCAACGCCGACGTGCTGCCGATCATCCCGATCAAGGGCTCGGTCGGCGCATCGGGCGATCTCGCGCCGCTCGCGCATATGTCGACGGTGCTGCTCGGCATCGGCGAAGTCACCATTCGCGGCGAGCGCGCGAGTGCGCTCGACGGTCTCGCGGTCGCGGGTCTCAAGCCGCTCACGCTGCAGGCGAAGGAAGGTCTCGCGTTGCTGAACGGCACGCAGGCGTCGGCGGCGCTCGCGCTCTACAACCTCTTCGCGATCGAGGATCTGTTCCGCACCGGACTCGTCGCGGGCGCGCTGTCCGTCGATGCGGCGGCGGGCTCGGTCGTGCCGTTCGATGCGCGCATCCACGAGCTGCGCGGCCATCGCGGGCAGATGGAAGCGGCGGCCGCGTACCGCACGCTGCTGAAGGGCTCGGGCATCAACCTGTCGCACGCCGATTGCGAGAAGGTGCAGGACCCGTACAGCCTGCGCTGCCAGCCGCAGGTGATGGGCGCGTGCCTCGACCAGATGCGCCACGCCGCCGACATCCTCCTGATCGAATCGAATGCCGTCTCCGATAACCCGCTGATCTTCCCCGATACCGGCGAAGTCCTGTCGGGCGGCAATTTCCACGCGGAGCCGGTGGCGTTCGCCGCCGACAACCTCGCGCTCGCCGCCGCCGAAATCGGCGCGCTCGCGGAACGCCGCATCGCGTTGCTGATCGACGCGACGCTCTCGGGCCTGCCGCCGTTCCTCGTACGCGATGGCGGCGTCAACTCCGGCTTCATGATCGCGCACGTGACGGCCGCCGCGCTCGCATCGGAGAACAAGACGCTCGCGCATCCTGCATCGGTCGATTCGCTGCCGACTTCCGCGAATCAGGAAGACCACGTCTCGATGGCGACATTCGCCGCGCGCAAGCTCGGCGACATCGCGAGCAACACGGCGAACATTCTCGCGATCGAACTGCTCGCGGCGGCGCAAGGCGTCGATCTGCGCGCGCCGCATCAGACGAGCGCGCCTTTGCTCGAAGTGATGAAGACGCTGCGCGCGCACGTGGCGCATTACGACCTCGATCACTACTTCGCGCCGGACATCGCCGCGATCGCGACGCTCGTGCAGGAAGGCGTCGTCGCGCAGCACAGCCCGCTCGCGTTCGCGTCGGAACAACCTGTATGAACACGCCTGCGTATCAGGAGATCAAGGACTACATTCTCCAGCGCATTCATATCGGCGAATGGAAGGAGGGCGATCAGGTGCCCTCCGAGAACGAGCTCGCACGCGAGTTCAAGGTCGCCCGCATGACGGTGAACCGCGCGGTGCGCGAGTTGACCGCCGAGCAGGTGCTCACGCGCGTGCAGGGCGCGGGCACGTTCGTTGCGCAGCCGAAATACGCGTCGACGCTCGTCGAGATTCGCAGCATCTCCGATGAAATCGTCGCGCGCGGCCACGTGTATAGCGCGCATGTGCTGCATCTGGGCGCATCGATCGTCGACGAGGCGCTCGCCGCCGAAATGCATCTCACGCTGGGCAGCCCGGTGTTTCATTCGCGCGTGCTGCACTTCGAGAACGACGAGCCGGTGCAGATGGAAGAGCGTTACGTGAATCCCAAGCTCGCGCCGGAATACGCGCGCCAGGATTTCACGACGATCACGCCGAACCAGTACCTGATGACGGCCGCGCCGCTGCAGCGCGTCGAATACCGGATTGAGGCGTCGGTGCCGTCGACCGAGATCCGGCTCTCGCTCGCGATGGCGGAGCACGAGCCGTGTCTGTTGCTGCATCGGCGCACGTGGTCGCGCGACGCGGTCGCATCGGTCGCGAATCTCTGGCATCCGGGCGACCGTTATCAATTCACGGGGCACTTCTGAACGCCATGATCATTCGTGCCGATTCGCTCACGCCCAAGCCCTGGAAGAACGGCGGCGGCGTGACGCGCGAGATAGCGGCGGGGCCGCGAGGCACGTCGCTCGATGCGTTCGCGTGGCGTCTGTCGCTGGCGGACGTGGCCTCCGATGGCGCGTTCTCGTGCTTCGCGGGCGTCGATCGCGTGCTCGTGCTGCTCGACGGCGCGGGCATGCGTCTTACCGAGGCGGACGGCCGCGTGCATACGCTCGATGCGCCGCTCGCGAGCGCGCGCTTCGCCGGCGAAACGCCGATTCACGCGACGCTGATCGAAGGCCCGACGCGCGATTTCAACGTGATGGTGCGCCGCGATCGCGCCCGCGCGACGGTGCATGTCCGGCGCGGCTCGTGTTCGCCCGACGCGCGTCACGATCTGACGTTCATCTTCTGCGTGCGCGGAAGCATCGATATCAAAGCCGATGGCGACACGCGCCATAAGCTTGAAACAGGCGACACGCTGCGTCTCGATCGTGCGGCCGCCTTGCGATGCGAGGCGTCGGACGTCACGACCTGGCTGCACATCGGCATCGACGATTTGTGAGCAGCCGCGCATCGACATAAAAAGGGAGACGGGAACATGAGCGCATTCTTCGCGGACCACGCGCGCCTCGCCGACGGCTGGCGGCGCAACGTGCTGCTCGAATGGAACGACGACGGCACATTGGTGCGCGTAGCGCCCGACAGCGTGGCGCCCGCGGGCGTCGAGCGGGCGAAAGGGCCGGTCGTGCCCGGCATGCCGAACCTGCACTCGCACGCGTTCCAGCGCGCAATGGCGGGCCTCACCGAATATCGGGCGAGCGTCGCCGACACCTTCTGGAGCTGGCGCGACCTGATGTATCGCTTCGCCGCGCGGATCGGCCCGGAATCGCTCGCGGACATTGCGCACTGGCTGTACATCGAGATGCTGAAAGCGGGCTACACGTCGGTGTGCGAGTTTCATTACGTGCATCACGCGCCCGGCGGCGCGCCTTATGCGAATCGCGCGGAACTCGCCGAGCGCGTCGTCGATGCGGCCGGGCGCGCGGGCATCGGCATCACGATGTTGCCGGTGCTGTACGAGCACAGCGGTTTCAACAAGAGCGCACCGCGCGACGATCAGCGGCGCTTTCTCAACACGCCCGATACGCTGCTCGCGCTTATCGACGAACTCGCCCGCGCTCGGCCCGAAGATGGCATGCGCCGTTATGGCGTCGCGCCGCATTCGCTGCGCGCGGTGTCGGGCGAATCGCTCGCGGCGGTGATCGAAGGGCTCGATGCGCGCTTTCACCATGCGCCGGTGCATATCCACATTGCGGAGCAGACCGCCGAAGTGGAGGCGTGCCTCGCGGCGACGGGGCAGCGCCCGGTGCAATGGCTGCTCGAACGCTTTAACGTCGACGAGCGCTGGTGCCTCGTGCATGCGACGCATGTCGACGCCGACGAATGCGCGCGTCTCGCGCAAAGCGGCGCGGTCGCGGGCCTGTGTCTCACGACCGAAGCGAATCTCGGCGATGGCGTCTTTCCGTCGCGCGATTATCTCGATGCGGGCGGACGCATCGGCGTCGGCTCGGATAGTCATGTCGGCGTGGACTGGCGCTCCGAACTGCGTCTGCTCGAATACGGCCAGCGTTTGTGGCGTCAGCAGCGCAACGTGCTCGCGTCGCCGACGCAGAGCCGTCCCGCCGATCGTCTCTTCGATGCCGCGCTCGACGGCGGCGCGCACGCGACCGGACGACCCGTCGGCGCGCTCGCGCAGGGCTTGCGCGCCGACTGGCTCGTGCTCGACGAAACGCATCCGGGCATCGGCGAGCATGCGCCCGAGACCTGGCTTTCGAGCGCCGTCTTCTGCGAACATGGCGATACGCCGATCCGCGATGTGTTCGTCTCCGGCCGCAAGGTGATCGACGCGCGCCGGCACGCGCAGGAAGACGAAGCGCTGTTGCGCTATCGCGCCGCGTTGCGCGGCTTGCTCGATTGAGGTCATCCATGAACGAGTCTTCGATTTTCACGCTGGAACGCGGCAACGCGCCGCTGCTGATTTCGATTCCGCACCGGGGCACGAGCATTCCCTGCGCGCTTGCCGAGGAGATGACGCCCGTCGCGAAACTCACCGAGGATTGCGACTGGCATCTCGAACGGCTATACGCGTTCGCGCGCGAGTTGGGCGCATCGATCCTGACGCCGGAATACGCGCGATATGTCGTCGATCTGAACCGTCCGCCCGACGACGCGAATCTTTATCCCGGCCGCGACACGACGGGGCTGTGTCCGGTCGATACCTTCGACAAGGCGCCGCTCTACAAGCCAGGCCACGAGCCGTCGCGCGAGCAGATCGATGCGCGCCGCGCGATGTACTGGCAGCCTTATCACGATGCGCTCGCGAGCGAACTCGACGCGCTGCGGAAGTCGCACGGAAGCGTGCTGCTATGGGAAGCGCACTCGATTCGCTCGGTCGTGCCGCGTTTCTTCGACGGACGTCTGACCGATTTCAACTTCGGCACGGCGGACGGTGCGTCGGCGGCGCCCGGGCTGGCCGAGCATCTCGCGCGGATCGTCGAGCGCGACGGCCGTTTTTCGACGGTGGCCAACGGCCGCTTCAAGGGCGGCTACATCACGCGGCGCTACGGCCAGCCCGAGAAGGGCGTTCATGCGATTCAGCTTGAGCTGACGCAGATCAGCTACATGGAAGAATCGTCGCCGTTCGCTTACGACGAGGCCAAGGCGAAAATTATCCAGCCATTGCTGCGCGAACTCCTCACGACCGCGATGACCTCCGCAACGAGCGCGTAGAAACTGGCGCGTGCATGGCGATTGGCTGGCGATGCTGTAATGACGAGCCATCGTGCAAACGATTACACGCAGCCTTCGGAGTCAGGAGTTGAGGCGATTAACGCAATAAAAACAACGGCTTAAGTTAATTGGGTGAAAAGTCTAACGCGGTTCGCCCAGCGAAACTCATTGTTGCGATCCCGACAATTATGTTTCGTGCAAATTGGGGTTTCCCCTAGGTCGACTGCCTCCTACACTTGTCTTCAAGCGAAACGAAATCAGAAACCACTTAAAAACTTCCGA
Source organism: Caballeronia jiangsuensis (assembly GCF_046030135.1). NCBI lineage: Bacteria > Pseudomonadati > Pseudomonadota > Betaproteobacteria > Burkholderiales > Burkholderiaceae > Caballeronia > Caballeronia jiangsuensis. The sequence continues at coordinate 64,036 of NZ_JAQQDB010000003.1, forward strand.
TTCAGTTTCGATTTCAAAACAAGACTATTGGAGGTTCATCATGATCAAGGCATTCGTTCCCGCACTCGTCATCGCCACCGCTCTGGCCGCTCCGACTTTCGCGTTCGCGCAAAGCAACGGCCCGGTGACCCGCGCTCAAGTGCGCGCGGAACTGGTCCAGCTTGAAAAGGCCGGCTACAACCCGTCGACCGATCGCGTGGACTATCCGCAAAACATTCAGGCCGCAGAAGCTCGTGTGCACGCTGAGAACGGTGGATCGGCTTACGGTCCTTCGGCCGCCGGCACGTCGAATTCCGGCGCCCGCGTGAACGCACCGATGTCGGGCCGTAACTCGGTCTACTTCGGCAACTGATCGAAACGTAGTAGCAGTGGCAGCAGCAGTGAGTAGTTGTAGCGGTAGATGGTGCAGCAGCAAGCGTTGGCAGTAGGGCAGTATCTTGCGAGAAAAGCAGTAGCTTTACCGCAGTAAGGCAGCAACGCAGTGAAGCAGTAGAGAAGCAAGCAGCAAGTCGAACGCCGGCCGCTATCGAGCGACCGGCGTTTTTTATTGCGCGTTCCGGTCCGCTTCGACGCGCGGCGACACCGCGCCGCATGCGCGAAGCACGAGGCGCACGACTTCCTCCGTCTGCTCATCGAAGGCCTTGCGCGTGAGTGCGCGCTTGCCCTTCAACGCGCGGATCTGCGCATCGAAATCGGCGTAGTGCTGCGTGATCGCCCAGATCATGAACATGAACGTGTCCGGCTCGACGGGCGCGAGCAGGCCACGCGCGATCCAGCTTTCGATCACGATGACGCGCGTATCGAGCCACGGCTTCACGCGCTCGTTGAGGATGTCCTGCATGTGATGCGCGCCGTGGATGATCTCGCTCGCCCACACCTTCGAGCCGAGCGGCCTGCGCCTCGACAACTCCATCTTCGCGCGCACGTAGCCGCCGATCGCTTCGACCGGATCGTCGCTGCATTCGAAAGTGTCCGCCGCGCGATGCCAGTCCTCGAACAAATCTTCCAAGACGCGTCGATAGAGCGCGAGCTTCGTCGGGAAGTAGTAATGCAGGTTGGCCTTCGGCAATCCGGCACGCTCGGCGATCATCGCCGTGCTCGCGCCTTCCAGTCCCTTCTCCGCGAAAACCTCTTCGGCGCACGCCAGAAGTTGCGCTTCGTTGCTCTCGCGAATCTGCGCCTTGCGTCGCCGCAAAGGTGGCGCAGCGTGCTCGCGTTCGGTGATGCCGTCGGTCGCGTCGTCGTGTCTCATCGTCGAATTTTTCTGCCGTGTGTGCCGCATCGTGCCTCATTCGCGCCGTTCATGCACGCGGCGCTGCATCGCGTCGAAAATGCCGCCGCGGCCAGTGCCTGTCGATGCTGCATTGCAATGGCACGCTTATCGCTTAGGTTTGCTCCGTGTTTGTCCGCACACGAAAGACGTTGATTTGCTTATTTTAATCGGCTACAACCTGTCCAAGTGGACAGGATTTGAAGAGCGCTCGAAGTACTGAAGAAGCGCGTGGTTTGCATCATTCATCGCGTAACAGAAAGCGTGCACCGGGCGCGTGCAGCATCGCACCGCAAACGTCAGGCATGCACGAAACGAAGTCACTCACATACGAAGTCGATCGTAAGGAGCGAGGCGAATGAACGTCGTAACGGATGCAATCAGAGAGGCTGGTCTCGATACGTCCATCAAGGTAAATGGTCAACGTCTGTGGGATAGCCTGATGACGATGGCCAAAATCGGCGCAACACCCAAAGGCGGCGTCTGCCGTCTCGCGCTGACCGATCTCGACAGGGAAGGGCGCGATCTCATCGTCAGTTGGGCGAAGGAGGCTGGCTGCACGGTGAGCATCGATCAGATGGGCAACGTGTTCATGCGCCGCGCCGGGCGCAACCCCGATGCGCTGCCGGTCATGACCGGCTCTCATGCGGATTCGCAGCCCACGGGCGGCCGCTTCGACGGCATCTACGGCGTGCTCGGCGGACTCGAAGTGATCCGCTCGCTCAACGATCGCGGCATCGAAACCGAGCATCCGATCGAAGTCGTCATCTGGACCAACGAGGAAGGTTCGCGCTTCGCGCCCGCGATGGTCGCATCGGGCGTATTCGCGGGCGTGTTCTCGCTCGATTACGGCCTCTCGCGCAAGGACGTCGACGGCAAGACGATCGGCGAGGAACTGAAGCGCATCGGTTACGCGGGCGATCTGCCGTGCGGCGGCCGCAAGCTGCATGCAGCGTTCGAGTTGCACATCGAGCAAGGCCCGATTCTCGAGGCCGAGGACAAGACGATCGGCGTTGTCACCGATGCGCAAGGCCAGCGCTGGTACGAGATCACGCTGACGGGCCAGGAAGCGCACGCGGGCCCCACGCCGATGCCGCGCCGCAAGGATGCGCTGCTCGGCGCATCGCGCGTGGTGGATCTCGTGAACCGCATCGGCCTCGACAATGCGCCGCTCGCCTGCGCGACGGTCGGCATGATGCAGGTGCATCCGAATTCGCGCAACGTGATTCCGGGCCGCGTGTTCTTCACCGTCGATTTCCGTCATCCCGACGATGCCGTGCTCGCACGCATGGACGCAGCGCTGCGCGAAGGTGTCGCGCGCATCGCCGGCGAGATCGGCTTGCAGACCGAACTCGAACAGATCTTCTACTACGAGCCCGTCAGATTCGACGCCGCGTGCGTCGCGTCCGTGCGCGCGGCGGCGCAGCGCTTCGGCTATTCGCATCGCGACATGGTGTCGGGCGCGGGCCACGACGCGTGCTACCTCTCGCAGGTCGCGCCGACGTCGATGGTGTTCGTGCCGTGCGTCGACGGCATCAGCCATAACGAAATCGAAGACGCGAGTCAGGAGTGGATCGAGGCGGGCGCGAACGTGCTCCTGCACGCGATGCTCGAGCGCGCTTCGGAACCCGCTTCGTAAAGCAGCGCTCTTTTTCGTCTCACGTTCAACGTCGTCCGCGCCATTGCGCGCGGATGACGGGCACTCGTTCGTCCCCACAAGGAACGCGCATGACCATAAAAATCACCGGCGATATCGCGAGCCATCGCCTCACGCAGGAACAGCTCGCATGTGAATTCTCGGACGTCGCGCCGTTGCTCGACGCCACCGCCGCGGCTGCCGCCGCGAGCCGCTGCCACTATTGCTACGACGCGCCGTGCGTGCAGGCATGCCCGACGAGCATCGATATTCCGAGCTTTATCCGCAAGATCGGCAACGGCAACCTGAAGGGCGCGGCCGTCGATATCCTCTCGGCCAATCCGCTCGGCGGCATGTGTGCGCGCGTGTGCCCGACCGAGATTCTTTGCGAAGGGAGTTGCGTGCGCAATCATCCGGGCGACGAGCCCGTGAAAATCGGCGCGCTGCAGCGTCACGCTACGGACTGGGCGATGGCCAAAGGCGAGCCGCTTTTCAAACGCGCGCCGGAGACGGGCCGGCGCGTGGCGATCGTCGGCGCGGGACCGGCGGGGCTTGCATGTGCATATCGGCTCGCGCTGGCCGGACATCAAGCGGTGATTTTCGATGCGCGCGAGAAGCCGGGCGGCCTGAACGAATACGGCATCGCCGCGTACAAGACGGTCGAGGATTACGCGCAGCGCGAGATCGAATGGCTGTATTCGATCGGCGGTATCGAGATCAAGGCGGGTCATGCGCTCGGCCGCGACTTCACGCTCGACGAATTGCGCAAGCAGTACGACGCGGTGTTCATCGGCTTCGGTCTTGCGGGCGTGCGCGAACTGGCGCTCGAAGGCGAAGCATTGGACGGCGTGATGAACGCGGTGGATTTCATCGAGCAGGTGCGCCAGGCGGACGATCTCGCGACGGTGCCTGTCGGGCGGCGCGTCGTGGTGATCGGCGGCGGCAATACCGCGGTCGATGCCTGCGTGCAAAGCCGGAAGCTCGGCGCGACGAACGTGACGATGGTGTATCGGCGCGGCGTCGAGAACATGAGCGCGACGTGGGCCGAGCGCGAGTTCGCGCAGACCAACGGCGTGAGCATCGTCACGCACGCGAAGCCGGTGCGTCTGATCGGCGACGACGGGCGCGTGACCGGCGTCGAATTCGAGCGCGGCACGGAGCGCTTCGTCATCGATGCGGACATGGTGCTGAAGGCGATCGGTCAGACGCTCGTGCCCATCGGCATCGATCGCGCGTTGCTGACGCTGGACGGCGGACGCATCGTTACCGACGAGAACCGTCAGACGACGCTCGCGAAAGTATGGGCCGGCGGCGATTGCGCGACCCATGAAGGACTCGATCTCACCGTGCAGGCCGTGCAGGACGGCAAACTCGCGGCGGCGTCCATCGACGCGTCGTTCGAGCTGACTGCGATCAAAGCCGCCTGACCAATATAAGGAGCCGCATAAACATGGCCGATCTGACTTGCAACATCGCCGGCATCACGTCGCCGAATCCTTTCTGGCTCGCGTCCGCGCCGCCGACCGATAAGGCTTATAACGTCAATCGCGCGTTCGAAGCGGGCTGGGGCGGCGTCGTGTGGAAGACGCTCGGGCTCGATCCGCACGTCGTCAATGTGAGCTCGCGTTATGGCGCGGTGCAATGGAACGGGCAGCGCATCGCGGGATTGAACAACATCGAACTGATCACCGACCGTCCGCTCGACGTGAACCTGCGCGAGATAGAACAAGTGAAGCGTGACTGGCCGGATCGCGCGCTGATCGTCTCGCTGATGGTCCCGTGCAACGAAAAGGACTGGAAGTGGATCCTCACGCAAGTGGAGGACACGGGCGCGGATGCGGTCGAACTGAACTTCGGTTGCCCGCATGGCATGAGCGAGCGCGGCATGGGCGCGGCGGTGGGGCAGGTGCCCGAGTACGTCGAGATGGTCACGCGCTGGGTGAAGGAAGGTACGAAGCTGCCCTGTCTCGTGAAGCTCACGCCGAACATCAGCGATATCCGCATGGGTTCGCGCGCCGCGTTCAAGGGCGGCGCGGACGGCGTGTCGCTGATCAACACGATCAACTCGATCGTCGCCGTCGATCTCGACGAGATGGCGCCGATGCCGACCGTCGATGGCAAAGGCACGCACGGCGGTTACTGCGGTCCCGCCGTGAAGCCGATCGCGCTCAACATGGTCGCGGAAATCGCGCGCGATCCGGAGACGCCGAATCTGCCGATCTCGGGCATCGGCGGCATTTCGTCGTGGCGCGACGCAGCGGAGTTCATGGTGCTCGGCGCGGGCAGCGTGCAGGTATGCACGGCGGCCATGCACTACGGCTTTCGCATCGTGTCCGATCTCGCCGATGGCCTGTCGAACTGGATGGACGAGAAAGGCTACGCGACGCTCGACGACATTCGCGGCCGCGCCGTGCCCAACGTCACGGACTGGAAGTACCTCAATCTCAAGTACGACATCAAGGCGCGCATCGATCAGGACAAGTGCATCCAGTGCGGGCTGTGCCATATCGCGTGCGAGGATACATCGCATCAGGCGATCCTGAAGGAGAAGGACGGCAAGCGGCATTTCGAAGTGGTGGATTCGGAATGCGTCGGCTGCAATCTGTGCATGCACGTGTGCCCGGTCGAGCAGTGCATCACGATGGAACGCGTCGATGCGGGCGAGTACGCGAACTGGACCACGCATCCGAACAATCCCGCTCGCGTCGATGCGGAAGAGCCCGCGAAAGCGGCATGACATGACGTAGCGCTCGTCGCCGTTGAAACCCCATGATCAACCGCACACTCAAACGGAGTGCATCCGATGAATCAGACAGCGCATAACGTCGAGACGAGCAGTTTGTATAACGAGGACCTCGCGCCGACCGGCCCGGCGCAACGTACTTGGAAGTGGTATCACTTCGCGGCGCTGTGGGTCGGCATGGTGATGAATATCGCGTCATACATGTTGGCTGCGGGCCTCACCGATCAGGGCATGTCGCCGTGGCAGGCCGTGTTGACGGTCCTGCTCGGCAACCTGATCGTGCTCGTGCCGATGTTGCTGATCGGACATGCGGGCGCGAAGCACGGCATTCCGTATGCGGTGCTCGTGCGTTCGTCGTTCGGCACGCAGGGCGCGAAGCTGCCCGCGTTGCTGCGCGCGATCGTCGCGTGTGGATGGTACGGCATTCAAACGTGGCTGGGCGGCAGCGCGATCTATACGCTCGCGAACATTCTCACGGGCAATGCCTTGCATGGCGCGGCGCTGCCGCTCATCGACATCTCGGTGGGGCAGCTCGCGTGTTTTCTCGTGTTCTGGGCGTTGCAGCTCTACTTCATCTGGCATGGCACGGATTCGATCCGCTGGCTCGAAAGCTGGTCCGCGCCGATCAAGGTCGTGATGTGCATTGCGCTCGTGTGGTGGGCGACGAGCAAGGCGGGCGGCCTCGGTTCGATGCTCTCGGCGCCGTCGCAGTTCGTCGCGGGCGGCAAGAAAGAAGGGCTTTTCTGGGCGACGTTCTGGCCGGGCCTCACCGCGATGGTCGGCTTCTGGGCGACGCTCGCGCTCAATATCCCCGACTTCACGCGCTTCGCCCGCACGCAGCGCGATCAGATGATCGGGCAGACGATCGGCCTGCCTGTACCGATGGCGCTGCTCTCGGTGATCTCGGTGGTCGTCACGTCGGCGACGGTCGTGATTTACGGCAAGGCGATCTGGGACCCGATCGATCTCACGAGCCGCATGACGGGCATCGGCGTGGGCATTGCGCTCATCATCCTCACGCTCGATACGATGTGCTGCAATCTCGCGGCCAATCTCGTCGGACCGGCTTACGACTTTTCGAGCCTGTGGCCGAAGGGCATTTCGTATCGCGCGGGCGGCATGATTACGGCGACGATCGCCATCGTCATGATGCCGTGGAAGATTCTCGCTACCACGCAGGGCTATATCTTCACGTGGCTCGTGGGGTATTCGGCGCTGCTCGGGCCGGTTGCGGGGATTCTGATGGTGGATTACTTCTTCATACGCGGCACGCGGCTCGATCAGCGAGAGCTCTTCGACGAGGACGGTGAGTATTCGTATAGCAACGGGTGGAACGTGGCGGCGGTGGTGGCGTTGCTCGTCGGCGTGTTGCCGAATCTGCCGGGGTTTTTGCATACGGCGTTTCCGGCTTCTTTTCCGGGAGTGCCTGCGTTCTTTAATACGCTCTATACGTATGCGTGGTTTGTGGGGCTCGTGCTTGCGGCTGTCGTCTATGGATCTTGGATGAAGTTGCGGGGGAGCCCTCGGGCGGGGGTTTTGAGTGCTTGATGTCTTTTTTATTTCGCCGGATCCCGTTTTCGCGGTGGTCTATTAGCACTGCCCCTCCCCGGGGCGGCAGTCACTTTCTTTGCTGCTGCAAAGAAAGTAACCAAAGAAAGCAGCTCGTTTAAGCCCGCGGTCACACGCAGTTTGGCCATGCTTGCCAGCCGCCGATGGCACTCGCCTAAGTGTCGCCCCCAAAGGCCCACTCGGGCTTGGCTCGCGCACGGTCTGACAAGCTAGTTGTTTTAAGGCGCTGGTTCAGCACCAAATAGCTTCGGCACAGCGCTACGCGCTGCCGCTGGGTCTACAAGGGAAACCAACGGAATACATGTGCGGTGCATTGAGTTGGAGGCATCAGCAAAGAAGCACACGCAAACCCGATTGACCGGTCGGCCGCGAAGCGGGCTGGAGCTATTTGGTGCTGAACCAGTGTGTTGTGTGGTGCGATGAGTCGGACCGTGCGCGATCCAAGCCGCGCGAGACCTACGAGGGCACTCGCTACCGCCGGGCCATTAGGCCAATCGCCTGTGCCGCGGCCGGTGTGAAGTGCTTAGGCTGGGGATAGCTGTTTCTTTGGTTACTTTCTTTGCAGCAGCAAAGAAAGTGACCCCCCCCCCCGGGGAGGGGCAGAGCCAATAGACCGACACGAACTCAGGATTCCACGAAAGCGAAAGCGAAAGTGAAAAGCGAAGCGAACGAAACAAAGCCAAGGAGGACACGACAATGCCAACATTAATTCGCGGCGGCACGATCATCGATGCAGACCGCACCTACCGCGCCGACGTGCTCTGCGCAGACCCCCAATCTGGCGGAACGATCCTCGCCATCGGCACCGATCTCGACGTCCCCGCCGACACACAAACCGTCGACGCCGGCGGCCAATACGTAATGCCCGGAGGCATCGATCCGCATACGCATATGGAACTGCCCTTCATGGGCACGACCGCGAGCGACGACTTCTACACAGGAACCGCCGCGGGACTCTCAGGCGGCACAACGAGCATCATCGACTTCGTGATCCCGAGCCCGAAGCAGCCCCTCATGGACGCATTCAAGGAATGGCGCGGCTGGGCCGAGAAGGCGTCGGCGGATTACGGCTTTCACGTCGCGGTGACATGGTGGGACGAGTCCGTGCACCGCGACATGGGGCTCCTCGTGCACGAACACGGCGTGTCGAGCTTCAAGCACTTCATGGCGTACAAGAACGCGATCATGGCCGACGATGAAGTGCTCGTGAACAGCTTCACACGCTCGCTCGAACTCGGCGCCCTGCCGACCGTGCACGCGGAAAACGGCGAGCTCGTGTTCCAGTTGCAGAAGCAACTGCTGGCCAAGGGCTTCAGGGGACCTGAAGCGCACCCGTTGTCGCGTCCACCCGAAGTGGAGGGCGAGGCCGCGAATCGCGCGATCCGCATCGCGCAGGTGCTCGGCGTGCCGCTCTATATCGTCCACGTTTCGGCGAAGGATGCAGTCGATGTGATCGCCAAGGCGCGCAACGACGGGCTGCGTGTGTTCGGCGAAGTGCTTCCGGGCCATCTCGTGATCGACGAATCGGTGTATCGCGATCCCGACTGGACGCGCGCCGCCGCGCACGTGATGAGCCCGCCGTTTCGCACGAGCGAGCATCGCGAGGCGTTGTGGCGCGGCCTGCAGTCCGGGCAATTGCACACGACGGCGACCGATCATTGCGTGTTCTGCGCATCACAGAAGGCGATGGGCCGCGAGGACTTCACGCGCATCCCCAACGGCTGCGGCGGCGTGGAGGATCGCATGTCGGTGCTGTGGCATCACGGTGTGAACATGGGGCGTCTGACGCCGAACGAGTTCGTGCGCGTGACGTCGACCAATGCCGCGCAAATCTTCAATCTCTATCCGCGAAAAGGCGCGGTGCAAGTGGGCGCGGACGCGGACCTGGTCGTCTGGGATCCGCAGGCGACACGCACGATCTCGGTGAAGACGCATCATCAGAAGGTGGACTTCAACGTCTTCGAAGGCATGACGGTGCAAGGCGTCGCGACGCACACGCTCACGCGCGGTGCGCTCGCGTGGGCGAACGGCGATCTGCGTGCGGAGCGTGGCGCGGGGCAATATCTGAAGCGTCCGCCGAACGCTTCGTACTTCGAGGCGGCGCGCGTCGCGAACAAACTGAAGGAACCGCATCCGGTGAATCGGGCCGAGACGGCCTGACGCGCGCCCGACGACAAAGCCCCGCGTTCTTGCGACACGGGGCTTTGTCGCATTCGGAGACGCGTTCACGCGCTTGCAAGCATAATCCGGCAGCCTGTCTATTTTTTGCGCCGCCGAATCATGCCGATGAAAACCACATTCAAACTCCGTCGTCTTGCCGCGCTGTGCGCACTCTGTCTGCCGCTCGCGTGCGCGGCCAATCCGAATGCGCTGTGGGAGATCGTCCACGATTATTGCGAGCCGGCCGCCGAGGGCGCGCACGTTCAGCAGAAATGCGCGGACGTGAATCTCACGGGCGGCTATGCGGTGCTGAAGGATCTCGTCGGCATCGCGCAGTATCTGCTGATTCCGACTGCGCGCGTGAGCGGCATCGAAAGTCCCGAGCTGCTCGAACCCGATGCGCCGAATTATTTTCGCGACGCGTGGAATGCGCGCGTTTATGTGGATCGCGCGTTGCGCAGAACCTTGCCACGCGATGAAGTTTCGCTTGCGATCAATTCCGCGAGCGGGCGCACGCAGAATCAGTTGCACATTCATATCGATTGCCTAGCGTCCGATGTCGCGCAGACGCTGCGAGAAGTGGGACCGGGCATTGGCACGGAGTGGAAGCCGCTGCCGGTGAGACTGCGAGGTCATGTCTACAGCGCGATACGCATCGACGATGCCGATTTGACCCACATCGATCCCTTCAAGCTGCTCGCGCCCTATGCCGCCAGTCGCGGCCAGACGATGGGCGAACAGACACTGCTGCTCGCGGGCGCCGTGCGCAGCGATGGCGCACCGGTGTTCTTTCTGCTCAACGATCACGTTCAGCCGGGCGACTGGGCATCGTCGGAAGAGCTGCAGGATCACTCGTGCGCGCTGGCCAATCGGTCTATAGAAAAGCCTTGAGGTTTTGCGAAAGAATGAAGTGACGCGAATGCTTCGGAGTTCGGATTAAATGACGGTCCGCAAATCAGAACTTTCGTGCCTTGTCACTTCTACTTTTGGGAACCACAATGAATGCTCTTCGACGACATTACTTTTGACCCGTTGAAGGACGCGATCAATCGAATTCAGCACGGCGTATCGCTCGGTCTTGCGAGAGAGATCGCGTGGGACGATGTCGTGCTGGAAGTGGACGATCGTCGCGATTATGGAGAGGTTCGTGAGGTGGGCTATGCGCCTATCCGCGGCCGTATGTTCTGCGTGGTACTCACGTGGAGAAACGAAGCGCGGCGCATCATCAGCCTGCGCCGCGCAAACAAAAGAGAGATGAAGCAAAATGGAACGGACGTATAAAGGTTTTATTCTTCCCACAGACGAGGAGGACGCGGAAATCAACCGGGGTATCGCGTTGGATCCGGACACCTTCGAACTCACCGAGGAAGACTTCAAGCGGATGAAACCCTACGCCGAATTTATGCGTGAGCATCATCCGGATCTGGTCGAGCGATCGAAAGCATGAGTTGTCAACTCGCGCCGCGCGTATTCACCCGATGCGCAAACACGCGCGGTGCGATTCCCTCGACACGCGCTTCCGGCAGCACGCGTTTCAGCGTGCGCAACGTAAAGGCGAGATCTTCGCTAGCGGTATCGAATTCGAGCCGCAACTCGCAGCCCTCGCGTTGCGCCTGACTCACATAGATGCCAAGCGGTGAATGAAACAGCGCGCGTATCCGTTCCCGCGACGCCTCGCTATCCGCGAAATGCGCCAGCGCCAGAATGCGCACACGCTGACATGCGCCGAACCCTTCGTCGTGTAATGTTTTGCGGCTGGCAACCCACGCAAGCGACATATCCATGACCGTTGCTCCATCACGTTTTCCTTGTGTAGAAGCATAGGCCGGCTTTCGTCAACGTCACGCTAAGAGATAGCGGCAGCGTATAAAAAACGTGTCAATCGAAGCCCTGGAACACGGCATCGTCCGGGCCGATGGAAGCAGGCGATTTCCACGCCGCATCGCGCATCGAATGGCGCACCTGATGCTCGACGCCCAGCAGCACCGCGAAGATCGCCATGCGCACCGCAATGCCGTTGTCGGTCTGGCGGAAAATCGCGAGGCGCGAATCGTGATTCAGATCGGTGGCGAGATCGTTCGCGCCGGGGCGGCTGTCGCGCGGCAGCGGATGCATGATGAGCGTATCGCGTCCGCACACATCGTCGACGAGCGCCTGATTGATCTGGAAATCCGGCGTATAGCCTTCGATGGACTCGTCGGCGAAACGCTCTTTCTGAATGCGCGTCGCATACACGACGTCCGCGCCCGCGAGTCCCGCGCGCAGGTCGCTCGTTTGTTCGATCACATGTTCGCCACGCGCGAGCCGCTCGACGATATGCGCCGGCATCTCCAGCGAGCGCGGCGACACGAGCGTGAACTTCAGCCCTTTGTAAAGCGAGAGCAGCTTGGCGAGCGAATGCACGGTGCGCCCGTACTTCAGGTCGCCGACCATCGCGATATGCGCGCCATCGACTATCTTCCCGAGTCGCGAAAACTCGCGCTGGATCGTATAGAGATCGAGCAGCGCCTGGCTCGGATGTTCGCCCGGACCGTCGCCGGCATTGATGACGGGAATGTTCGTCGCGCGCGCGAATTCCGCGACCGAGCCTTGCTCGGGATGCCGCACGACGATCGCATCCGCGTAGCCGCTGATGACACGGCTCGTATCGTAGATCGACTCGCCCTTCGCCATCGACGAGAACGTGAAGCCGGTCGTGTCGCACACCGAGCCGCCAAGGCGCGCGAACGCCGCGCCGAAACTCACGCGGGTGCGCGTGCTCGCCTCGAAGAACAGATTGGCGAGCACCGCGCCTTCGAGCACGCGGGTGATCTTCTTGCGGCGCGCGATGGGCTGCATCATGTCGGCCGTGCGAAACAGCGCTTCGGCGGATTCGCGCGAGAACTGGTCGATCGAGAGCAACTGCGGACGGCCTTCGAATTCGATCGCTTGATATGCGCTTTGCGTATATGCACCCGCTTCCGGCATACCGCCCAGAATCTCGCCGACGTAGCGTGCGGCGATTTCCGGCATCGCGCGCGATTCCGGCGATTCGTCCGGCAGCAGCCAGGTATCGAGTGCGCGCCGGGTCACGCCGATGCGCGCAGCGAAGGCGTCGCGGGTCATGTTCAGGCGCCGCATGGCGTCGCGAAGAATCGTCTGCTGCTGAAGTTCCTGAGTCATCGTCACCGCTCCTGAAATATACGCGGTGCGTATATTATGTCACTCGCCGATCAGATGCAAGACGAGTTCGCGCTGATGCTGGGCGGTCCGATGTTCGAAAACGTAAATGCCTTGCCACGTGCCGAGCACCATGCGACCCGCTTCGACGGGAATCGAAAGCTGCACGGTGGTGAGCGCGGTGCGCAGGTGCGCGGGCATGTCGTCGGGGCCTTCGGTGTCGTGGACGTAGCGGCCGGGCGCTTCCGGCGCCACCGCCTCGAAATATCGCTCGAGGTCCGCGCGCACGTCGGGATCGGCGTTCTCCTGAATCAGCAGCGATGCCGACGTATGCCGGCAAAACAGCGTCAACAAACCGGTGCGAATGTCCTGAAGATCGATCCAGCGATCGATTTCGCGGGTGACTTCGTGCAGGCCGCGCGAGCCTGTCGCGACCGTCAGATGATGGAGTGCCTGTTTCATGTCGGCCTCGATGCGAGGAATGGGCGGTGCGCCACATCTGGAGTTTACCGGCTTCCCGCGCGCCGGTTCGTTCCGATGCGATGAACTATGCTGTCTGGACGATGCTTCGATGCAGGCGCGCACGATGGTCAGAAGGCTTTCAATAGGCAAGTTGCTCGCGTTCATCGCCGTGCTGGCGGTGTCATCGCTTACGCTCGGCGCCGACGACGAACGCGAGAATCGCGGCAACGATCCTTTCCTTCACGTATCGAGCGCCATCGCCGATTGCGCCGCGCCGCGCGGCCCGTCCGAAACCGCACAGGAATGGCTCGACGAAGCGCATTACCGCATCGAACGCGGCAATAGCTGCTGGATCGCGGGCCGCTGCCGTCTGTCGAACAGCTATCTCTACGACAAGGAGATCGCCGAAAGCGTGACGCGCCGCCTGAATTCGCTGAACGCGTCGCTGCAATGGCGCGAGAAGACGAGCCTGTGGCTCACGCTGCAACGCCGCTTCATCTATCTCGACGGCTGCGTGTCGCGTGATTTCGACACGGCGCGTTTCGTGTCGGCACTCGGCGAGACCGCCGATGTCGAAAAGGTCATCGACCGCACGACGCGGCGGCCGTGATTTCGCAATTGACCTAAGCTAAAAGAGAGACCAAACACGAGGAACCGTCGCGCACGCGCGCGTCCGGTTTTCGCCGATGAGAACGACCCTCGCCGACTGGCTGTGGATTTGCGCACGCTGCGCGCTATTGCTGATGGGGTTTGCACTCACGCCGATGAGCGCAGCCGCCGCCGCGACCGCGCCCGTCGTCGTGATCCCGCTGAAGGGCGCGATCGGCCCGGCGAGCGCGGATTTCGTCGTGCGCTCGCTTGCCCGGGCAGCGGACGAGCGCGCGCAACTCGCCGTGCTCGAACTCGACACGCCCGGCGGACTCGATCTCTCGATGCGTTCGATCATCCAGGCGATACTCGCTTCTCCGGTGCCGGTGGCCGCGTTCATCGCGCCGAGCGGTGCGCGTGCGGCGAGCGCGGGCACGTATATCACCTACGCGAGCCACATCGCGGCGATGGCGCCGGGCACGAACCTCGGCGCGGCATCGCCGGTGCAGCTCGGCATGGGCGGAGCTGAGCGCGAGCCGGCGGGCACGGGCAAGGCCGCATCGGGCGCGCGCGCCGAAGCCTCGGAGCAATCGACCGAAACCCGCAAGCAGATGCAGGACGCCGCCGCCTACATACGCGGCCTCGCGCAACTGCGCGGACGCAACGTGCAGTGGGCGGAACGCGCGGTGCGCGAGGCGGTGGCGCTATCGGCGACGGAAGCGCTGGAGCAGAACGTGATCGACCTCACCGCCAGCGATGTTCCCGACCTGCTCACGAAACTCGATGGCCGCCATGTCAAAACCGCGAGCGGCGATCGCGTTCTCGCGACGAAACACGCGCCGCTCGTCGTGCTCCAGCCCGATTGGCGCAGCCGTTTTCTCGCGACGATCACGGACCCGAGCGTCGCGTTAATTCTGATGATGATCGGCATGTACGGACTCTTCTTCGAGTTCGCGAATCCCGGCATGGTGCTGCCGGGCGTCGCGGGCGCGATCTGCCTGCTCGTCGGATTGTTTGCTTTGCAACTATTGCCGATCAGTTTCGTCGGACTGGGGCTGATCGTGCTCGGCATGGGCTTTCTGGTCGCGGAAATGTTTCTGCCGACGTTCGGTTCGCTCGGCATCGGCGGGATCATCGCGTTCGCGATCGGCGCGCTCATGCTGATCGACACCGACGTGCCGGGCTTCGGCATTCCGATCGGCGTCGTCGTCGGGCTCGCGCTCTTCACGGCGCTGTTCGTTTTCACGGTGTCGGGCGTTGCGTTGAAAGCGCGCAAGCGGCCCGTGGTGAGCGGCGCCGAAGCGATGCTCGGCACCATCGGCGTGATGCTGGCGCACGAGTCCGAAAGCGGCTGGGCGCGCGTGCAGGGCGAACGCTGGCGCGTGCAGCCGGCCGCGTCGCGAGCGTTGCCGCACGAAGGCGCGCGCGTGCGCGTGATCTCGCGTCATGGCCTGACGCTGACCGTCGAGCCGATCGACGGCGAACGCGAGGCTGGTCATTCCTGAACACATCTACAACGAGGCTTGAAAAATGGGGCTTACTTTCGGTTTCAGCGGCATCCTGATTGCGTTCGTCATTTTCATCGTGGCATCGGCGGTGCGCATCTTCCGCGAATACGAGCGCGGCGTCGTGTTCATGCTCGGGCGTTTCTGGAAAGTGAAGGGACCGGGGCTCGTGCTGATCATTCCGGTCGTGCAGCAGGTCGTGCGCATGGATTTGCGAACCGTCGTGTTCGACGTGCCGCCGCAGGATGTCATCACGCGCGACAACGTTTCGGTGAAGGTGAATGCGGTCGTGTACTTTCGTGTCGTCGATCCGGAGAAGGCCGTGATCCAGGTCGCCCGCTTTCTCGATGCGACGAGCCAGCTCGCCCAGACCACGCTGCGCGCGATCCTTGGCAAGCACGAGCTCGATGAACTGCTGTCCGAGCGCGAACGCCTCAACGCCGACATCCAGCGCGTGCTCGATTCGCAGACCGACGCGTGGGGCATCAAGGTATCGAACGTCGAGATCAAGGATGTCGATATCAACGAGACGATGATCCGCGCGATCGCCCGTCAGGCCGAGGCGGAGCGCGAGCGGCGCGCGAAGATCATTCATGCGGAAGGGGAGTTGCAGGCCTCTGAGAAGCTTTTGCAGGCGGCGCAGATGCTCGCGCAGGCGCCGCAGGCAATGCAATTGCGCTATCTGCAGACCCTGACGTCGATCGCCGGCGACAAGAATTCGACGATCGTCTTTCCGGTGCCGGTCGATCTTGTTAGTTCGATCATGGATCGGCTTGGCAGGGGGAGTTAGGGGCGTTGGGGTGCTTTCGGCATGGACAGATATCGACCTTTGTTGACTTTGGATCTCGTTATCGTGTCGGTCTATTGGCGTTGCCCCTCCCCGGGGCGGGGGTCACTTTCTTTGCTGCTGCAAAGAAAGTAACCAAAGAAACAGCTATCCCCAGCCTAAGCACTTCACACCGGCCGCGGCACAGGCGATTGGCTGGATGGCCCGGCAGTAGCGAGTGCCCCCACAAGCAGACAAGGGCTTGGACCGCGCACGGTCTGACACATCGCACCACTCGCCTCGCTGGTTCAGCACCAAAGAGCTCCGGCCCGCTTCGCGGCCGATGGGTCAATCGGGTGCGCGCGCGCTTCTTCTTCGATGGTTTCCCTCGCATACCCAACGGCAGCGCGTAGCGCTGTGCCGAAGCTATTTGGTGCTGAACCAGCGCCCTGAAACAACTAGCTTGTCAGACCGTGCGCGAGCCAAGCCCGGTGAGTCCTTCGAGGGCGACACTTAGGCGAGTGCCATTGGCGGCTGGCAAGCATGGCTAACGTGCGTGTGACCGCGGGCGATGAGAAGCTGCTTTCTTTGGTTACTTTCTTTGCAGCAGCAAAGAAAGTGACCCCCGCCCCGGGGAGGGGCAGAGCTAATAGACCGACACGAAAACGGGACCCAGCGAAAACAAGAGTCCCGACCGCCAAACCAGGCGGACCCTCAGACAAGCGCCGGAAAATCAATCGTAGTGTCGTTCACGCGATTCACGAGATTCGTGAAGTTGATGACACTCATCGCGAACAGCGTATCGATGACCTGCGCTTCCGAGTAGCCCGCTTCGCGCACTTCGCTCAGACGCGCCGCATCGACGGTCCCGCTGGACCCCGCGACATGCCGCACGAACCTCACGAGCGCGTCGCGCTTCACATTGCCGGTCGCTTCACCGGCGCGGATCTGCTGCGTTTCCTTCTGCGAGAGCCCGACCATCTTGCCGACAACGGTATGCGCCGCAGCACAGTAATCACAGCCCACGAGTTCGCTGACGGCGAGCTTGATCGCTTCGACGTCCGCCTTGTCGAGGCTGCTCTTCGCGAGAATCGCATCGCCGTCGAGCGTGGCGCGTAGCGCGGCGGGGCTGTGCGTGCCGATGGTCGCGTAGGCGTTCGGCACGCGGCCGACGGCCTTCTTGATGGCGGCGAACAGATCGGCGGCGGCGCCGGTGGCTTCGTTGACGTTGACCTGGGAAAGACGTGACATGGTGTGCTCCTTCGTTCAGTGGTTGGCCATCGCGATGGCATGGGTTGAACTTTAGGCGCATGGGTCTTTCGCGTGAATGCTCGTCCGGCTCGTTAAACCGCGCGATCGTCTCATCGTGCGAGTGCGGCGGCTTCATGCCATGATCGAGGCTCTCTGCACGCGTCACGATCACGCACATGGACTATCTGACGAGCCTGAAGGTGTTTTGCACGGTGGTCGAAGCGAAGAGCTTCGCGCGTGCGGCCGACATACTCGGCCTGTCGCCGCCCGTCGTGTCGCGCGCGATCGCGGGTCTCGAAGAGCGGCTCGGCAGCCGGCTTTTCAATCGCACGACGCGGCAGATCTCGCTGACCGAGACCGCGGAACGCTTCTTCTCCGACTGCTCGCGCCTGCTCGACGAACTTCAGGCGATGGAAGAGCGCGCCTCCAACCGCGCGAGCGAAGCGACTGGCCTCTTGCGGCTCGTCGCGCACACGACGGTGATGATGAGCCGCTACGCGCCCGTCGTCGCGAGTTTCCGGCGCGCGCATCCGCACGTGCGCCTCGACGTGACGCTGACCGAGCGGCCCATCGATCTCGTCGGCGAAGGTTACGATCTCGCGATCGTGCTGCCCTTCATGCTCTCCACCGATACCGCCGTCACGCGTCTGCTCGAAACCATTCCGCTCGTGCTCGTCGCGAGCCCCGCGTATCTTGCGCAGCGTCCCGCGCCGCGCCATCCGTCCGAACTCGTCGATCACGTGTTCGTGCCGATGTCGCCATCGATCCGCAAGCCCGCGCTCACGTTTCGCATCGGCGGCGAGGAATTGCGCGTGCCGCTCGATCACGACATTTCATCGAACAGCGCGGTGTTCAATCGCGAGATGGTGTTGCAGGGATTCGGCATCGGCGTTTTGCCGACGGCGCTCGTCGCGCAGGAAGTGGCGGCGGGGCGGCTCGTCACGTTGCTCGACGCGTACGAGCGCGTCGATGCCCACATCGAAATCCGGATCGCCTACAGCACGCGCGCGCTCCTGCCGGCCAAGGTGCGCACCTTCGTCGAACATGCGGTGCGCTTTTGCGCCGACGAAGGCATGCTGTCCGGGCGCTCGAAAATCGGCCTTCAGGCCTTGTGACGCAAGGCTTTCCGCGATTCTTTCCGTCAGCGTTATTCACTCGTGCGCGCCGTGACGGTTGACTTGGTGCATATGCACATCTAGTCTTCCGGGCTATGACGGGCAGCGGATTCGCCCTTTCCTTACTTCAAATTGTGCATATGCACTATAACGACAAATGACGACACCTACGACAAATATTCCATCGGTCGCGGCGCCGGCCCTCGCGCGGCCGGCGCGCAAGATCCCCTGGATGCTGCTCGCGCTCGGACTGGTCGGGATCGCGCTGATCGCCGCGGTGGCCTGGTGGGCGCTCGTGCTGCGCTTCGTGCAGACGACCGACGATGCCTACGTCGGCGGCGATGTCACGGTGCTCGCGCCGAAGGTCAACGGCTTCGTCACCGATGTGCTCGTGCAGGACAACCAGCGCGTGAAGGCGGGCCAGGTGCTGATCCGCCTCGATGCGCGCGACTACGACGCACGCTTAGCGCAAGCCGACGCCGAATTGTCGGGCGCGCGCGCGGCGGTGGTCGAACTACAGGCGAAGGATGCGTTGCAGGCCGCCGTCATCAATCAGCAGCAGGCGGAAGTGCGCGCTTCGTCGGCTGAGCTCACGCGCAGCGGGCAGGATCGGGTGCGCTATCGCGAGCTGGTGAAGGACGATGCCGTGTCGAACCAGATCGTCGAACGCGCGGATGCGGACTACACGAAGGCACAGGCATCGGTGGATCGAAGCGGCGCGTCGCTGGTGGCGGCGAAGCGCCAGTTGAGCGTGATCGAAGCGCAGATCGCGGATGCGCAGGCGCGCGTCGCCACGGCCGAAGCGGCGCGCCGCGTCGCGGAGCTGAATGTCGAGTACACGACGATCCGCTCGCCCGTCGATGGCTATGTCGGCAATCGCACGGCGCGCGTGGGTGTGCTCGCGAACGTCGGCACGTCGCTCCTGACCATCGTGCCGTCGACGGGACTTTGGGTCGATGCGAACTTCAAGGAAGACCAGTTGAAGAAGATGCGCGCGGGCGATGAAGCGGATGTCGAACTCGATGCATCCAGCGTGCCGCTGACCGGCCACGTCGAAAGTCTCGCGCCCGCGACCGGCGCAACTTTCAGCGTGCTGCCGGCGGAGAACGCAACCGGCAACTTCACGAAGATCGTGCAGCGCGTGCCGGTGCGCATCCGTCTCGATGTGCCGAAGGGCATGGAATCGGTGCTGCGTCCGGGTCTTTCGGCGACCGTGAAGGTTCATCTCGCCAAGCAGTCGAACGGCTGAGGAGCGCGGCGATGACCCACACCGTTCCCTTCGATCCCGCGAACCAGCCGATAAGACAGCGCGTGCTCGCGTTCGCGCTGATGTGCCTCGGCTTCTTCATGGCGACGCTCGATATCCAGATCGTGGCTTCGTCGCTGAAGGATATCGGCGGCGGATTGTCCGCGAGCCAGGATGAGTTGTCCTGGGTGCAGACGTCCTATCTGATCGCGGAGATTCTCGTCATTCCGATGTCGGGCTGGCTGTCGAAAGTGTTCTCCACGCGCTGGCTTTTCGTTGCATCGGCGGTCGGCTTCACGATCACGAGCATGCTGTGCGGAATGGCGTGGGACATCAACTCGATGATCCTCTTTCGCGGCCTGCAAGGCGCGCTCGGCGCCGCGATGATCCCGACCGTGTTCACGACCGCCTTCGTGATTTTCCCCGGCAAGCAGCGGCTGATTGCATCGACGACCATCGGCGCGCTGGCGTCGCTCGCGCCCGCTATCGGACCCGTGATCGGCGGATGGATCACCGATCAATGGTCGTGGCACTGGCTCTTCTATCTGAACGTCGTGCCGGGTCTCGTGGTCGCGCTGCTCGTGCCGAAGTACGTGCATATCGACGAGCCCAATCTTTCGCTGCTGAAGAAGGGCGACTATCTCGGCATCGTGCTGATGTCGGGCTTTCTCGGCTGTCTGGAATATGTGCTCGAGGAAGGGCCGCGCAAGAACTGGTTCGGCGACGACGTGATCATCGTATGTACGTGGATTTCGGCGATCTGCGGTTTCCTGTTTCTCGTGCACGCGTTCACGGCGAAAGACCCGATCGTCGATCTGCGTGCGCTCGCCGTGCGCAACTTCGCGATCGGCAGTGTGCTGTCGTTCGTGACGGGCATCGGCATCTTCGTGTCGGTGTTCCTGACGCCGGTGTTTCTCGCTCGCGTGCGCGGCTTCGATTCGCTCGATACGGGTCTCGCGCTGCTGTCCGTCGGCTGCTTCCAGTTGCTTTCGATCGGCGTATACGGCTTCGCGTCGCGCTTCATCGACATGCGCGTGCTGCTCGCATTCGGGCTGATCTGCTTCGGCGCGGGCTGTTACTTCTATACGCCGCTGACGCACGACTGGGGCTGGCAACAGCTCCTCCTGCCGCAGGCGCTGCGCGGTATCGGCCAGCAATTCGCGGTTCCGCCGATCGTCACGATGGCGCTCGGTTCGCTGCCGCAGTCGCGGCTCAAATCGGCGAGCGGACTCTTCAATCTGATGCGCAATCTCGGCGGCGCGATCGGCATCGCGGTGAGCGCGACGATGCTCAACGATCGCCTCAATCTGCATTACCTGCGCCTGAGCGAGAACGTGACGATCGGCCGGCCCGTCATCGACGATCTGCTCTCGCGCAGCTCCGCGCATTTGTCGTCCGTCGCGGGCGATGCGCTGAATGCGTCGCAGGCGGGACTTGCATCGCTGCATGCGCTCGTGATGCGCGAAGCGCTCGTGCTGACCTTCGCCGATTGCTTCTACGTGCTCGCACTGTGCTTTCTCTTCGGCTTGATGACGGTGATGTTCGCGAAGCCGATCACGAGCGCGCCGCCTTCCTCCGATGCGCACTGAACCGGATGCTTCGATCATGAAGAAACTATTCGTCGAAATACTTGCGGGCGTGACGGCTCTGACGCTCGCCGCGTGCGCGGTGCAGCCCGAAACGCACGCCGATCTCCCCGCGACCGTAAACGCGACCGCGCCCGCCGACTGGAACGTCGATGTACCTAAACAGGCTGTCGATCCCACTGCATGGTGGAACCAGTTCAACGATCCGGTCATGCACGAGCTCGTCGCGTCGGTGTTGAACGACAACCTCGACGTCCAGGCGGCGGTCGAGCGCGTGAAGCAGGCAGAGGCGATCACGACGCAACGTCGCGCGGCCTTGCTGCCGCAACTGGACGCGGGCGCGGGCGGATCGTACTCGCGCCAGAACACGCCGCCGCCGCTCGGCTATGTGAAGCAGGCGGGCTTCGGCCTGACGCTGAGCTGGACGCCCGATGTATTCGGCGGCGAGCGTCTGGAACTGCTCGCGTCGCAGGCGCAGCTCGTCGGCCGTGAACATGCCGCGGATCAGGTCAGGCTCGCGCTCGCCGCCGATACGGCCGCCGCGTATGTCGATCTGCGCTGGGCGCAAGCCGAACTGAAGATCCTGCAAGACAACCTGGAGATTCGCGAACGCGCGTTGAAGCTCACGCAACGTCGCCTGCAATACGGTCTGTCGACGAAGCTCGATGTCGCGCGCGCGCAGAATCAGCTTAGCGATCTGCAATCGCGCGTGCCGCGCACGCAGGCGACGATTCAGCATCAGTTGAGCCTGATCGCGGTGTATTCGGGCCGCACGCCGGAATCCATCGACAAGCTGATGCTCGCGAATCCGGGGACCGCGCCCGTCATTCCCGTGCCAGCGAGCGGTGCGCCGCAGATGCTGCCGTCCGAAGCATTGTTGCGCCGCCCCGATGTGCTCGTCGCGTACGCGAGCGTGCAGCAGCGCGCGGCGGAAGTCGGCGTCGCGCGTGCGGAACGCTATCCGAAGTTTTCGCTGCGTTTGTCGGATGGCTTGCTCGCATCGTCATATCTCGGTTTGCCGACGCTGACCGACAACCTCTTCTCGGCCGCGCTCAACGCGACGAGCCCGATCTTCAACGCGGGACGCATCACGGCGGACATCGAGCAAAACCAGAGCAAGATGCGCGAATCGGAACTGCGTTTGCGTCAGACGATGCTGGAGGCGCTGAAGGATGTCGAGGACACGCGCAGCGATCTCGTCAGCACGACCGAATCGACCGCACGCCTGACCGATGCGCTTTCCGCATCCGGCCAGTCGCTCACGCTGTCGACGCAGTTGTACAAGGGCGGCGCGGCCAGCTTTCTCGATGTGCTCGACGCCCAGCAATCGTATCTGCGCGACGCCGATGCGCTGAATCAATCGAAGCGCGAACATGCGCTCGCGGCGGTGGCGCTCTATCGTTCGCTCGGCGGCGGCTGGAGCGTGACCGGCGATGACGACGTGATCAAGACCGCCAGCGATAAAACGGAGACGACGAAATGAGCCTGATCGAAGAAACCGCCGCCGGCCTCGATGGTCTCGCGCAACTACGCAAGCTGATCGCGAGCGGACGCAAGCCGGGCATTCTGGAGTCGCTGGATTTCGAATTCATCGAAGTGGAAGCGGGCAGGGCCGTGTTCGTGGGCGTACCCGGCGATCACGCGTATAACCCGATCGGCACCGTGCACGGCGGCTATGCGGCGACGCTGCTCGATTCCGCGTGCGGTTGCTCGGTGCATTCATGCCTGACCGCGACGCAGGCGTATACGACGCTCGAACTGAAAGTGGCGTACCACAAGGCGGTCACTCGCGATTCCGGTGTGCTGCGCGCGGAAGGACGCGTGCTGTCGATCGGACGCCGCGCCGCGTTCGCCGAAGCGACGCTCAAGGATGCGCGCGGCAGATTGTTCGCCTCGGCGACATCAACCTTGCTCGTCATGGAGCGGTGAAAGAAAAAGCCCGGTTCCTCATCGCGAGGAACCGGGCTGTCTGCCGCGAGAAAACCGCTTACTTCACGCTTTCCAGCGCCTTTCTCACCGTGCCGAAGATCTGATCGATCTGATCGTCTTCGATGATGAGCGGCGGCGAGAACGCGAGGATATCGCCGGTATAGCGCACGAGCACGCCCGCTTCGAAGCACTTGACGAATACTTCATACGCACGCGCGCCCGGCGCGCCTTCGCGCGATTCGAGCTCGATGCCCGCGACGAGTCCCAGGTTGCGGATGTCCTTCACGAACGGCGCATCGCGCAGCGCGTGGGCGGCGCTTTCGAACTTCTCGGCCTTCGACGCCGCGCGCTCGAACAGCTTGTCGCGCTGATACAGATCGAGGGTCGCGATGGCCGCGGCGGTCGCGACCGGGTGCGCCGAATACGTATAGCCGTGGAACAGCTCGATGGCATTGGCGGCGCCCGCGTTGACGACCGTGTCGTGCACATTGCGATGCGCGGCGACGGCGCCCAGCGGAATGGTCGCGTTGTTGATCGCTTTCGCCATCGTGATGAGGTCGGGCGTCACGCCGAAGTACTCGCTCGCCGTCGCCTTGCCCAGACGCCCGAAGCCGGTGATGACTTCATCGAAAATCAGGAGAATGCCGTACTTCGTGCAGATGTCGCGCAGCTTTTGCAGATAGCCTTGCGGCGGCACGAGCACGCCCGTGGAGCCGGCGAGCGGCTCGACGATCACGGCGGCGATCGTCGACGGATCGTGCAGCGTGACGATGCGTTCCAGATCGTCCGCGAGATGATCGCCCCATGCGGGCTGGCCCTTCGTGAACGCGTTGCGCGCGAGATCGTGCGTATGCGGCAGATGATCGACCGACGGCAACAGCGCGCCCGAGAACGTCTTGCGATTCGGTGCGATGCCGCCGACCGAAATGCCGCCGAAACCGACGCCGTGATAGCCGCGCTCGCGGCCGATCAGCCGCGTGCGCTGGCCTTCGCCGCGTGCGCGGTGATAGGCGAGCGCGATCTTCAGCGCCGTATCGACCGACTCCGAGCCCGAGTTCGTGAAGAAGATGCGGTCGAGTCCTTCGGGCATCAGGTTGGCGACCTTGGTCGCGGCTTCGAAGGCGAGCGGATGGCCCATCTGGAAGGTCGGCGCGAAGTCGAGCGTCGAAAGCGCCTTCTGCACCGCGTCCACGATCTCGTCCCGGCAATGGCCCGCGTTCACGCACCAGAGACCGGCGGTGCCGTCGAGCACTTCGCGGCCGTCGGTCGAGCGGTAGTACATGCCCTTCGCGCTTTCGAGCAGGCGCGGCGCGGCCTTGAACTGGCGATTGGCGGTGAACGGCATCCAGAACGACGAAAGGTCGTCGATGACGGGGCGAGCATTCATGGCGGGTCTCCTCCTTGGAAAGAACGGTCTGTGCACTGTATTCCTCGGCAAAATTGCACGGCATAGACAGTTCGATCACTGCGCTGCCAACTGTGCTGGCAAAATGCTGCAAACTGTATTGGCCGATCCGCGATGACCGCGCTATCCTCGAATCCATGATCGAACTCAAGCTGGAGCGCGGCACGCGTCAGGCGCCGACGCTCGTCGAACAACTGGTGCGCGCGTTTTCTTCGGCGATCGAGGAGCAGACGCTGCGCGCGGGCGCGCTCCTGCCATCGGTGCGGCGTCTCGCCGAGGCGGAAAGTCTCAGCACATTCACGGTGACGGAAGCCTATGGCAGGCTGGTTTCGATGGGACTCGTCACCGCGCGGCGCGGCTCGGGCTATCGCGTGGCCGCGCGCGGGCGCAGCGAACGCGTGCGGGCGGTCGAATGGCAACCGCCGAGCCTCACCGCGACGTGGCTTCTGTCCGACGTATTCGCCGATCATTCCGTGCCGATCAAATCCGGCTGCGGCTGGCTGCCGAACGAATGGGTCAACGAGAGCGGCCTTCAGCATGCGTTGCGCGCGGTGAGTCGCGTGCCTTCGGCGCGCATCGCGGATTACGGGCATCCGTATGGCTTCGCGCCGCTGCGCGAGCGGATCGCGGAGCAACTGGACCGTCATGGTCTGCCGGTCGATGCCGCGTCGAACGTGCTGTTGACCGCGGGCGCGACGCAGGCGCTCGATCTCATCGTGCGCACGTTGCTGCGTCCGGGCGATGCGGTCGTCGTCGAAGATCCGGGCTACTGCAATCTGCTGCAGATTCTGCGGCTCTCCGGGCTTCATGTGCATGGCGTGCCGCGCACCGCCGCGGGCATCGATACGGACGTGTTCGAGCGAATCGTCATCGAGCATGGGCCGAAAGCGGTCTTTCTCAACACGACCCTGCAGAATCCGACGGGCGCGACCTTCGGCATGGCGTCGGCGTTTCGTCTGATGCAGATCGCGGAGCGTCACGGCCTGTGGGTGGTCGAGGACGATGTGAACCGCGAGCTCGCGCCGCCCGGCGCGCCCTTGCTCGCGGCGATGGAAGGGTTGAGCCGCGTGCTATACGTCGGCGGCTTTGCGAAGACGATTACGCCGGCGCTGCGTTGCGGTTATGTCGTCGCTGAACGCGAAGTATTGCGCGAACTGGCGCGCACGAAGATGGCGGTGGGACTGACGTCATCGGAGGCGACGGAGCGCATCGTCGAGAAAGTGCTGACGGAAGGGCGCTACGCGCGGCATGTGGAATTCGTCGTGGAGAAGCTGAAAGACGCGCATGCGCTTGTGGAGGATCGCATGGATGCACTGGGCGTCGAGTTGTTTCGTCGTCCGCGTGCGGGTCTATTTTTGTGGGGTGCGTTGCCGATCGATCCCGCAGAAGGCAGCGCCGTCGCGACGCGCGCGTTGCAGCACGGCATCTGGCTCGCGCCCGGCTCTTACTTCCGTCCCGACGATGCAGAAAGCGCTTGCTTCAGATTCAACGTCCCTTATTCCGTGGACGATGCACTCTGGACGTTTCTGGAAAAAACGATCAAAGGCTTTTAAAAGCGGACACGACGAATCGAATCGTCGTGTCCGCTTTAATCAAAGCTTATTGCGCCACTTGCGAAGAAGCGGATGCGGAAACCTGTCCGCGCTGAACCTGCGCGGTGCGTTCCGTAGTGCCGAAATCACCGCGGCCTTGCGCGGCTTCTTCCGCCGCGAAGGTTTGCGCGCTGACGCCATGCTGCGAAGCAGGCGCACCGACATCGGGACGATAATGCGGCGCCGGCCCATAACCGCTTGCAAATGCCGAACCGGCGAAAAGAGAACTCAATGCAATAGCAAAGCCCACTACGAGTCGCTTGTTCACGAGATTGCTCCGACAAAAAATATGAGGAGATGCAGTTATCTGGCAGTGACAACCGCAATCGGAGAAGCGAATCGTTCGCTACGAAACGCACCCGACATGCGAACGCAGTGTAGAAGGACTTGACCGTTTTTTAATCGCACGAAAAGCCAATTGAGTTTTCGCCGATCTCAAACAATGGGATACGCGACGGCTTCGCGATGCATTTGCCTGACTCGCGACGCAGCGAGCTGCGCCCGCAAGTGTTCGCAGACATCTTTTCGACGCACGGCATTGAGCGGATCGCACAGACGAATCGTGAGTGTCGATGTCTCAGCGTGCATCACGGGCGGGTCGTCCGCGTCGGATTCGGGCGCTTCCCACAAGACGACGGTGAAGGTGCCGTCGGAGACTTGTACGACGTGAAAGCGCGCAATATCGATCTTCGTCAGTTCGTGCGGTTCGATCGAATGATGCATGGCGTCCTCGACATTCTCTGCATGGGTATCTACGTTCACGCAAGCATCATGCCGAAGCCAAAGATCCTTGCGGGCGCGCGGCAATGGCCGCGCACCCATGTCGATTTTTTCCGTGCTTCCCTGGAAAAAAGGCTAATTCGATGCCGATGCGTCGCCGGTGGTCGTCGATGCCGGAGCGCCTGCATTGCTTTGCTCAGGCACGGTCGCGGCGGTTGGCGCCTCTTTCGCGGTGCGTTTGCGCGGCGCGCTGCGTTTCGCGGCAGGCTTGGCCGCAGTTGCTTTCTTCGCCGCAGTCTTTTTAACCGCAGTCTTTTTAGCCGCGGTCTTCTTGGCCGCAGCTTTCTTGGCCACGACTTTCTTGGCCACGACTTTCTTGGCGGCCGCCTTCGGCTTGACCGCTGTTTCCGCGCTGTCCGCATCGATCAGAAACTTGCTGCGATCCTTCACGTTCGCGATCCACGCAGGCGGGCGCGCCCAGCCGCTCCAGGTTTCGCCCGTCTTCGGATTGCGGTACTTCGCCGGCAGCTTGCCTTTTTTAGCGAGTTTCGTCATCGCTTTATGACGACCCGCCGGCGCGGGCAGCGCGACCTTCGGCTTCGCAGCGCGTTTGATCTTCTTTCCGTGCTTGTCGATATCCGCGGTCGTGAGGCCGTGCCTTTCCATCATCGCGCGAATATCGTCGAGAACGGCTTGCGCGCGCTTCGCGATCAGTTGCTCGGCCTGCGCCTGCAGTTTCTTCAGCTTCGCCTGCATCTGCTTGAGTGTCGCCATCGCTGTCTCCTCTTTTGTCTTGTCTATTGTCGGCTCGTGCGCGCTGCCCGACTGCGTGCCAACGCGCGCTGATTGCTACTGCCTGATCGCGACGAACGCCGCGGTTTCATAAGGCACAGTGACTTCACGCTTGCCGCTCAGCTCGGGTTCGCGCTCGATGAGCTTGCGCACCTCATCATCGATCTCGACGCGCGCCGCTTCCGGCAATGACGCGATGAAACTCGTCGAGCGCACGCGATGCACGATCACATCTTCGGGCGAACCCGTATGGCCGAGCGAAAAAAGCGTTTCGACGAGCGGACCGAAGCCTTCATGCGGAAATGCGTGACGCCACGCGCCAGTGTAATAGCGCGGCGCGTCGCCTTCATATTTATTGACGATGGCGTCGAGCTTCGCAACCCACGGCACGCGCGCATCGCGCAGATTCCACACGAGGCCGAGGCGGCCGCCCGGCTTCAACACGCGATGAATCTCGTCGAGCGCGGCGTGGCTCGCGAACCAGTGAAACGACTGCGCGCACACGACGGCATCGACCGAAGCATCTTCGAGCGGTATCGATTGCGCGGTGCCCGCGAGCGCCTCGACATCGGGTAGCGTGGCCGCGAGCCTTGCACGCATCGAATCGACCGGCTCGACCGCGATCACGCGCGCGCCCGTCTGCACGAGACGCGGCGTGAACTTGCCCGTGCCCGCGCCGAGATCGACGACGCTCGCGCCGGGTTTCAGCCCGAGCGTCCCGGTGAGCCAGCCCGCGAGTTCCGGCGGATAGTCGGGCCGCCCGCGCACGTAGCTATCCGCGTTGGCCGTATAGCCTTGCACGGCTGCGCGATGCACACCGGGTTGATCGTTCGCGGGCTGGGTCATCGTGGTTACTCGCCGTAGATATCAAAGTCGAAGTACTTCTGCTCGATGCGCTTGTAGGTGCCGTCCTTGATCATCGCGGCGATGGCGCCGTCGAGCTTTTCCTTCAGGTCGGTGTCTTCCTTGCGCAAGCCGATTGCAGTGCCGGGCCCGAAGATCGCGCTGTCTTCCAGCGCGCCGCCTGCGAAGCCGTAGGGCTTGCCGCGCGGCGTATCGAGAAAGCCGCGTTCCGCCTGCACGGCATTTTGCAGCGATGCGTCGAGACGTCCGGCGAGCAAGTCCTGATACACCTGATCCTGATCCGCGTAAGAGACGACTTTCACGCCCTTCGCGCCCCAGTGCGCCTTCGCGTAGGTTTCCTGCATCGAGCCTTGCTCGACGCCGACCGTCTTGCCCGCGAGCGAATCGGCGGTCGGCTGGATGCTCGAATCGCGCTTGGCGACGAGGCGCGTGGGTACATGGAAGAGCTTGCTGGAGAACGCGATCTGCTTGACGCGCGCGGGTGTCATCGACATCGTGGAGAGCACGCCGTCGAACTTGCGCGACTTGAGGCCGGGAATCATGCCGTCGAATGCATTCTCGACCCACACGCATTTCGCATTGAGACGCCGGCAGAGTTCATTGCCGACATCGATGTCGAAGCCGACCAGCGTGCCGTCGGGTGCTTTCGATTCGAAAGGCGGATAACTTGCATCGACACCGAAGCGGATAGTCGACCATTCCTTTGCGTGCACGCCGATCGATACGGTCAGCATCGAACCCAACAACACCGTCAACAGCCTCTTCACGATAGTCCCTTCTTTGCATGAGTTTATGAGTGTAGGCGACGCGAGCCGCCGCCGACGATTATAGAGGCGTGCATGCAGCGCAAAAAGAAAACGGCCGCGAAAAGATCGCGGCCGTTCGAATCAAAACTTAGGGCGTTGTTTTCGGCGCTCAGCCCGCGCGCACTTCGACGCGGCGCGGACGCGCTTCCTCGCGACGCGGAATCGTGAGCCTGAGCACGCCGTTGGTGAGATTCGCGTCGATCTTCGCGGTGTCGAAGTCGTCGCTCACCGTGAAGGCGCGCGCGAAACGCGGTGCGCGCAATTCGGCATGATGCACACGCACCGCACCTTGCACGGGAAGTTCCGCTTCGGCTTCGATGGTGAGGCGGGCATCGTGCACCTTCACGTCGAGCTTCTCGCGCGACACGCCGGGCAGATCGGCCCACAGCGTGATGCCGTGGCTATCCTCGACGATATCGACCGCAGGCGTAACCGTTGCACGGCGCACAGTGTCTTCGTTCTTGCGTGCTACTTCGTTCGTGCCTTGCGGAGCGACTTGCGTATTCTCGGTCATGATGTTTTCCCTCTTACTGAATGGTGATCGCGCGCGGCTTCGATGCTTCGCGCTTGCCGATGGTGATGGACAGCGTGCCGTTCTCATAGCGCGCTTCGACCTTGTCGGCGTCCGCGTTCTGCGGCAACTCGATCACGCGGCGGAAGCTGCCGGCAAAGCGTTCTTTCGCATAGGTGCGGGCGCCTTCCACGGTTGCTTGTGCGCGGCGCTCGCCGCTGATGGTGAGCGTGCCCTTGTCGACGGTCACATCGAGCGATGCGGGTTCGACACCCGGCGCGAACGCGACGATATGAATCGCATCATCGGTGCTGCCGATATTCAGGCGAGGGAAAGCATCCGCGCGGCTCGAACGAATGCTGGAAGGTAGATTGCCGAAGAGCGAGGACACCTGCCGTTGCACGCGGTCCAGCTCCGAGAAAACGTCGCCGCCAAAATAAAAGTCACTCATGGTCCAGTCTCCGATAGTGCGGCCCGACGAGGCCGGCAGCAGGAAGTTGAAACGACAGCGCGCTGTGTCGCTGCCCTTGCATCCAAAGTAGGTGCGAAGGCTATCGTTTCAATACCGGAGCGCTATGTTTCCAGTGCTTTTTATTTTCGCGTGGCGGCTCTTGAAAGGCGTCGAAGCGCGCTTATATCCGTTCGAATGCGCGCTTCAGAGCGACGCCAGATCGCCCTGATAGTAGCCCGCGAAACGCGCGAACTGTCGTTCGGCATCCGCGATATCCACGCCTTCCCTGAGGACCGCGCTCGAAAATCCCGTTCGTTCCATTTGTACGAGTTGATCGATCAACACGTCGCCCGTTGCACGCAAGTCTCCTTCGAAGCCCAGACGTTTGCGCAGCAGATAAGCCTGGCTATAGGCACGGCCATCGGTGAAATGCGGAAAGTGCAGATCGATGCGATCGATATCCTTCAATCGATCTTTCAGCGATTGAGGATCGTCGTCGTTAGAGAGGATCGCGACGCGATCGCGTGTATCCGCGTCGTGATCTTCGAGCGCGAGAATGCGCATACGTCGCGTGCCGTTCATGCCGTCACCTCATCGTTCGTGCGGGCTGCGTGCGCGGCTGCCTTGAAGGGTTCCGAGCCCACGCGGCGCACGGTATCGATGAAGCGCTCATTGCGCTCGCGCGTATCGCGATAGGTCGAAAGAATCGCCTCGATCACATCCGGCACTTCAGCCGCGCTGAACGACGGTCCGATCACCTTGCCGGGTTGCGCCGCGCCGCTCGCCGCGCTGCCGTCCGATCCGCCGAGCGTGATCTGATACCACTCGCGTCCATCCTTGTCGACGCCCAGCACGCCGATATGCCCGCTGTGATGATGCCCGCACGAATTGATGCAGCCGCTGATATGCAGATCGACTTCACCGATGTCGTCGAGTTCGTCGAGATCCTGATAGCGCTCCGTGATGGCCTGCGCGATCGGCAGCGAACGGGCATTCGCGAGCGCGCAGAAGTCGCCGCCGGGACACGCGATCATGTCGGTGAGAAGCTGCACGTTCGCACTCGCGAAGCCTGCTTCGCGCGCGGCTTGCCATAACGCGAAGAGCTCGCTTGCGCGCACCCACGGCAGCACGACATTCTGCGTATGCGTCACGCGCGCTTCGCCCGCCGAGAAGCGATCGGCGAGATTCGCGACGATGTCGAGCTGGTCCGCGCTCGCATCGCCCGGCGATTGCAGCAGACGCTTGAACGAGAGCGTCACGATGCGCAGCGCGGGGTCTTTATGCCGCGCCACGTTGCGTTGCAGCCAGCGCGCGAAGAGCGGATGACCGTGCGGGTCGATGTCGTCGACGGCCGCAGGCGGGACATTCAGCGCAGGCGGCACGAAGGACGCGCTCACACGGTCGAGTTCCGCTTGCGAGATGAGATGCGGCGCGCCGTCATGC
This sequence comes from Caballeronia jiangsuensis, assembly GCF_046030135.1. NCBI lineage: Bacteria > Pseudomonadati > Pseudomonadota > Betaproteobacteria > Burkholderiales > Burkholderiaceae > Caballeronia > Caballeronia jiangsuensis. Next base: position 95,605 of record NZ_JAQQDB010000003.1, read on the forward strand.
TCGACGATCTGCCGGAACTCTTCGTCGACGTCATCGATATAGCGCTGGCCTTCCGCCTTCATCAGGATCTTGATGCGCGCCTTGTACTTGTTGTCGCGGCGGCCGTAACGGTTGTACACGCGCACGATCGCCTCGATGTAGTTCATGATGTGCCGCCACGGCAGAAACTCGCGCATCGGCGTGGCGATCACCGGCGTGCGCCCCATGCCGCCGCCCGCGCTCACGCGAAAGCCGAGCTCTCCGCTTTCGTTACGCACGAGTTGCAGGCCGACGTCATGCCACGCGGTCGCCGCGCGATCCTCGCTTGCGCCCGTGATCGCAATCTTGAACTTGCGCGGCAGGAACGCGAACTCGGGATGCAGCGTCGTCCATTGCCGCATGATCTCGGCGAAAGGACGCGGATCGGCTACTTCGTCGGGCGCGACACCCGCGCGTTCATCGCAGGAAATATTGCGGATGCAATTACCGCTCGTCTGGATACCGTGCATGTTCACGGTGGCGAGCAGGTCCATCACGTCCGCGGATTTGTCGAGCGGGATCCAGTTGAATTGAACATTGGTGCGTGTCGTGAAGTGCGCGCAATGCGTCGGCAGGCGTTCGGTGCCGAGCTTGCCCTGCGCTTCGCTCGCGACGCGATAGACCTCGGGATCGGGATCGTCGTATTCGCGGGCGATGCGCGCGAGCACCCGCAATTGCGCGCTCGACAGTTCGCCGTAGGGCACGGCCACACGCAGCATCGGCGCATGGCGCTGCACATACCATCCGTTTTGCAGGCGCAGCGGGCGGAACGCATCTTCGCTCAGGCGGCCGTCCTGCCAGCGCTCGAGCTGATCGCGGAACTGCGCGGCGCGGCTCTTTACGAAGGACTTGTCGAACTCGGTGTATTGGTACATGGATGCGGCGCATTGGCAAAGAGAGGGCCAACGATAGAGCGCGCCGCGGCATTCCGAAAGCAGCAGTTGCGATCGATTCGACGGTAGCAGCCGATATCGCGCGTCATTCTGCTACCGCCGAATACAGCGCAACTGCTTCTGTTTTTAACATGGCGCGGCGCGCAACATCGATGCATGAAAGATCGATTCGGACCCATGCAAAAGGAGCCGCTCATGGAACTCTTGAAGATGATGCGCATCGTGTTTTGGAGCTTTTTCGGCGTGCGCAAGCGCGCGTCGCACAACGCCGATTTCGCGCATGTGAAGCTGCCGCTGTTGCCGGTCATCGCCGTGATGCTCGCGGGCGCGTTCGGATTGACGCTGCTCACGGTCGCGAAGCTCGCCACCGGTATCGCGCACTGATCGTGCGGCACGCGGGGCGTCCCGCTCTTACAATGGCGATCGGATGATTGCCACGAGCGAGGATCGGACCATGAAAGTTTGCGTATATGGCGCGGGCGCCATCGGCGGATGGATCGGCGTGAAGCTCGCGCAGGCGGGCTGCGATGTCAGCGTGGTTGCACGCGGCGCGACGCTCGAAGCGTTGAAGAAGGAAGGGCTGCGGCTCGTCGAGACCGACGCGGCGCATACCGTGAAGGTCGCGACCAGCGCCGAGCCCGCGGATCTCGGCGCCCAGGATCTCGTCATCGTCGCGGTGAAGGCGCCCGCGATGGAATCCGTAGCCGCGCATATCGCGCCGCTGCTTTCGAGCGACACCACCGTGCTCACCGCGATGAACGGCGTGCCCTGGTGGTTCTGCGACGGCCTTGGCGAGCCTTTCACGGGCAAGCGCCTGTCGTCGGTCGATCCGCACGGCGCGATCGCGGCCGCGATACCGGGCGCGCAGACGGTCGGCTGCGTCGTGCATGCGAGCTGCTTCGTCGAAGCACCGGGCGTCATCCGGCATCGACAGGGCAAAGGTCTGATTCTCGGGGAAGCGACAGGCGCGCCGACCGCACGCACCGAATCGCTCGTATCGCTCTTTTCGAAGGCCGGCTTCGACGCCACGCTCTCCCCGCAGATTCAGCGCGATGTCTGGTTCAAGCTGTGGGGCAACATGACGATGAACCCCATCAGCGCGATCACTGGCGCAACCACGGACCGCATCCTGAGCGACGATCTCGTGCGCGGCTTCGTGACGAGCGTCATGCTCGAAGCGAAGGAAATCGGCGCGCGCTTCGGCATTCCCATCGAACAGGCGCCAGAAGACCGTCACGCCGTCACGCTCAAGCTCGGCGCGATGAAAACGTCGATGTTGCAGGACGTGGAGGCGGGCAAGGCGGTCGAGCTTGATGCGCTCGTCGCGTCGGTGCGTGAGCTAGGCGCGATGACTGGCGTGCCGACGCCTTTCACCGATGCCCTGCTCGGGCTCGCACGCCTGCACGCGCGCACGCTGGGGCTCTATCCGGCGGCGTGAGCCAGCCTTACGCTACAACAATTCGCAGCGGGTCCGCGGCCGCGAACGCCTCGGCCCGTTCCGCGCTCGGCGGATAAATCCACTCGGTGTTGATGCGCGTTTTCAGTTGCTTCGCCTGCGCGCCCGACATCTTCACCTCACGCTCCCAGCCTTCCGTATAGACCGCGCCCCACGGGCCCAGATCGAGACACGTCACGTATTTCGGCTGGCTGTACGGAATCGGCGCATCGCCCAGCAACTCCGCCGCGACGTTGTGGCCCGCCGAGCGGCCGAGGTTCATCGCGTGCTGACAGGACATCATCGCGTGATTGCCTTCGTCGTCGGTGGCGGCGTAGGCGACATCGCCCGTGGCGTAGACCGTATCGACACCCAGCACGCGCAGATTGCGATCCACATGCAGGCGGCCGAGCGCATCGCGTTCAGCGGGGATCTGCGCGGTCAGCGCGCTCGCGCGCACGCCGGCGGTCCAGATCACGGTACTCGCTTCGATGCGCTCGCCGTCCGACGTGCTGAGGCCGTTCGCATCGACCGACGTCACCGCCGCGCCGAGCCGCCACTGCACGCCGAGCGATTCGAGCGCCTCGACGATGACGGGACGCGGACCCGCGCCGAGGTCTGGACCGATTTCCTTGTTGCGTTCGACGATGATGACCCGCACCTTCGCATCCGCGCCGAGCGCAGCGCGCAGGCGCGCCGGCATTTCCGCCGCCGTTTCGATGCCCGTGAAGCCGCCGCCGGCGACGACCACCGTATTGCGCGCGGGCGTATCGGGCTGCGTCGCGAGAGCCTTGATATGCGCTTCGAGCGTGGCGGCCTCATCGACCTGATCGACGCTGAACGCGTGCTGCGCGAGCCCCGGAATCTGCGGGCGGAACAGGCGGCTGCCGGTCGCCAGAACGAGACGGTCGTAGTTCAACGACGACGGCGTGCCGTCCACGCCGAGCACGTCGACTTCATTGCGCTCGACGTGAATGCGTTCCACCGTACCCTGAATGAACCTGACGCCTGTGGACGCGAAGATGTCCAGCAGCGGCGCCTTCATGCCCGCGGCATTCTCTTCATACAGACGCGGACGCACGTGCAGATGCGGCTCCGGCGCGATCAGCACGACTTCGATATCCGTCCGGCCGTGCTGATCGATGAGACGCGCGGCGGACAGGGCGCTCCACATGCCGGCGAAGCCGGCTCCGACTACCAGAATGCGCTTGGACATTTCGATGCTCCTTGGAATTCGATATTGGGGTCGCTCGACGGACGGTTTTCGTCGTCATCGATTAACTACGATTCTATGAGTCGTAGTTAATCGACGCAAGAAGATTGTCCTGCCCGTGTCAAATTGTCTCGAATTCGCGGATTCGAACCCGATGTATGCGAGTTTCCGACATCGCCGCATGGATCTGGGATATGTCGAGGCGTAGTTTGGAAGCAAAGAGCGGCAAAAGGCGAGGGCGTTCCGCGGTCGCGCTAAGCTAAGGCACGCAATGAAACGTCAGAGGAAGACCATGGAGCAGCAGAATCAGCAGGAAGGCGCGAGCGAGCTCGTCCAGATGCGCGACATGCTGCGCGAGTTCGTTCGCGAGCGGGACTGGAGCCGCTTTCATTCGCCGAAGAATCTTGCGGCGGCGCTGTCCGTCGAGGCGAGCGAGTTGCTCGAACCGTTCACATGGCTCGCCACCGGCGAAAAGGCCGAACTCGACGAAGCGAAACTGCGCGCGATCCGTCACGAAATGGCCGACGTGCTCGCGTATCTCGTGATGCTCGCGGATTCGCTCGACGTCGATCTGCATCTCGCGCTGATCGAAAAAATGGCGCTGAACCGGTCGAAGTATCCGGCGCACAAGGTGAAGGGCGACGCGCGCAAATACACCGAATACGACGAGTGAGCATGTACGGGCAAAGCCTCTGGCGCGCAGTGCGCCCGCGCGGTTAAGCTTCAAGTCAGCCCGTTCCCTTAGAGGATTGCCGATGGACTTTTCCCTCTCGCCCGAACTCACCGATCTGCAGGCGCGCGTGCGCGCTTTCATCGCCGAAGAAATCATTCCCTTCGAGCGCGATCCGCGTTGCACGCCGCACGGCCCGAACGAGGCGCTGCGCGCCGAACTGGTCGCGAAAGGGCGCAAGGCGGGGCTGTTGTCGAGTCACGTATCGCCCGAATTCGGTGGCCTCGGCCTGAATCACGTCGCGAAGGCCATCCTGTTCGAAGAAGCGGGCTATTCGCCGCTCGGTCCGGTCGCGCTGAATATCGCCGCGCCCGACGAAGGGAACATGCACCTGCTCGAAGCCATCGCCACGCCGCAGCAAAAGGAGCGCTGGCTGCGTCCGCTCGCGGCGGGCGACATCCGCTCGTGTTTCTGCATGACCGAGCCGTCGCCGGGCGCGGGCGCCGATCCCTCGATGTTGCAGACCATCGCGGCGCAGGACGGCGACGAATACGTGATCGACGGACGCAAATGGTTCATCACCGGCGCGGAGGGCGCGGCGGTCGCGATCATCATGGCGAAATTCGCCGACGGTCCCGCGACGATGTTTCTCGCCGACATGTCGAGCCCGGGCATCGTCATCGAGCGTGCGATGGATTCGCTCGACACGTGTTTTCCTGGCGGCCACGGCGTCGTGCGCTTCGAGGGATTGCGCGTGCCCAAAGAGAACGTATTGGGCGAGCCGGGCGAAGGCTTTCGATATGCGCAGGTGCGGCTCTCGCCCGCGCGTCTCACGCACTGCATGCGCTGGCTCGGCGCTGCGCGCCGTGCGCACGATGTCGCGACGGCATATGCGCGAGAACGTCAGGCGTTCGGCCGCGCGCTGGGCGAGCACGAAGGCGTCGGCTTCATGCTCGCGGACAACGAAATGGATTTGCACGTGACGCGCCTCGCCATCTGGCACTGCGCGTGGGTGCTCGATCAGGGCGTGCTCGGCAAGCACGAGTCGAGCATCGCGAAGGTGGTGTCATCGGAGGCGCTGTGGCGCGTCGTCGACCGCGCGGTGCAGGTGCTCGGCGGTCAGGGCGTTACGCATGAAACCGTCGTCGCGCGGATCTTCGCGGACATGCGCGCCTTCCGGATCTACGACGGTCCGTCGGAAGTGCATCGCTGGAGCATCGCGCGGCGCATTCTGCGCGGGCAAAAGCCGCGCGTCGAATCAGCCTGACGAATGCCGTCTCACTGCACCGAGGTTTCGCCGCGAGCCTGGCGTTGCGCGATGATGCGGCTCGCGCGCATTGCGTTCTCGGGATAGTTCAGCCAGTCATTCGGATCGTAGCCGACCGAGCGCCAGAGCAGAAATTCCTGCCGGACCTGCGCGCGGGTTTTCGGTGCGTTCGGATCACTGGTTTGCGCCTGCGGTTGCGCGAGCGCGGAGGCCGCGCAGCACAATGCCAACGCGCCGACGATGAAACGGGGAATGGATGACATGACGAAACCCTCACACCGCATGACACGGCGATTTCATTCTAGGTGACAGAACGAAAACGTGCAGAACCCGTTTTGGTAGCGCACCGTACATTGATTGCGTTTTGCGTGCGCGCGGCGTGATATTCGATATGTCGTGTACCGGTGAAGCGCCCTATACTCGATTTTTTCGGGCGGGGAGTGCCGCGCAACACCGAGCCATAGCCTGAGCCAACGAATACACGACAAAAAGGCCGCCGTCATGAGCACCTCGAGCGTCGCCGTCACCAGCAGTTTTCCGGAGATGGACGAACTGAAGGCGATCCGCATCGCGGGTGGCGGGCGCTTCGCGTGGCGCACGATGGGCGAAGTGCGCGCACGCCATCAATCGTTTCCGATCCTGACCGCATCGATCGGTTCGGACGATCCGCAAGCGCCCGCGATCGGCTTTTTCGGCGGCGTGCATGGGCTCGAATGCATCGGCACGCAGCTCGTGCTCGAATACATGCGCGCGCTGTTGCGCCGCCTCGAATGGGACGACACGCTGCATCATCAATTGCGCGCGATCCGTCTCATCTTCATGCCGATCGTCAATCCCGGCGGCATGTTCGCGCGCACCCGCGCAAATCCGAATGGCGTCGATCTGATGCGCAACGCGCCGCAAAGCGCCGAGGGACGCGTGCCGTTTCTGGCGGGCGGCCAGCGCATCGGGCCGTGGCTGCCGTGGTATCGCGGGCCGGTGGATGGCCGCATGGAAGTGGAAAGCGCAGCGCTGCTTTCGGTCGTCGAGGAGCAACTGATGTCGCGGCCGCTCAGCTTCGCGCTCGATTGTCATTCGGGATTCGGCTGGGACGACAGCATCTGGTTTCCGTACGCGCGCACCGAGCGTCAAATGGCGCATCTGCCGGAAATGTTTCTGCTGAAGACGATGTTCGAGGAATCGTATCCGCATCACGGCTACGCATTCGAGCCGCAGAGCCATCAATACCTGTTGCACGGCGATCTGTGGGACTTCGCGTACGACCGCTCGCGCGCGCCCAACATCTTCCTGCCGATGACGCTCGAACTCGGTTCATGGCGCTGGATCCGCAAGAATCCGATGCAGATGTTCTCGCGTCTCGGCATCTTCAATCCGATCAAGGCGCACCGCACGCGACGCGTGTTGCGGCGTCATCCGAACTTCTTCGATTTCCTTACGCGCGCCGCGTTTTCGTCGCGGCGCTGGCTGCCGAGCGGCGACTTCCGCGAGGACGTGTTGCGGCGCGCGCGCGAGCACTGGCAGCGCACGTCATGAGCGACTGGGTGCTCCTGCGCGGTCTCACACGCGAAGCGCGTCACTGGGGCGCGTTCGATGCGGCGCTCGTCGCGCATGGGCTCGTCGAAGAAGGTGAGCGCGTCGTGTGCATCGATTTGCCGGGCAATGGCGTCGAACACGCGCACGCGGCGCCGCATTCCGTCGTCGCGATGATGGACTTCGTGCGCGAGCGCGCCGTGTCGCTGAAGCTGCGCTTTCCATGTCGCGTGCTCGCGATGTCGCTCGGCGCGATGGTCGCGGCCGCGTGGGCCGAACGTCACGCGGGCGAGATCCAGCGGCTCGTGCTGATCAACACCAGCATGCGTCCGTTCGCGCGCCTGCCCGAACGTCTGCGTCCCACGGCATGGCCGATGCTCGCCCGCATCGCAATGACATGGACACAACCCGAACAATGCGAGGAGATGATATTCGACCTCACATGCAACCGCGCGGACTCGCGCGATGCGGACATCGCGCACTGGGCGCAGCTTCGGCGCACGCATGGCGCGAGCGCGGCGAACGCGCTGCGGCAGCTCGCGGCGGCGGCACGCTTTCACGCGGCCCGCGATGCGCCGCGTTGTCCGGTGCTGCTGCTGTCGTCGGCGGCTGACCGGCTCGTCGATCCGGTATGCTCGGCGCGCATCGCGAAGCAATGGCGCGCGCCGCACAGGGTGCATCCGTGGGCCGGCCACGATCTGCCGCACGACGATGCCGAGTGGACGTGCAACGCGATCGCCGCGTGGCAAGGCGAGCACGAAAGCACGCGTGACATTCGCGCGACAAGCGCATGACTTCGATACTCAAGACACCATGAAAACGCCCATCGTCAATCTCGATACGCTCGATCCTCAACCGCTGCCGCCCGAATTCGCGCCGACGGGCGCAGCCGCAGAACGTTACGCGCCGCGCATTGCGCGTATCGGCGGCATGGTCGGCGCGAAGAAGCTCGGCTACAGCCTCATCGTGCTCGAGCCGGGCAAGCGCGCGTTTCCGTTTCATCATCATCGCGTGAACGAGGAGATGTTCTTCGTCATCGAAGGCGAGGGCGAAGTGCGGCTCGGCAGCCAAACGCATCCGATTCGCGCGGGCGATGTCATAGCCTGCCCGCCGGGCAATGCCGAAACAGCGCATCAGATCGTCAATACGAGCACGCAGACGCTGCGCTATCTCGCGATCAGCACGATGCAGTCGCCCGAAGTGGTCGAGTATCCGGATACGGGCCGCCAGGCCGTGCTGGTCGTCGATGAACCCGGCGTGAAAGGCCTGCGCGCCGTCTTTCGCGCAAGCGATTCGCTCGGCTACTGGGACGGCGAGTGAATCCTGCGCAGGCATGGCCTTTCGAACGCTTACTGCATGCAACGATCGCGACCTTCGTGCTTATTCTTGTTAATTCTTGTAAAGCGTGTGCGGTTATGGCCACGCATAGGGAAACCTCGTGTTGCAACGCAGCATCGCATTGCGTATGCTGTTCCTGGCGGGTGGCATGAGCCTCTCGCTTCACGCATCGAGAAGCATCGACACGAACAATCAAACGCCGGTACGCACAGAGCGTTTCATCGGGCAGGGCCGGTAAGCATTACGGGCGTCCGCTTGAAGGAGCCGCACATATGGAACAGACCACATCGTCGAAACCGACTCTGCATATCTTCCATCAGGAAGGCGGGTGGCATTGGGGCATCACCGTCGAGCGAGCGGCGGGAGGCGGAATGAAGGTCGTCGCGTATAGCGACGAAGGCTTCGATTCCGAAGAAGCAGCGCGCGAGGACGGCGAGCACGTCCTGCGCTCGGAAGACTGGCGCTCGCGCCAGAGTTTCAGCCGCGGCGAGCGGCGCCAGGGGTACTCCTGACCGGGGCGAACACGTTCGCCTCGTTATCCTTCCGCGGTTCCGCCACTCCCCGTTGTACCCATCCCTCGCTGCATCTTTCCCCTGCATCAGAAACGCGCGACACTGAACGCACCTGCATTTCGACAAGGCGTTTCACATGCCGTCCGTTCCCTGTCCATCTGACGCCGCACCCGACGATCCCCGCTTCGCCATTCGCAGCATGACGCCGCGCGATGTCGATGTCGCGCTCGACTGGGCCGCGACCGAAGGATGGAATCCGGGCCTCGACGACGCCCGCTCGTTCTTCGCCGCCGACTCGCATGGCTTCTTAGTGGGCACGTGGGACGGCGCGCCGGTCGGCTGCATTTCCGCGGTTGCCTATGGCGATGCATTCGGCTTCATCGGCCTGTATATCGTGTGCCCGGAATGGCGCGGCAAGGGCTTCGGCATGCGCCTGTGGAACGAAGGCATGCGCTATCTCGGCGCGCGCAACATCGGGCTCGACGGCGTGCTCGCGCAGCAGCCCAACTATCGGAAATCGGGCTTCGTGCTCGCGTATCGCAACGTGCGCTATGAAGGCGTCGCGTCGGCGGATGATGATTCTGTCGATGACGTGACGATCGTCGATGCGTCAGCCGTTGCCTTCGATCGCCTGCTCGGCTACGACACGCGCATGTTCGCCTGCGAGCGCGCCGCGTTCCTGCGCGCGTGGCTGTCGCAGCCGCAAGAGCACGCGCGCGCACTTGCCGCGCTCGATGGCGACGCGGTGCGCGGCCTCGCCGTGATCCGGCGTTGCGGCACGGGTCACAAGATCGGTCCGCTCTTCGCCGACGATCTCGCGACCGCGCGTGCGCTGTATCGCGCGCTCGTGTCCGTGCTGCCGGGCGAGACCGTGTTTCTCGACGTGCCCGAAAGCAATCCCGCCGCGCTCGCGCTCGCCGTCGAGCACGACATGAAGAGCGTCTTCGAAACGGCGCGCATGTACACGCAGGCGGCCCCGGACGTGCCGCTTGCGAACGTGTTCGGCGTGACGACTTTCGAGCTCGGCTGAAGACCGGCAAACCGCGATCACGCAGGCGGCGCGCCCTCGTGGAAGAAGGTCTTCAGCTGTGAGCGCAACTCGGGCGAATCGGTATGCTGATGCACCGCGACCGCATGCTGCACGGCGGCTTCCATCAGTTCGTCCTCGGTGTCGGCAGAAAGCGCGACGCTGCACTTCACGTCGCTCGGGCATTCGCGGCAATCGATGTACTTGCGTGTCATGGCATCCTCCTCGCATGAGACGCTGATCAAAGTATAGGCGGCGTGCAGGCGGCCGTGCCGACGTTTGCACGCGCGCGCGCACTCCGGTAACGTGTGACGTCTGTGCCATTCGCGAGTCCGCACATGAGCCACGATCATCCTCATCATCACGATCACGAACACGAAGGCAGCGCGCTGCCCGAGATGGATTTGCGCGTGCGCGCGCTCGAATCGCTGCTGGTCGAGAAGGGCTATATCGATCCGCAGGCGCTCGATGTCTTCGTCGAGACTTACGAACACAAGGTCGGGCCGCGCAACGGCGCGCGCGTGGTCGCGAAGGCGTGGCGCGATCCGGCGTTTCGCGCGTGGCTGCTGGACGACGCCAGCGCCGCCATCGCGTCGCTCGGCTACACCGGGCGGCAAGGCGAGCACATGGTCGCGCTCGAGAACACGGAGGACGTACATAACATGGTGGTCTGCACGCTGTGCTCGTGCTATCCGTGGTCCGTGCTCGGGCTGCCGCCCGTGTGGTACAAGTCCGCGCCGTATCGCTCGCGCGCGGTGATCGATCCGCGCGGCGTGCTGAAGGACTTCGGCGTCGCATTGCCTGAACACGTCGAGTTGCGCGTGTGGGATTCGACCGCGGAAGTGCGCTATCTCGTCGTGCCGATGCGTCCCGCCGGTACGGATCATCTCGACGAAGACGCGCTGGCGGACCTCGTCACGCGCGATTCGATGATCGGCACGGGCCTCGCGCTCGCGCCATCGCAGGCAGCGGGAGCATCGGCGTGAACGCGGCGCACGACATGGGCGGCATGCAGGCGTTCGGGCCTGTCGAAATCGATGCCTGCGACATGCCGGGCGCATCGCCGTTTCATGCGGAGTGGGAGCGGCGGGTTCTGGCCGTCACGCTCGCGATGGGCGCAACGGGCCAATGGAACATCGACACGTCGCGTGCCGCGCGCGAAAGCCTGCCGCCCGCGCAGTATCTCGGCAGCAGCTACTACGAAATCTGGTTCGAGGGTTTGAAGAAGCTCTTGATGGCGAAAGGACTCGCGAGCGCGGACGAAATCGCGAGCGGCCGCTCGCAAACCGCCGCGAAGCCGAACGTGCGCGTGCTGAAGGCGGCGGACGTGAGCGCGGCGCTGTTGCGCGGCGCGCCGGTCGAACGTCCGGCGACATCGGCGGCGCGCTTCGCTGTCGGCGATGAAGTTCGCACGAAGCTGATGAATCCGCCGACGCATACGCGTCTGCCGCGCTATTGCCGGGGCAAGCCCGGGCGCATCGTCGCGGTGCGCGGCACGCATGTGTTCCCCGATGAAAACGCGCTCGGCAACGGCGAACATCCGCACTGGCTCTATACCGTGCGTTTCGATGCGCAAGCGTTGTGGGGAGCGGACACGACCGCGTCGTCCGTGTGCGTCGATTGCTGGGAACCTTATCTCGATGCCGCGCGCGCGTGACATGACCTCGAACGAATCGAAGCTGCATGAGTTGCGCGCCGTCTTGCCCGAACTGCCTTTCGACGAGGCCGGACCCGCGTTTCGCGCGCCGTGGGAAGCGCAGGCTTTCGCGATGACGCTCGCGCTGTACGAGCGCGGCGTGTTCACGTGGAAGGAGTGGGCGCACGCGTTGAGCGTCGCGATCAGGGACGCGCAGAAGGCGGGCGATCCCGACCACGGCGATACTTACTACACGCACTGGCTGAGCGCGCTCGAACGCCTGACGGCCGAAAAGGGCTGCGTGAGCGAGGAGACGCTCGCGCGCCGGCGCGTCGAATGGGACGAGGCCGCGCGCGCCACGCCGCACGGCCAGCCGATCGTTTTGAAGCGCACGCAAGGACTGCCGCCCGCGACGCTCGCTGCGTACCACGCGGCGATTTATCGAATCGATGCGCAGCCGGGCATCGTTATGAAAATAGGCGTCGCGAATGCCGAAGCGGCGTCGTTGCTTGCGCAACACGATGTCGCGAGCGCCGTGTTCGTCACCGCGTTCAATCCGTTCGGTCAGGAGCTCGCGCCCGAGGAGAACGCGACGCGTCAGCGCAAGCTGATCGAGCGCGTCGGGCAAATGGGCTTGCGCGCGCTGCCGGGCGAAGGCATCGATCCGAAGAACATCTGGCTGGCCGAAGCGAGCCTTCTCGTGCTCGGCGCGACGCACGCCACCGCCGATGCGCTGATGACCGGCTTCGGGCAGAACGCGGTCGTGCATATCGATCGCGCGGGCTTGCCGCGACTGCTGCTGCATCCGGACTATCGCTGAAACCATTCACGAGGAGAGACTCATGCCGCTCGTTCGCATCGATCTGCAGAAAGGCAAGGACAGCGCATATCGCACGGCCATCGGCGACGTGGTGTACGACGCGATGCGCACGACGCTCGACGTGCCCGAGAACGATCGCTTTCAGATCGTCGCGGAGCATGGCGCGTCGGATTTCATCGTCGATCGCACGTATCTCGGCATCAGCCGCACCGACGATTGCGTCGTGATCCAGGTCACGCTCAACGAAGGCCGCGACGTCGTGAAGAAAAGCGCGTTCTACAAGGCCGTCGCCGATGGCCTGCACGAACGCCTGAAACTGCGGCGCGAGGACGTGTTCATCAGTCTCGTCGAAGTGAAGAAGGAGAACTGGTCTTTCGGCAATGGCGAGGCACAGTACGCACCCAAATGACGGCGACGACGATTCCCTTCGACATTCAACCGATGCCCCTTCCCGCCGATGCGCCCATAGACGTGCGCGTGTGGCAGGTTCAAATCGACTTTTCCGCGCCGCTCGACAGCGCCGCCTACGCCGTGATGAACGCGAGCGAGCGCGCCCGCGCCGCGCGCTTCCTGCGTCACGCGGATGCCGCGCGTTTTGCCACGCTGCGTTGCGCGCTGCGGCATGTGCTCGCCGCCGATACGGATCGAGACGCCGCGAGTCTCATCCTCGACGCCGACGACCGCGGCAGGCCGTTCCTCGCGCATCCGGACGCGCCGGATTTCAACGTGTCGCATTCGGGCGCGTTCGGTCTGATCGCGGTATCGCGGGAAAGGCGTGTGGGCGTCGATATCGAAGAAGCCCGCGCGACGTTCAAATGGCGCGAACTGGCGCCCGCCGTGCTGGCCGACATGGATCGTCGCGAGATCGAAGGACTTTCCGACGAGCCCGCGCAGAACGCCAGGTTCTTCGACTGCTGGACCGCGAAAGAGGCGGTGCTGAAGGCGCACGGCGTCGGCATCGGCGGCGCGGCGATCACGATGACGAGCTTTTCAGTGCTGCCGCGCAAAGGCGATCGTTATGCGCTCACGCGCGAAGCGGGCGCGTTCGTTGCCGTTTCGCTGGAAGCGCCTTGCGGATACGCAGCCGCGCTCTCCTGGTCATATTGATGCAGCGCAGCGACGCTCACGCCGCCTTGGTACGCGCGAGATCGCGCTGCGTGAGATAGAGCCGCAAGTCGAATTCGATCTGATGGTAGCCCGGCTGCATCAGCTCGCACAGCCGATAGAACGCCTTGTTGTGATCGCTTTCCTTCAGATGCGCGAGTTCATGCACGACGATCATCCGAAGAAACTCGGGCGCGGTGTCCCTGAACAGCGACGCGATGCGAATTTCCTTCTTCGCCTTGAGCTTCGCACCCTGGACGCGCGAGATCGCGGTGTGCAGGCCGAGCGCGTGACGCAGCACGTCGAGCTTGCTGTCGTAGAAGACCTTGTCGATTGCGGGCGCGACCCGCAGGAATTCCTGCTTCAGGTCCGAGCAATACTGATAGAGCGCGCGGTCGGACTGAACCGCATGCTTGCTCGGATAGCGCGCGTCGAGATAAGCGCCCAGCTGTTGCTGGGCGATCAGTCGGCGCACCTTGTCCTGTAGCGTGTTCGGGTAGGCGCTCAGGTATTTCAGCTGTTGCATGACGGCCGGATGGGTATGGATACGTTCAATGCCTGATGCGCAGGCGGGCGTGGGACGCATCGGCAGCGTCCGCAGCGTGAATTGCGCAGCAATCTAGCAACCATTTTAGACAACGCCGCGCCGCCTCGCCGCCGTCGTGATCACAAGCGTGTTTCGATGCGCGCAATTCCGTAAGTTTATGTTTCAGCCCGGCTCCGGATGGGCCCGCCGTGCGAACATGCGCGCTCTTCAGGTACGGGCGACAAAGGCAGGTTTTTCATGGCATCGAGCAAGGCGCATCATGCAACCGGATGGGCGGCGGGCATCATCGCGGCGGCGGTCGTGATGCATCCGGCGCGGTTCGCGGACGCGGACATGATGTCGGGCGTGCTGGCGCTGGTGGCGGGCATCGTCGGCGCCACCGCGCCCGACTGGCTCGAAGTCGCATGGTGGACGCGCGCGCGCAGACTCTGGATCACGCATCGCACGCTCACGCACTGGGGCATCGGCTGGGCTGCGCTCCTTGCGCTTTCCTATCACTTTCTCGGGCGGCATCCGGCGGCGCCGGTCGCGTTCGGCTTCGCGTGCGGCGGCCTCATGCATCTCTTCGCGGACTGGCCGAATCCGCTCGGCGTGCCGTGGATCGTCGGGCGTCATTCGCTCAGACTGTGGACGAGCGGGCATTGCGATCTGATCATCGTCGCCGCTTCGTGGGCCGCGGCGCTGTTCGTCGTCGACGATGTCTGGTTTCATCATGCCTATGGGCGCATGCTGCTCAATGCGCTGCATATCTAGCACGTCATCGCGAGGAGTCACGTTTCCATGCAACCGAACCCGATGCGCAATCGCTTCCTTCTCTTCTTCGCCGCGTTGCTCGCGATGCTCGCGCTCGACGGCTGCGCGGGCTTCTTCAACCGCGACGCGATGCGCGTGACGGTCGCGGGCATCGAGCCGCTCGAAGGCCAGGGGCTCGAAATGCGCTTCGCCGTGAAGCTGCGCGTGCAGAACCCGAACGATGCGCCGATCGACTTCGACGGCGTCGCGCTCGATCTCGACCTCAACGGCCGCGCATTCGCGAGCGGCGTGAGCGACCAGCGCGGGACAGTGCCGCGTTTCGGCGAGACGGTGGTGTCGGTGCCGGTGACCGTATCGGCATTCTCGGTCGCGCGCCAGGCGTTCGGCTTCGCGAACGGCGGTACGGTCAGCAAGGTTTCGTATGCGGTGCGCGGCAAGCTCGCGGGCGGCGCGTTCGGCGGCGCGCGCTTCGCCGACAGCGGCTACGTCGATCTTCCGGGCATGGGCGCGGCCGGCGACTAGGACGCCGACGCTTCCCGCGGATCGTACGGCACGACGCGATCCGCCTCGTTGGCATCGTTGCGCGCGATCACGGCGCGCGCAGGCTCGGTCGCGCTCAGATTGACCGGCTGATGCGGCACGCCGGGCGGAATGAACACGAAGTCGCCCGGCTCGTTGATGACGGATTCCGCTAGTCCCGGCCCATAGCGCGTCTCGATGCGTCCTTCCAGAATATAGATGCCCGTCTCGTAGCCCACGTGGACATGCGGTTCGCCACGCCCGCCCGGCGGCACGACGACCAGATGCATCGCGAGGCCGCGCGTGCCGGCCGTCGCCGCCGACAAGCCGATGAAATAGGGCAGATGCTGAACCGTGGCGAGTTTCTCCTGCGGCCGCACCGTGACGACCGTTTGCTGTGCTGTCTCTTGCGTGGTGACCTGCATGGGTACTCCTCCGTCGGTTCGATGCGCCGCTCTCGACGATAGCCGAAAGCCGATGTCGCGCAAAGGTCACGCGGTGAGACTAAGGTACCGGAAATGCGCGCACCGTGTTTGTGCAACCGCACATGCCCGACCCGGGGCCAAAGGCGCGGGCCGGCGCATAATCTCGTTGATTGACTGAAGAGTGTGCCGCAACCGCATCGCAACCGAAAGACTCGGGAGGACACCATGCTGGTCAAGAACGAAGCGCGGGTCGAACAACTCATCAACGATCTTCTGGACTTCGCGCGGGGACGATTGCCGGAACCGACCTTCAAGGTCATCGAACCGCTGCTTCGCTATTACTACGAGCAGGTCGATGTCGAGGATATCGCGAGCCGCGATGTCGCCGATCTCTACGGCGCCGCCATGGCGCACTGGCAGACGGCGCAGAAGTTCGTGCCGGGGCGCGAGGTGCTGCGGGTCTACAACCCGAATCTGGAGCAGCACGGCTGGCACTCGGATCACACGGTCGTCGAGATCGTCAACGACGACATGCCGTTTCTCGTCGATTCGGTGACGATGGAGCTCAACCGCCTCGGCCTCGCGCTGCATTCGGCGATTCATCCGGTGTTTCGCGTGTGGCGCGCCGGCAAGGGCGCGCATGCGGGCGAGATCGAGCGGATCGGTCAGGGGCACGCCGAAGCGGGCGACGGCAACTCCGAGCTCGAATCGTTCATTCATTTCGAAGTGGACCGCTGCGGCGACGGCGAGCGTCTCGAAGAAGTGCGCGACAACATCGCGCGCGTGCTGGGCGACGTGCGCGCGGCGGTGGAGGACTGGCCGAAGGTGGTCGAATCGGCGCGCGTCGCGATCGGCGAACTGAAGACGAGCGACACGACGCCCGACGGCATCGAGTCCCGCGCGTTCCTCGAATGGATGGTCGCGGATCATTTCACCTTCCTCGGCTGCCGCGATTACGAGCTCGTCGAGCACGAAGGCGGCCCCGCGCTGCGCGGCGTCGCGGGCTCGGGCCTCGGCATTCTGCGCGAGACCTTGCGCGCGCCCTCGGCGGGCGACGTGACGCCGCTGCCGCCGGGCGCGGCCGCGATCATCGAAGGCGCGGCGCCGATCTTTCTCACGAAGGCCAATTCGCGCGCGACGGTGCATCGGCCGGGCTATCTCGACTATGTCGGCGTGAAGCGCACGTCGCCCGATGGCAAGGTGACGGGCGAGCGGCGCTTCCTCGGCCTCTATACATCGACCGCGTATCTCGTGCCGACTTCCGAAATCCCGATCGTGCGCCGCAAATGCGCGAACATCGTGCGGCGCGCGGGCTTCCTCGAAAAAGGGCATCTGGCGAAGTCGCTCATCTCGGTGCTGGAGCAGTATCCGCGCGACGAGCTTTTTCAGGCCGATGAAGACGTGCTCTTCGATATCGCGATCGGCGTGCTGCGTTTGCAGGAACATCAGCGCACGCGCCTCTTCGTGCGGCGCGACCGCTTCGACCGTTTCGTGTCGTGCCTCGTCTTCGTGCCGCGCGACAAGTTCAACACCGACCTGCGCCGGCGCATCAGCAAGGTGCTGATGGAGGCGTTCAACGGCAAGAGCATCGAGTTCACGCCGCTTTTGTCCGAATCGCCGCTCGCGCGGATTCATATCGTCGTGCGTGCCGACCGGGGCGCGATGCCCGAAGTCGATACACGCGAACTCGAAGCGCGCATCGTGCAGGTGGCGCGCCGCTGGCAGGACGATCTCGCCGATGCGCTCATCGACAGTCACGGCGAGGAGGCGGGCAATCGTCTGCTACAGCGTTACGCCGATTCGTTCCCCGCCGGTTATCGCGAAGACTATCCGGCGCGCACGGCGGTGCGCGACATCGAACTGATCGAGGCGACGCACACGAGCCCCGGCGGATTGTCGATGAGCCTGTATCGTCCGATCGAAGCCGGGCGGCGCGCGTTCCGCTTCAAGGTTTATCGTGTAGGCGATCCGATCGCGCTGTCGCATAGCCTGCCGATGCTCGAACATCTCGGCGTGCGCGTCGATGAAGAGCGCCCGTATCTGATCGAGCCGACCGGCGCGCCCAACGCATGGGTCCACGATTTCGGCCTCGAATTGCAGGACGATGTCGAGTTCGATATCGATCGCGTGAAGCCGCTCTTCGAGAACGCGTTCGCGAGCGTGTGGTCGGGCGAAATCGAGAACGACGACTACAACCGCCTCGTGTTGCGCGCGCAGTTCGGCGCGCGCGACGTGACGCTCATGCGCGCGTATGCGAAGTATCTGCGGCAGGTCGGGTCCACGTTCAGCGATGCGTATATCGAGCGCGCGCTGATCGGCAATCCGCCGATCGCGAAGAAGCTGCTGCAACTCTTCATGGTGCGCTTCGATCCGGCGCGCGGCGGTTCGGCCGAGGATCGCGAGAAGGCCGCGGAACGCGTGCTCGCCGATATCGAGGCGGCGCTCGATCAGGTGCCGAACCTCGACGAAGACCGCATCCTGCGCCAGTTCCTCGGCGTCATCACGGCGACGGTGCGCACCAACCATTTCCATCGCGATGCGAATGGCCAGGCGCGTCCGTATGTGTCGTTCAAGCTCGATCCGTCGAAGGTGCCGGGCCTGCCCGAGCCCAAGCCGATGTTCGAGATCTGGGTCTATGCGCCGCGCGTGGAAGGCGTGCATTTGCGCGGCGGACGCGTCGCGCGTGGCGGGCTGCGCTGGTCGGACAGACGCGAGGATTTCCGCACCGAAGTGCTCGGCCTCATGAAGGCGCAGATGGTGAAGAACACGGTGATCGTGCCGGTGGGATCGAAAGGCGGCTTCGTCGTGAAGAATCCGCCGCCGGCGACGGACCGCGAAGCGTTTCTCAACGAGGGCGTCGCGTGCTATCAGATGTTCCTGCGCGGCCTGCTCGATGTGACCGACAACCGCACGCCCGACGGCATCGTGCCGCCGCCGGATGTGGTGCGTCACGATCCGGACGACCCGTATCTCGTCGTCGCGGCGGACAAGGGCACGGCGACGTTCTCCGACTACGCGAACGCGATCGCGCACGAATACGGCTTCTGGCTCGACGATGCATTCGCGTCCGGCGGCTCGGTCGGTTACGACCACAAGAAGATGGGTATCACCGCGCGCGGCGCATGGGAATCGGTGAAGCGCCATTTCCGCGAGATGAACTTCGACACGCAGACGACGGATTTCACCGTGGTCGGCGTCGGCGACATGTCCGGCGACGTGTTCGGCAACGGCATGCTGCTGTCGCGCCATATCAGGCTGATCGCGGCGTTCGATCATCGGCATGTGTTTCTCGATCCCGTGCCGGATGCGGCGACGAGCTTCGAGGAACGCGCGCGTCTTTTCGCGCTGCCGCGTTCCAGTTGGGCCGACTACGATGCTTCGCTGATCTCGACGGGCGGCGGCGTCTATCCGCGCACGGCGAAGTCGATTCCGATCTCGCCGCAAGTGCAGGCGGCGCTCGGCATCACCGCATCGGTGCT
Organism: Caballeronia jiangsuensis; assembly: GCF_046030135.1. Lineage (NCBI taxonomy): Bacteria > Pseudomonadati > Pseudomonadota > Betaproteobacteria > Burkholderiales > Burkholderiaceae > Caballeronia > Caballeronia jiangsuensis. Next base: position 114,791 of record NZ_JAQQDB010000003.1, read on the forward strand.
CGCGCCGAACGAACTCATTCGCGCGATCCTGCTTGCCGAAGCCGATCTGCTCTACAACGGCGGCGTGGGCACGTATGTGAAGTCGAGCGCGGAGACGCATCTGCAAGTCGGCGATCGCACCAATGACGCCGTGCGCGTGAACGGCGCGGAACTGCGTGTGAAGGTCGTCGCGGAAGGCGGCAATCTCGGCTTCACGCAACTGGGGCGCATCGAGTTCGCGCAGCATGGCGGGCGCATGAACACGGATGCGATCGACAATTCCGCTGGCGTCGATTGCTCGGATCACGAGGTCAACATCAAGATTCTGCTCGGGCTCGTCGTCGCGGATGGCGAGATGACCGAGAAGCAACGCAACGCGCTGCTCGCCGAGATGACCGACGAAGTCGGCCTGCTCGTGCTGAAGGACAACTACGCGCAGACGCAGGCGCTGTCGATCGCGAAGCGTCACGAAGCCGAGACGCTCGACGCCGAGGCGCGCATGATGCGCTTTCTCGAACGCGCGGGGCGCTTAAAGCGCAGGATCGAGTTCCTGCCTTCGGACGACGAGATCGCCGAGCGCGCGGCCGCGAAGTCGGGACTGACGTCGCCCGAGCGCGCGGTGCTGCTCGCGTACGGCAAGATGTGGCTCTACGACGAACTGCTCGATTCGGACGTGCCCGAAGATGCGCTCGTCGCGGACATGCTGCCCGACTATTTCCCGAAGCCCTTGCAGCAGCGCTATAGCGAGACGATGCAGCGCCATCCGCTGAAGCGCGAAATCCTCGCGACGCATCTGACCAATGCGCTCGTCAATCGTGTGGGCTGCACGTTCGTGCATCGGCTGATGGAAGAGACCGATGCATGCCCGAGCGATATCGTGCGCGCGGTGCTGATGGTGCGCGACGTCTTCGATCTCGACGATCTGTGGGGCAGCATCGACCGGCTCGACAATATTGTCGCGGATGAAGTGCAGGCGCGCATGTTCGTCGATGTCGTGCGTCTGCTCGACGATACTTCGCTCTGGTTCCTGCGCCATTTGAAGCACAACGGGTTTGCCGCACACGAAGCGCGCGGCGTGCTTGCGCGCTGCCGCGAGGCGGCGCACCGGCTCGCGCCGCAACTGCCCGCGCTGCTGCCCGCGCCGCAGCTCGACGCATGGTATGCGCGCCGGCGCGAACTGGAGGATGCGGGCGTCGAGAGCAGTCTTGCGGCGCGCGTCGCGAGCGGCGAAATCGCGACGGCCGTGCTCGACAGCGCGGAGGTGGCGGCGTGCTCGGAGCGCAGTCTCGAACTCGTCGCGAGCGTGTACTTCGGCATCGGCACGCTGCTCGATTATCGCGGTATCGCCGAACGGGCGATGGCGCTGCCGATCGTCACGCACTGGGATCTGCTCGCGCGCGCGGCGGCGCTGGAAGAGCTTGCGCGTTTGAAGCGCGCGCTGACCGTGAGCGCGCTGGAACAATCGCGCGGCATCGATGCGCCCGATGTGATCGTCGAAAGCTGGCGCGCGAAGCGGCAGGACGCGCTGGATCGTTATACGCGGCTCTTGGCGGAACTGCGGGCGAGCGGCGGGGCGAGTCTGTCGATGTTGCTGGTGGTGGTGCGGGAGATGGCGGTGCTGGAAAGGGCGTAGGCGGGCGCATTGCACGCCTGTCGGTCGCTGTCTCTACGCTGATCCCGCGTGCCGTACGCGACGGCATGCGGGATCATGCGGCATGCCGGATCAGATTCAGTACGGCCGGTTCTTGTCGATATCGCTGTGATACTGGTTGTACGCGTCGCGGCCGTTATCGCGCGCATGCTGGTCGGGACGATTGCGCTCGTCCCGGCGCTCGTCGCGGTCCACGTGCCGCTGCTGTTGCTCGTGATTCCAATGACGCTCGTGATGCTCGTGATGATGGGACTTGGCGAAAGCGCCGGTCGACAGGCATGCGATGACTGCAGCGGCGAGAATTTTCTTGTTCATGTGGCCGTTTCCATGGATGAATGAACGGACGAATGTTCCGTTCAGCCGATACAACGTCGGCGTGTCAGCGGCGTTGACCATTGAAGCTTCGTTGTAAGGACATTCAACATTTCTTCGCAAATCGCATCGGAGTACTTTTCGTCGATAAGGAGTACGTGTTTAATGACGCCCGCGCAAAGTAAGCGCTGAATTCGAAGAGACGTCTGCGCATCCAGATTGTCCGATTCATGCTAGATGGCGTGCGCGAAATCACTGGCGCAGGCCTTTACATCCCGAAAGACAAGGCATTAAATCTACGAGCGGACCCAAGCGTCCGCTTTTCGCAATTCATCCCCGTTCTCGTGGTCTCTCAGGTGTGCATCCGATCGACACGCCACGCACGATCCGATGGCGGGTTCCTTGCGCTTTCGCGTACCAACTGGCAGGGTCGGAAACGTCGCAGCGCTTCATTCAGCAGCGAGGTCTCACAATGGTCAATATCTCAGGCGAAGCGATCGACACCCTCAAGGCGTCGGTGAGAGGCAGGATCATCTCACCGGCAGAAACCGACTACGACGAAGCACGCAAGGTCTGGAACGCGACGATCGACAGGCGCCCCGCGCTCATCGTGCGTTGCGCGGGCACCGCCGACGTGATCGCCGCACTCGCGTTCGCGCGCGACAACGGACTTCTGGTTTCGATTCGCGGCGGATCGCACAACATCGCGGGCAGCGCAGTCAGCGACGACGCCTTGATGATCGATCTCTCCGCGCTGAAATCCGTGCGCATCGATCCGCAAGCGAAACGCGCGTATGTCGAACCCGGCGCGCTGCTCTCCGACTTCGACCACGAAGCACAGGCATTCGGTCTCGCGACGCCGCTCGGCATCAACTCGACGACGGGCGTTGCGGGTCTCACGCTCGGCGGCGGCTTCGGCTGGATCAGCCGCAAGTTCGGCGTGACGGTCGACAATCTCGTCGCGGCGGAGATCGTCACGGCGGACGGCACATGGCGGCGCGTGAGCGCGGACAGCGATCCCGATCTCTTCTGGGCGGTGCGCGGCGGCGGCGGCAACTTCGGCGTCGTGACGCTGTTCGAATACCGGTTGCATGAAGTGGGTCCGCAGATTTATGGCGGCCTCGTCGTGTATCCGCTCGAACAGGCGGACCAAGTGCTGCCGAAGTATCGCGAGTTCGTCGCACAAAGCCCCGACGATTTGACCGTATGGGCCGTGCTGCGTCTTGCGCCGCCGTTGCCGTTCCTGCCCGAAAGCGTTCACGGCAAGCCGGTCGTCGTGATGGCGAGCTGCTATGTCGGGCCGGTCGAAAACGGCGAAAGGGCGCTCGCGCCCGTGCGCAGCTTCGGCACGCCCTACGGCGAGCATCTCGGGGCAATGCCTTTCGCCGCATGGCAGAAGGCGTTCGATCCGCTGCTGACACCCGGCGAACGCAATTACTGGAAGTCGCACAACTTCGCGAGTCTGAACGACGAAACGTTCGACATCCTGACGAATGCGGTGAAATCGCTACCGTCGACGCAATGCGAGGTGTTCATAGGCGCGATGGGTGGACAGACGAACCGCGTTCCCGTCGATGCGACGGCTTACGCGAATCGCGATTCGATCTATACCATCAACATTCACGGCCGCTGGAGCGATGCCGCCGACGACGAGAAGTGCACGAAGTGGGCGCGCGACATGTTCGCCGCGATGACGCCGCACGCAATCGGCAGCGTGTACGTGAATTTCATGACCGGTGAAGAAGGCGAGCGCGTGAAGGCGGCGTATGGTCCGAACTACGAGCGGCTCGCCGAAGTGAAGCGGCGCTACGATCCGGACAACGTGTTCCGCAGCAATCAGAACATCACGCCCGCGGCGTGATGTGTGGCGCGCCGTTTCTCGTCGCGGGAAACGGCGCGCTATAAGCGATGTTCAGGGCCGGTCGAGATGACGGCGCATATCGCGCGTGTCCGTGTTCGACACGTCGCCGTTGGCTTCCTCGTAGACGAGCTTGAGCGTTTCGCCGCTCAGATGATTTCGTAACAGGCCGAGAAACCGAGGTTCGACTGCGAGGCGCAAGCGATCGAATCGTTGATGCATGCGGCTTTGTTCGAGATATTCGCCGACGGTCTTGGCGAATGTTTCCCGGTCTCTTTCCGCCGTTTCCGTCGCGCGCGTAGCCGGGTTCCTGATGTCCTCGACTTGCCGCAGGTCCAGCTTCAGTCCTTGCGTCTCGAAGATCCGGGCGCGGCTGGCATCGGCGGCAAGCACCCAGGTGATGGCGGTCATGATGCTCCTCCTGTTCGCCAGCCCAAGCAGGCTCCCGCCATTGTGCGCCTAATCTTCGTGCAACGGCTTCGTTCTCGCGCGGCATTCGCTTTCGCGGCGCAGCATAACGCGCGCGATTTCGCTTCAAGGCTGCATCGAACCGCTCGCCGCGAAGCGCGTGTGAAACGAAAATGCCTGATCGAGACGATGAGGCGTGTGGCCGCCAAGCGCTGCTGCATCGCGGTAATAGTCGCGCAACAGATCGCGGTAAAGCGGATGCGCGCAGTTCTGAATCACGCTCATCGCGCGCTCGCGCGGCGCGAGGCCGGTGAGATTGGCAAGCCCGCGTTCGGTCACGACGATATCGACATCGTGCTCGTTGTGATCGCAATGGGGCACCATCGGCACGATGCTCGAAATGCGTCCGTCCTTCGCGACGGATTTCGTCGCGAAGACCGCGTAGGCCGCATTGCGCGCGAAATCGCCCGAGCCGCCGATGCCGTTCATCATGTGCGTGCCGCCGACGTGCGTCGAGTTCACGTTGCCGTAGATGTCGGCTTCGAGCGCCGTGTTGATCGCGATGAGGCCGAGACGCCGGATGACTTCGGGATGGTTGCTCACTTCCTGCGGCCGCAGCACGAGCCGGTCGCGATAGCGTTCGATATCGCGGAACACTTGCTCCTGCCGCTCTGCCGACAGCGTGATCGACGCGCCCGATGCGAACGTCGCCTTGCCGGAATCGAGCAGATCGAAGGTCGAATCCTGCAGCACTTCGGAATAGATCGTCAGCGCTTCGAACGGCGACGCGGCGAATCCCGACAGCACCGCGTTCGCAATCGTGCCGATGCCGGCCTGCAGCGGCGGCAATCGTTTCGGCAGACGGCCGCGCGAGACTTCATGCTGAAAGAACTCGATCAGATGGCCGGCGATCAGCGCGGTGTCTTCATCGGCGGGCAAGACGGTGGACGCGCTGTCCGGCGTGTTTGTGATGACGATGGCGGCGATCTTGTCGAGAGGAATCTCGATGGCCGCCACGCCGATCCTGTCATCCGTGCGCACGATCGGAAGCGGCTCGCGTTGCGGGCGGCGCTCGGGAATCCAGATGTCGTGCAGGCCTTCGAGCGCGACCGGCTGCGCCAGATTGATCTCGACGATCACGCGTTCGGCCAGTATCGCGAAGCTCGCGGAATTGCCGACCGAAGTCGTCGGCACGATGCCGCCCGTCTCCGTGATCGCGGCGGCTTCGATGATCGCGAGGTCGAGCTTGCCGAGACGATTCGCGCGCAGCAACTCGACGGTTTCGGACAGGTGCTGGTCGACGAACATCACGTCGCCACGATTGATCGCGTGGCGCAAGGTCGTATCGACCTGAAACGGCAGGCGGCGCGCGAGCACGCCGGCTTCGGTGAGGATGCGGTCCGTGTCATGGCCGAGCGACGCGCCCGTCATGAGCGTGATGCGCAACGGTTCGTGTTCCTCACGGGCGCGGCGCGCTATTTCGAGTGGCACGGCCTTCGCGTCGCCCGCGCGCGTAAAGCCGCTTGCGCCGACGATCATGCCGTCGCGCACGAGTCGGGCCGCTTCGGCGGCCGAGGTGATCTTCCCGCGCAAGGCGGCACAGCGAATGCGGTCTTCGTACATCGACGTCTATCTTCCAGAGCTTCGTTTAACCGAAGGCGATTATAGGGAGCGCGCTTTGTCATCGAAATCGCAAGGTTGAAAGACATTGTTCCAATGCCGTACCACTTTGCGCTCGATCCAATCGGATGCACATACGAGCGTCCGAAACCGTCGTGGAAGTGCGGCAAATAAGCGCGCCGACGATGAATCGACTCCACTATAGGACGCACGGCGCCGTGAATTAATCGCTACGCCAGGAAGGCACCTTTTCATGCGCAGGAACGAAAGGCGCATCGGGATCGACGAGCGCGGTGCGAATGAAGTGCAGGCACGCGAGCACGCGTTGCATGTCGTGACGCGCATTGCGATCGGCGCGCGCGAGTTCGAGCATGCTCTGCGCGATCAGGATCGACGCGACGACCGAACCGATCGCACGACGCAGCGTCGCGCTGTCGGGCGTGCGAAACAGCAGCGCGATATCGCGCAACACGAGCGCGAGCGACGTGCTCCACGCGATGCGCAGCGCATCGGGAAAGCGCTGTGCATGGAGCGCGCGTGATTCGTTTCGCAGATCGATCATCGCCTGTCCGACTTCGAGCGTGACGAGCATCCACGACAGCGCATGACGATGTTCGCGCGAGCGCCGCGTGAGCAGGCCGCGCAACTGCGACATCAGATCGTGCGTGCCCGAGTGAAAGCGCTCGCCGAGTCCCGCGAGTTTGCCTTCACACGCGAGCGCGGCCTGAGCACGCAGTTCGGAGAGCGTCTTGCCCACCAGCCACGGCGTGCGCGGCGGCACGATGACCGCGCATGCGATGGCCGCGCCGAGCATCGCGACGAGCACCGCGAGGCCGTTGTTCAGCAGCAGCGCCGGATCGTAGACGATGCGGTTGTCGGGCGCGGCGAGCAGGCAGAAGAACACGCAAAAGCCGATGCCGTATCCGGCGGTGTCGGCGCGCATCGCGAGGAATGCGCCGGCCGCGAGCGGCGGCGCGAGCATCGCGCACAGGAGCGCGATGCCATCGATCGCGGGGTACACGTGACACAGGTACGTGTATCCCATGAAGAGCGCGAGCGCCGCGCCGGCGGCCATCTGCGCGATGAACTTCGACGGCCGCGCCGATGCCGACGACAACGCGCAGGCCAGCGTCGCGCCGATCACCGCGTAACCGCCGCTCGGCCACGCCGTGACGATCCAGAACCACGCGGTCGCGGCGATCACGATGCCGGTGCGCATGAACGTCGCGGCAAGCACGAAGCGGTTGGTCTTCGCTTCGTATCGCGAGGACGCGCGATCTTTCAGACGCTCGCCGTTTGCGATCGATGCATAGCGAATCGTATCGTCGATGAAGCGATACAGAAGCTCCGCCGATGTCGTGAAGTCGAGTTGCGTCGTTTCGTCGGTGTTGGCGAGCTTGCGTTGCGCATCGCGCAGCCGCTTCGGAAGCATCGCCTTGTAGCGTTCCAGATGCACGTTCAGCGACGCGTGTTCGAAGATGCGCGCGAGTTCTTCGAGGAAAGGCACGAGGGCATCGTGTGCGCATTGCGTGTAGTCGTTGGCGCGCAGACGCTTCATCGACTGATCGAGTGCATGCAGGCGCGAGCACGCGTCCATGAACGCGCTGTTCAGTTGCGCGAGCTTGCCGTTGTGCTGGCGCATCGTCGGCGACTCGTAGGCGGCGAAGCCACGCGTCGCTTCGAAGTCGACGATCTCATCGACGAAATCGGCGAAACGGCGCTCGCGAGCGAGGCGCGAGAGACGGCCGCGCAGCACGTCGGCGGCGAATGCGGCGAATTGCGCCCGACGCGTATCGAGCGAGTGCATGAGCGTCGCGCTGGCATGGCGCGGAAAAACGAGCGCGCTCACCACGCTCGAACACACGATGCCGAGCATCACTTCCGCGCCGCGCGTGAGCGTCGCGATCAGGAGGCCGTTCGGATCGGTGACGGCGGGAATGCCGATCAGCGCGGCCGTATAGCCCGCGAGCACGAAGCCATACCAGCGGAACTGGCGATAACGTACCGCGAGCGCGGTGCAGGCCGCGACGCATAGCGTCAGCGCGAGCGCGTAGAGTTCGGCCTGCTGCACGAACACGGCGCCCAGCACGAGCGCGGCGAGCATGCCGAGCGCCGTGCCCGCGAAACGATAGACGCTCTTCGCGAGCACCATGCCGGCGAAGGGCTGCATCAGCACGAACGTGGTCGTCATCGCGACGCGCGGCTGCGGCAATTCCAGGCGCATCGCGATGCCCATCGCGATGAACGCGGCAAGCAGCGTCTTCGCGAGATGCAGCCACACGTGACCGTCGGTGGCGAACCAGTCGCGTGTCGACAAGCGTGCTTCCAGGAACGACATGCGATCCGCCGATATGCCTCTGCTCAAGAAGGCGCCGATTGTAGGCAAGTCGTCTTGCCGGATTAATGCGGGAATCCGGGAACATTCTTTCTTGATTCAACAACAATCGATCGCACGGAAAGGCGGACAATACCGTCTCCGATGTCATTGCTACGGTTTGATGGATACCCTACAGAACATGCGGGTCTTCGCCCGCGTGATCGAAGCCGGCACCTTCACGGCTGCCGCACAGTCGATGAACTCGACCACAGGCGCGATGTCGCGCGCCGTCTCCGAACTCGAAGCCCATTTGCGCACGCGCCTGATGAACCGCTCGACGCGGCGTCTCGCGCTCACGTCGGCGGGCGAGCGCTATCTGAAGCGCGTGCGGCAGATTCTCGCCGACATCGACGGCGCCGAAGAAGAAGCGAGCTGCGCGCATGAACATCCGTCGGGCACGCTGCGCATGTTCAGCTTCGCGAGCGTCGGGCAGCATTACATCCTGCCCGCCATCGCCCGGTATCGCGCGCTCTATCCCGATGTGAAAGTCGAGCTCACGCTGTCGCAACGCATGCCCGATCTATTCGAGGGCAGCAGTGATGTGGCTGTCGTGTCGGCGAGCGCGTTGTCGGATTCGGAAGTGATCTCGCACAAGCTGGGCGCGACCTTCAGCATTCTGTGCGCATCGCCGGAATATATCCGCGCGCGTGGCGCGCCCGAGGAACCGGCCGATCTCGCGCAGCACGATTGCCTCACCTTGCAGACGCCCGCGTTTCCCGCGCGCGAATGGACGCTCGAAGGGCCCGAGGGCCGCGAGACCTTGCAGATCAGCGGAACGGTGCAGGTGAACATCGCGGAATCGCTCGTGGTCGCGATCCGCGAAGGCATGGGCATCGGCATGTTGCCGCTCTATGCGGCGATCGAGGGCTTGCGCAATGGCTCGCTCGTGCGCGTGTTGCCGCGTCATACGTTGCAGCGCACGAATCTCTTTGCGCTCTATGCTTCGCGCAAGTTCGTCGATGCGAAGACGCGCACGTGGGTGGAGTTTCTGCGCGCGCATCTGCCCGACGTGATCGCGCGCGATGAAGCCTTGCTCGCGGAAGTCGGGCAGACGGCTTCGAACGTTTTGCGCGTCGCGTGACTCACGTCTCGCTCCACATGCGCAGCAGGTTGTGATAGCAGCCGACGAGCGAACGCTTCGCGGCTTCGTCGCCGTTGGTCGCGTTCAGGCGCTGGATGGAGTTGTCGAGATCGAAGAGCAGCGCGCGCTGGCCGTCGTCGCGCACGAGGCTTTGCGCCCAGAAGAAGCTCGATACGCGCGCGCCGCGCGTGACGGGCCGCACCTGATGAAGACTCGTCGCGGGGTAGACGATCGCATGACCCGCGGGCAGCTTCACTTCCTGCACACCGTACGTGTCTTCGATGATGAGCTCGCCGCCGTCGTACTCCTCGGGCGGCGTGAGAAACAGCGTGACGGATACATCGGTGCGCACGCGTGCGCCATGACCGGGCACGATGCGGATCGCGCCATCGACATGACTGCCGAAATGCATGCCGCCTTCATAGCGATTGAAGAGCGGCGGATACACGCGATTGGGCAGCACCGCGCTGATGAAAAGCGGATGACGTTCGAGCAGGCCGACGATCGCATCGCCCATTTCGAGCGCGATTGGCGAGCCTTCCGCGATCTGCATGTTGCGCTTGACCGGCGCGCCCTGATAGCCCGCGGTCGCGCGGCCATCGACCCACGAGTCGCTGGCTTCGAGTCGCGCGCGCATCGCGGCGGCGTCTTCGGGGCTCAGCACGTTCGGTATCGAGAGGATCATTTTTCTTGCCTTCGCGAACGCGCGCCGCGTAGCACACGGCGCGCTCGCATTTACATCAACGGAAGCGGTAATTCAACGTCGCGATGAACGTGCGGCCAAGACCCGGCACCGCGCGTCCGCCGTCGGACGGAATCAGCGCGTCGTAGTACTTCTTGTCGAACATGTTCTGCACGTTGAACTGGATATCGTAGCTCTTCTGATGATACGCGGCCATCACGTCCCAGCGCACGTAGCCGCCCACCTGGACCAGATTGTTGTTCGCCGCATAGCGCGACGACACATACGACGGCCCGCCGCCGACCTGCCATACCGGCGTGAAGTCATACGTGGTCCACAGCGTGAGCATGTGATGCGGCGTGTTGGCGAGCTGGTTGCCCTGCGTGCCGTCGAAGGCCTGCAGGATCGTGCCGTCCATGTAGGTGTAGCCGCCGAACATCTGCAACTGCTTCGTGATGTGACCCGCCACGCCGAGCTGATAGCCGCGCACGCGGACGTTGCCGTCGAGCGAGTAGCTGCCGTCCGAGGCGAGCGTTCGCGCGTTGGTCTTCTCGATGTTGAAGAGCGATTGCGTGATCGACAGGCCGCCGTTCAGCAGATCCCACTTCGAGCCGACTTCATAGGACTTGTTGTGCTCGGGCGGCAGGTTCTGCTGGCCGCTCGTGAGCGTGAGCGCTTCCAGCGACGGATCGAACGACGTGCCGTACGACACGTAGTACGACTGCCAGTCCGTCGGCTGCCACACGACGCCGGTGCGCACGCTCGTGAAGTAGTTCGTCTGCGTCGCGTAACCCGGCGCGTTGATCGAGTTGTTGATGGCCGCCTCGTAGCGGTCCCAGCGCACGCCGCCGATCCACTTCCAGTGCTCGCCGATCGAGATCGTGTCGTTCAAATAGAGGCCGATGCCGTTCGCGCTCGATTCCGCGAGATTGGTCGCCACCTCGCGATAGTTCGCGGGACGCGGCACGTAGGGCGGATTGACGAGCGGCACGATCGCGAGCGTGTTCGACGGCAGGCCCGGCGTGGTCGCGGTGAAGCTCTGGTTGCTGTACGTTTCGTGGCTCAGATCGACGCCGGCGAGCATGTCGTGCTTCAGGAAGCCCGTCGCGAACTTGCCCTGCACGTCGGTCGAGTTGTAGACCGAGTGATCGTTGATGTTCCGGTCCTTGCCCTGCAGACGCACGAACAGCGACGACAGCGGCAGCGTCGTGTAGTTGCCGTTCGAGAGCGCAGGCGAAGTGCCGAGCGGTCCCGTCAGCACGGCCGCGGCGTTGGTCGCGCGCGCCTCGGTGCTGTAGTGGCTGAACTGCGTCTGGTTGCGCAGCGTGAACATGTCGTCGAAACGATGCTCCACGCGCGCGTTCACCGTCTGCACGTCCTGGATCGTGCGGTCGTCGGTGAAGCCGTAGAACGTCTTCGTGTCGACGGGCGCGGGGTGGCCGTTCAGCGGCGGAATGCCGTAGTCGGGCTGATCGCGGTTGTGCTGGATCAGCGCGGACAGCGTCACCTGCGTCGGCGTGCCGATACCGAACTTCACTTCGGGCGCGATGCCGAAGTCCTTGTTGATCATCTCGTCGCGCGTCGAGCCGAGCGACTGGCCGAACGCGTTGACGCGGAACGCCGAGGTGTCCGTCATCGGCTGGTTGATGTCGACCGTCGTGCGATAACGGTCATGCGTGCCCGCTTGCAGCGAGACATCGGCGCGCGGCTTCATGTTCGGCTGCTTGCTGACCTGGTTGATCACGCCGCCCGTCGAGCCGCGCCCGAAGTACAGCGACGACGGCCCGTACAGCACGTCGATCGATTCGAGATTGAAGGTGTCGCGATAGTACTGGCCGCGATCGCGGAAACCGTCGAGATAGATGTCCGTACGCGCCGAGAAGCCGCGCAGGTTGATGTTGTTGCCGATCTGGCCGCCTTCGGCCGCGCCGAGCGTGACGCCCGGCACGTTGCGCAGCGCGTCCGAGAACGAGCTCACCGCCTGCGAATTCAGCACCGCCTTCGGCACCACGACCACAGCCTGCGGAATGTCGCGCAGCGCGGTCGGCACCTTCGCCCCGACGCTCGACGTGTCCGGCTGGAAATCGGGCGCGTCGGCTTGGCCCGTTACCTTGACGGCGGGCAGGGCGGCTGTTTCGGGTGCGGTGGTGTCGTTTTGGGCGGGAGCCGCCTGCTGCGCGATTTGCGATGAAGGCGCGTTCTGCGATGCGGCCTGAGCGGACTGCGGTGCGGTCTGGGCGTAAAGCGGCGCTGCCATGGGCGCCACGGCAATAGTAACCAATGCCGCAGCGAGCGGCGTCTTTCTCAACATGTCGTTTCCCCGATGCTTGTTAGTGAAATCCCAATCGGCAGCGAAGCGGGTTTTCGCGTGCCGATGTTTGATCGAACCGAGATCAAAGCGGAGCGGGCGACGTCGTCGAGAAGAACCGGCGGCGGCGCCCTGTAAGCGCCCGTGGATCGCGACGGGCCTCATTGTTTCGGCCTGGCGTTGCGATTCGGTTAAATGCGAATCAGTATCATTACATTTCAAGAAACATTTGGAAAGAAAGACCTGTCGCGAGCAGGCTTTTTTTCCGATTACCGTGACGTCGGCGCAACGGAAAAAAGCGTGAAGATGCGGGGTCTGGGCTTCGCGCAATGGACCGTCGAGGCCCGTGGGACGGGTATGGAGCGAAGATGCGCGCCGGCGGACGCCGCGGCGGACTCAATCCGCAAAGATTGCGGACAAAAAGTGGCGGATTACTTTTTTACCGCGCGCGGACGCAGCGTCAGAACCCGGCGACGCCGGATGTCACGAGCGCGTAAGGCCCGCTCGTCAACTGCTGCCTGAGGAAGTCGATGCACACGCGGATCTTCGCGGAATGCGACGAGCGCGCCGACGTGACCGCCCACACGTCCGCGCGCTGCCGGTACGCGGGCAAGACGGGCACGAGCCTGCCGTCCTGCAGGCTGGCGGCGACATCCCAGATCGAGCCCATCACGATGCCGAAGCCTTCCTCGGCCCATTGCCGCACGATGTCGCTGTGGTTCGATGCGATCGGCCCCGTCACCTTCACGCTTTCTTCTTCGCCGTTCGGGCCCGAGAGCCGCCAGACGCCGAAGCGCTGATCGCGTCCGCGAAAAAGCAGGCAGTCGTGGTGCGCGAGTTCGGCGAGCGTCTTCGGCGCGCCGCGCCGTTCGAGATACGCGGGCGCGGCGGCCAGCACGCGAAAGCTTTCGACGATCTTGTGCGCGATCAGATGCGGCTCCAGCACCTCGCCGACGCGAATGTCGATATCGAAGTTGTCGCCGAGGAGATCGACGCGCCGGTCGAGCAGTTCGAGCCAGATTTCGAGGCCCGGATGACGCCGCCTGAGCAAGGTGAGGGCGGGCGATACATGTTCGCGCCCGAGCCGCAGACTCGTGCCGATGCGCAAGAGCCCACGCGGATCGTCGAGTCCGGCGAAGGCATCGGCCATGCCTTGCACGTCGTCGAGAATCTTTTGCGCCCATTGAAAAGCCGCTTCGCCGTCGCTCGTGATCGACACGCGGCGCGTCGTGCGCATGAATAGCTTGACGCCGAGGCTCGTCTCCAGCATCGCGATGCGCTTGCTCACGTGCGCCGGCGAGATGCCGGTCTCGGTGGCCGCGGCGATGAAGCTGGAGCGCCGCGCGACGATGCAGAACAACTGCAGGTCGCGCAGGAACTGGTCGTTGTTCGCGACGAGCGCGCTTTGGGTTTTCATTCGGCTGATCTTGCGGTTGCGCCCGCTTGCGGCAGTGGGCTCAAGCCTAGCCGCAAGCGGAGCGCGCGCGCAAGAACATCAGTTCGACAGCGACAGATACGGCGAGCTGAACGCCTGAGGCGGGAAGACCGGCACCGCGCCGCTCTGACGCGTGAAGCTGTAGCGCACGTACACGGCGGCGAGCCACTCGCGATACTGATACGCGTTGCCGAACGATGCCGTCGCGCCGAACGCGAGTTGCGGCGCGAGCTGATACTCGCCCGTCGCGCTGAGCGAATACGACACGCCCGTCTTGCTCTGGCTCGGATAGACCGCGCCCGCGTCCGGCGTGGTGCCGGAGTTCGCGGCTATCGACTGATACGTCGAGTTCGTCGGGAAATAATTCGACGCATCCTGACGATAATGTTGCACGCCGATCGAGCCCTTCAGGTCGTAGGTGAAAAGCCCCGTACGTCCCGCATATTCGACCGGGAAGTTCAGGATCACGTACTGCTGCGGGCTGAAGTAGCCGCCTTGCCCATACGTGAAGTACGACAGGTTCTTGTCGTAGTGCATGAGCGTGGTGTTCGCGCCGACGGTCAGCGTCTGGTCCGCGTCCTTGAACAGGCGCGTATAGATGCCGCCGCCGCCCTTCACCGCGTTGTTGGTCGCAACCTGCTTGCCGTCCAGGAACTGATAGGCCGCGTTCAGGTAGACGCCGCTCGTGCCGTCGTCCCAGCCGAGGTCGGCGCGCGCGCCCGTCGATGTCACGCCGCCCCATTCGAGGTTCGCGCCCTGATCGCGCGTGCCGGCGTAGGAGAGCAGGCTGTCTGTCACCGCGCGGCGGGCGACGGCGAGCGAGTACGACACCTTGTCGCTGATCGCGTTCTGATACTGCAATCCGCCGACGACGTTGGTCTCGCGAAAGCCGAGCGGCGTCGTGCCGACATCGCCCTTGAAGTTGCGATTCTCATAGCCGACCGAGAGGCCGACGCCCGTCGCCGTCTGCGAGCCGTAATTGTTGGTCGGCGGATTGGCGATCGCGCCCCGACCCGATCCGAAGCGCGCGAGGGTGTTCGGCTGGCTGCTCGCGGTGCCGGCATCGAGCGTGACGGGCGTCGCGCGCACGATCACGTGGCCGTTGCCCGCCTTGATGCGGCCTTCGATGGGCGCTTCGATATCAGTCAGGTTGGAGAGGCCGTCCTCGCCATCGCGGCTGCGGAAGATGAGGCCGCCCGAGACCGTGCTCGCCTGCTCGCGATTGATCTGCGCGAGTTCTTCCGCGACGCCCGCGGTCTGCGAATTCGCGACCGGAACGGGCGCGCCGCCCGCGCTCATCGTCGCGGCCGCGGCGGCGCGCTGAGCGGGCTGCGTCTGCGACGGATAGTAAGGCTGTGCGTAGCCCGCCGGCGGCTGCGGGATATACGGCTGCTGCGCGTACTGTTGCGGCGGCGCGTAATAAGGCTGCTGACCGTAGGGCGCCTGCGGGTATTGCTGCTGCTGTGGCGGCGCGCCGTACGCGTAGGGATCGGCGGGACGCTGCGCCGTCGTCTTGCGCGATGACGCCTGCTTCTTCTTCGTCGTCGTGCTGGCCGCCGGCAGCGGCGCGCAGGCGTTCGACTGCGCATCGCGCGCGCCGGGCGACATCGGCCAGGGCGCCGCGTACGGGTCCTGGGCGGAGTACGGCGCCTGCTGCTGCGGATAACCTTGCTGCTGCGGATAGGGCTGCTGCTGCGGATAACCTTGCTGCTGCGGATAACCCTGCTGCTGCGGATACGGTTGATACACCGGCGGTTGCTGCTGATACCCCTGCGCCGGATACACACCCGACGCACCCGCATCCTGTCCCGGATAGGGCTGCAACGGCGCGCCCGATTGCCCCGAGCCGTACGTGTCCGGGCCATATCCACCGCTCTGAGCCGGACGCGGCACGGCATTGGGCATCGTCGCCGGAGCGGAGGAAGGCGCCACATAAGGCGTCGTATAAGGCGCGGGCTGAGGAGGCGGCAGATAGTTCGGCACGGGCTGCGAATAACTCTGAGGAAGGACCTGACGATAAGACGCGCCCGATGCGAGCGCCGGATTCGACGCCGTATCGACGGCCGTCTTGCCTTCGAACGGATTGGTGCCGGGCAGCGGATTCGAGCCGATGCGGCTCATCGCGCTTTCCCAGCCCGGCGGAACATTGCCGCGGCCCTGAGCGGACGCAACCTGCACCGGCGTATTGGCGGCGATGAGCGATCGCTGCAGGAACTGCGCGGCGAGATCGAGCTTGCCTTGCGCGCGATACATCCGGCCGATCGCGGCGAGCACGCCGGGATCGTTCGGCGCGGCCTCATACGCCTGATTCGCGTAGGTCTCGGCCAGCTTGAAATCGCGCATGCCGCTCGCGGCGGACATCGCCGCCGTCTGCAGGCCGATATCCTCGGGACGGCGCGACAGCGCTTTCTGATAGCAGGTAAGCGCGTTGCGGTCATCGCCCGCCGACGTGTACATGCGGCCGAGCGCCGCCTGCAGATCGGCGTTGTCGGGCATCGCGGCGAGCCACGGCGAAATCACGTCGTAGGCGGCGGCGAGATCGCCTTGCCTGCGCACGACATCCGCGCGCGCCACGACGATACCCACGTTCAGATTGTTGAAGTCCGCGCGCTGCTGCGTGGTGAGCGGCATCGACTGAAGCCGGCGCATCACGGAGCCGAGCTCGGCGTCCTGCTGCGTCGCCGACAGAATGCCCGCGTATTGCAGCAACAAGCCGGTGTCGTTCGGCGCATTGGCGATCGCCCCGCGCACGAGCGCAAGCGCCCGAGCCGGATCGCCCGCCTTGACATACGCCGACGCCACCGCGCCCATCAGTTCCGCGTTGCCCGCCGCCACCGGCTCGGCGCGGCGCAGGATCGCGAAGGCCTGCTGACGCTGGCCCGCCGCGGCGGTGCGCGTCGCGAGTTCGGCTTGCTGCTGCACCCACAGACGATGCTGCAACGCGGTCATCGCCGGCGTGCGCTGCGCAGCGGGAATGCGGTCGAGTTGCGCAAGGCCCGCCGACCAGTCCTGCGTTTCGGCGGAAAGCAGCGCGCTCGCGTAGAGCGCGTCGGTCATGTCGGGATGCGTGGCGAGCAGGCCGTCCATCATGCTGCGCGCATTGCCGACCGCGCCCTGACGCACGTAGATGCGCGCGAGGTCGAGCCGCAGCCACGGATCGTCGGGATTATTGAGCAGCGCGTCTTCGAAGAGACTGCGCGCCGCGCCGAGATCGCCGCGCGCTTCGGCGGCGCGCGCCTGCGCGGCCTGCGCTTCGCCGCGCAGCTTGTTGATGCCGCCCGCTTTCGCCTGCTGCTCCGTGTTCAGGCGATTGGCGAATTCGAGCGCCTCATCGCCGCGGCCTTGAGCCGCCAGTGCGCCGACGAGCCCGCGGATCGCATCGGGATTGTCGGCCTGACGGCGCAACGCCATGCGATACGCCTGTTCCGCGCCGCGCGGATCGCCGTTCGCGAGCAGCATTTCGCCGAGCAGCACCTGCGCGGTGACATCGGATGGATTGGTCGCGATCGCGCGCTCGAAGAGCGCCTTGGCCTGCGCGATCTGGCCGTTGCTGCGCGCGCCGATCGCATCGCTCGTATAGGTCCAGTATGTCGCGCTCGTGAGCGCGTCTTTCCAGCGCGCCGGATTGCCGGCCCGCGACGCGCGTTCGAGATACGTGCGCGCTTCCGCGAAACGTTCCTGCTTGAGCGCCGCGACGCCCATGCCGCCGAGCGCGTCGGCGTCGTTCGGGTCGCTCGCGAGCACCGACGAGAAACGTGCGCGCGCCGTCACGAGATCGCCGCGATCGAGCGCGGTGAAGCCTTCCGCGACGGTGCGCCCGCGCGCATCGACGGCGGCGCCGGCCTGTGCGCGTTCGCGGGCGGACTTGTCCTGCAGAACCATCGAATCGAAGCGTGCCTTCACGGCGGCGTCATCCGGCGAGACTTGCAGATACGCCTGATAGAGCGGCGCATCCGATGCGCGCGCGCCGAGCCACAGCAGCGCCTGCCGCCAGCTCTTTTTCGCGTCCGCGCCGACGGAACTGTCGCCCGACAGCTTCGCGAGCCGTGCGATGCCGTCGCGCCGCGTCGTATCGCGATACGTCAGATGCTGCGCATAGGCGAGCTGATAGCGTGGGTCGTCGGGATTCTGGCGCGCCAGTTGTTCGAGGCCGCGCCGCGCTTCGTCCCAGCCTTGCGGCGTGGCGGCGAGCGCCTGGTAATACTCCAGTTGAAGCTCGGGCGTCGCGGGCTTGCCTTCGATCGCGCGCTTGTATTCCTGCACCGCCGACGCGCTTTGTCCGCTCTGCGCGAGACGCCGCGCGTCGTTGACGGTCTGATCGCGCGAGCTGGTTTCGCCCAGACGCCGGCCGAGTTCGTCGATGTTCGGGTAGTTCGGCGCGACCTGACGCAACTGCGCGAGATACTGCTGCGCGCCGCTGCCGTCCTTGCGGTCGGCGAGCACCATGCCCATGCCGAAGAGCGCGTCGGGCTGTTTCGGATTGATGCGCAGCACCTTCTGCCACGCCTGCTCCGCGAGGTCCCCGCGACGGTGCGCCTGCCAGTACTTGCCCTGATCGATGAGCACGCTCAGCGGATCGGTCGCGGCCTGAGCGAAGGCCATTGCCGGTGCGGCGCAGAGCAGCGCCGCGATGACGCGTTTGCGAGTCCGGATCAGCATGCGCTTCTCCAGTTCGGCGCCAGACGGCCGTTTTCATCGAACCGATAGCGCCCGTCGACGAAACCGCCGCCGAACAGACCGAGCACGCGGTCGTAGTAGACCGGCTCGCGTCCCGCGCCCGGCGGCGCGACCAGCGCTTCGAGATGGGTGCGCGCGAGGCCGAGGCCGCGTTCGTCGTTCAGCGCCTTGAAGTACGGCGCCAGCGCGCCCCAATACGACAGCGGACCTTCGCCGCTCGCCGCGCCGCTGATGGTCGATACTTTCTCCGGCGGAAAGCCCGTCTGCGCGACGCTCTGGCGCATGCCGCCGAGCGCATCGAGCCACGCACGCGCGAGCGGGTCGCTACTCGACGCCATGCCGGCCCACAGATACACGCGGATCGCGTCGTAGCTGCCGACATCGCCGTTCTTCGGATCGACGACGAACTGGCCGTTTTGGTAAGCGGCCCAGTCCGGCGCGTAGCCGCGCGGCGACGTCACCCTGATCATCTTCGCGGCGTTTTGCGCGAGCTTCGCCCACGGGCCGTCGGGCATCTCGTGCGCGAGGCCGCGCAGGACCGGCAGCGGCAGATAGCTCGGATTCAGGCGCGTGATGTCACCCACGCGAAAGCCTTGCGGCCCCGGCAGGAGCATCGGACCCAGGCCCGGCAGATCGACGATTTCCTGCTTCACGATCTGCGTCGCGAGCGCGTAGGCGAGCTTCGTGTACATCGGCTCCTTCCACAGGCGGCCGGCCTGGAAGAGGTCGTAGGCGATCCACAGGTCCGAATCGGAGGCCGAGTTCGGGTCCATCACACCGAACGAGCCGTCCTGCCTTCTGCCCCATTGCCACGCGGGCAGGCGCAGGTTGCTCGCATCGAACTGATTGGCGGACAGATTCGTGCGCGTCCAGCCGAGCAGCCGGTCGAACGTCGCGCGGTCGTTCGCGACGAGCGCGAAGAACATCGCATAGGACTGTCCTTCGGACGTGGTCTGCTGCGCGTCGGTGGAGCGATCGACCACACGGCCATCGGCCTGCACGACGCGCTCGACGAAGAGGCGATACGCGGGCCAGTCGCATTGCTGCGCGGCCTGCGTGCCTGCCGCGGACGCGGCGATGAATGCACCAGCGAAAAACTTGGCGGTGGATACCCGCATATCAGTCCCTCAGGCGCCGTGCGGCGATCGAGCGCAGCGCACGGTAGAACAGGGCGGCGATGATGAGCGCAGCGAGCACGCCGCCGAGCACCAGCAAAAGCGGATGCGACGACAGCGCCCAGCGCATGTAATGCATCGGCGACAGATGGCCGACGTAATACGCCTCGCCATTCGACGTGACCGTCACGGTGCGGCCGTGGATCACGGCCATCGCGCCCTGGATGGAAGGCAGCAGATCGTTGTCGAGCAGGGCGGCGGACAGATCGGCGTCGGACTGGCCGGCCGCGCTGATGAGTGCCACCGCGCTGCGTCCGCTCTTCAGCGGCGATTCGAAGCCGGTCAGGAGCGCGTCGCCGTTGGAACTCACGAGCGAAAGGTCCGCCCGCGCGGGCGAGCGTTCCGGGCCTTGTTCGCCATGCCACCAATCGACGAGCTTGAACGCGACATCGGAGAGCTGGAAGGTGCGCGCGTCGCCGTCGCCGGAGAAGGGCATCTGCTTGGACCAGCGCTGCAGGAGCGGCTGACGGCCCGGCGAACCGAGGATCAGCAGATCCTTGTCGGCGAAACGGTCGACATCGTTCGCGCTCGTCACGGTGACGCCCGTCACCGGATAGCCCGTCGATGCGCCCATGCGGCCCATTTCCAGCAGATACAGGCTGTAGTCGGCCGAATTCGGCTCGGTCGGCAGCACGACCGCCGTCTGCGAAAGATCGGCTAAGCGCGTGAACGGAAAGCCGCCGTTCGCGAACGCGGCAAGATCGGGCAGCGCCATGTAGTGCGGGAAACCGGAAAGATCGATGGTCGAATTCGGATCCACCGCGCCGACGACGTTATCCAGCACGCGCCCCTGGCATTCGCCGGTCTTCGGGATGTCGTAGTAGAAGTGCAGGCGCAACTGCGCGCGCGGCGTGATGAGGAGCGGCGGCAGATAGATTTCGCGGCGCGCGGCGACGGTCTTGTCCGGCAGCACGCGGCTGAAATACTGGCCGAGATCGAACGTCGATGTGGACACCGCCGGAATGCGCAGCGACTGCACGAAGCCGTTGTTCACGCTGATATTGAGCGACGAGCGGTCCGGCGCCGGCCGCACGGTATAGCGATAGCCGAGGTCGACCGGCACGCCCTTCGTCTGCCACATGAAGAGATCGGGCGGCACGCGCAGGTTCACACGCACGGCGTCGGCATCGTAGCCGTGGGCGGTCAGATCGCGCGCTTCCGCGAGTTCGCCGAAACGCACGGGGCGATCGGTCGGCAGCCAGTTCGGCGCGTCGTACGGGCGGCGCGGCTGCAAGTCGGTGAACTGCGTGATCGTCGCGCTCGTGCCGGACAGCGTGTTCTGGCCGACGCCGAGCGCCTTCGCGGCGGTCTTCAGCTCGTTGTCGTCGCGCCCGAGCACGAGGAGCAGGCGGCCACGCGCGCTCGCGTCGCGTTCGACGAGCGCGATGGTCGGACCGGAAACCGGCGGAATATCGACGCCCGCGATCTTGGCATCGCCGGTGGCGAACACCACGGCATTGCCCGACAGCGGCACGTTGTCGGTCTGTGCCGGGAAAATCGCGCCGCGATAACCTGCGAGCGAGCCGAAGTACGACGCGACCATGCCCGCCGATTCCAGCGCGGCGAGACTCGGCTTGCCCGCGAACACGAACGGCAGTTCGAGCCGGCGCACGTCGCGGCGGTCGAAGAACGGCTGCGGCAGGGCGGCGAGATCGGGCTTGTTCGCGATCGACGCATATGTGAGATCGAGCGAACTCGCGTTGCTGACGGTCGCCCAGAGCGTCGAGCTCGACGGGTCTTCGCACTGCTGCGTGTAATGGCCGATCAGCTGAACGTTGAGGTGATTGAACTCGGTGATGAAGCGCGGATCGATCGCCACGTCGCGCGCGACCAGCACGCCGGCCTGATCGCGCGGCACCGGCAGCGTCGCGGCCACTTCGCCGTTGATGAGCACCTTCAGTTGCGAGATCGAGGGAAGAAGCGACGGCGAATAGCTATAGATCAGATGCAGGATCGCGCCGGTCACGACTTCGTCGCCGCGCACCGAGAACGCGATGCCGTTCTGGCCATCGGTGCCGCGCAGTTGCAGCGGATCGAGCGCGCCGTAATCGGCGAAGGTCAGTGTCTGACGGCGTCCGCCGGGCACGAGCGTGCCGGGATCGGCGGTCGTCGGGATGCGCGAGGTGAGCGGCTTGTCGGGCTTGCCGGAGAACGCGGGGACGGGCATCGCGAGCACCGGTTGCTGGATCGCGGCGGGGTTGTACACCATGGCCGGACTCGGCGCGGGCACGGCGCCGACGCCGGTCGCCTGCTGCGCGGCCGGCGGGACGCTTCCCGATGCAGCGCTCGCCGCGGCGGCCGCCGAAGCGATCGGCGCTGCGAATGCGGTCTGCAAGGCCATCAAAACGGCCAGCGCGCGGCCCAGCGGTCTTTCGCAAAAACGCGGCGCGCGCTCGCCCGTTTGTTTTTCAACGCGCAACTTCGACATACCCGTGCCCATTATTGGTCTTTGGTTTTCAGCTTCTTCACATCGACTGGGCGCTTGTTCATCCAGGTACGAAGGTCGCTGTACAAATGCTCGAACAATCCCGCAATGCCGCGCGTGCCCACCAGCAGCACGTGCGACAGGCCGCGCAGCGGCGTATCCGGGCGGCGTCCCTCGGACCAGCCGGTCCAGGCATCCGCGCGCGCGAAAGTGGTCTTGACGAAGTCGTATTCCTGCTCGCGCGTGAGTTGCGAGAAACGCAGGCCGACGCGGCCCGGCTCGGTATAGCCGACGGTCGCCGGGAACGCATATTCCTCGTCGCCGCGAAAGAGGGAGACGGTCACGCGCTCGTGCATCGGCACTTCGAGCTTGCTCGGCAGCGCGACGCCGACGCCGCCTTCCGAGTAGTCGATCGTCTCGCAAGCGAGCGTGCGGCCGGTCGAGAACTTGAGCATCACGGGCATCTTCATCGTCACGCGATGCGTCGCGCGCACCTGCTTGCGCTCGCTCGCCGCCGCCACCGACGCACCGAGAATCAGCATGTTGTAGACCGTCCAGCAGAGGTTGAGGATGGTCGTGTTCACCTCGCTGCGGATATGCCAGTACATGACGATATGCACGACGCCCGCGACGAAGCCGAGCAGGTTCAATAGCAGCAGGAACAGATACGGCCGCGAGATATACCAGTCGAAGTAATCCTTCGCGATCTGCCCGCCCTTGGCCGTCACGTTGAACTTGCCGAGCTTCGGGTTGATGACCGCGAGCAGCGTCGGCGCGGTGATATACGACGCGAGCACCGACTCGTACACTTCGGCCCAGAACGAGTGGCGGAAGCTGCGCTGCATGCGCGAATTGGTGATGCTCGCGTGCATCATGTGCGGCAGCGCGAAGATCGCGATGGTGCTCGCCGCCGCTTCGATCACGTGCGCGCCGAAGAACAGATACGACAGCGGCGCGGTGAGGAACACGAGGCGCGGCACGCCGTAAAAGAAGTGCAGCATGCCGTTCAGATAGCAAAGCCGCTGGCCGATCTTGAGGCCCTTGCCGGTGAGCGGATTATCGATCCGGAAAATCTGCGTCATGCCGCGCGCCCAGCGGATGCGCTGGCCGATATGCCCCGAGAGGCTCTCGGTCGCGAGGCCCGCCGCCTGCGGAATCGCGAGATACGCGGTCGTATAGCCGAGCCGATGCAGCTTGAGCGCGGTATGCGCGTCTTCCGTCACGGTTTCGACCGCGATGCCGCCGATCTCTTCCACCATCGAACGGCGCAGCACCGCGCACGAGCCGCAGAAGAAGGTCGCGTTCCAGAGATCGTTGCCGTCCTGGACGAGGCCGTAGAACAGCTCGCCTTCGTTCGGCACCTTGCGGAACGTGCCGAGATTGCGCTCGAACGGATCGGGCGAAAAGAAATGGTGCGGCGTCTGCAGCATCGACAGCAGCTTGTCGCGCAGGAACCAGCCGAGGCAGATCTGCAGGAAGGAGCGCGTCGGAATGTGGTCGCAGTCGAAGATCGCGAGGAATTCGCCCTTCGTGATCTTGAGCGCCTCGTTGATGTTGCCGGCCTTCGCGTGACGGTTGTGCGTGCGGATCGTCCAGTTGACGCCGACTTCCTCGCAGAATGTCTTGAACTCGGGACGGCGGCCGTCGTCGAGCACGTGGATGGCGAGCTTGTCGGCCGGATAGTCGAGCGCGAGCGCCGCGTAGATCGTCGGCTTCACGACCGAGAGCGGCTCGTTGTAGGTCGGGATGAAGACATCGACGGTCGGCCACTGGCTGCGGTCGGCGGGCAGCGGCAGCGGCTTTCTCTTCAACGGCCACGCGGTCTGGAAGTAGCCGAGCAGAAGCACGAGCGACGCGTAGACTTCGGCCGCGACGAGCAACAGACCCCACGCGGCGTCGAGCGGACGCTCCCAATAAGTCGTTTCGGTGAGACGCCAGAACATGTAGCGGCCCGACGCGACGATCGACAGCATGATCATCACGAGCGTCGCGTACTGGCCTTGCAGCCGGCGAAAACCGAGCGCGCAGACGAAGCAGATTGTCGCGAAGGCAAGCTGCTGACCGAACGCGAGCGGCACCGTGACGACGAAATACAGCGCGAACGCGGCGAAGATCGTGAGCAGTATCACGAGGACGCGGCTACCCCAGATGCCCGCATCGACGAAACGTTCGAGGCGCGAGGTCGCGACGCTGACCTCGGTTTCGGGCGAGGGGATCTTGGTGGAACTCATGCGAGCTTCCTCGACGAGGCAGCCATCGCATCGACGGCCGAGAGGAGCCAGTCGCCGCACGCGCGCAGATCGGCGGCGGCTTGCGAAAGCGGGTCGTAATGAATGAGCGTCGTGTCGCACGCGAGCGACTCGGACACGCCTTCGTCCTGATGGATCACGCCCGGGAACAGCTTCGTGCCGAGCATGTTGCGCAGCACCTTCAGCACGTCCTTGCTCAACTGGCGCGACTGATCGACCTGATTCACGACATAGCCCTGGCCGCCGAAATCCTGGCGCGGCGCGGCGTAGGCATCGACCATGCGCTCCATGCCGGGAATCGCGGCATAAGACGCGGCATCGGCCAGCACGACGTTCAGCGCGAAGTTCGCCGCCGTCAGCGCGGTGCGCGTGTAGACGGACGAGCCCGGCGGCGTGTCGACGATCACGATGTCGCTGGCGTCGAGCGCGAGCGACTGGAGCGAATGGGCGAGCCACGCGGGATCGTTGTCGACGAGCGCCTCGAAGCGGCGGCGATCGTCCTCGATCACGGCGCCGTAGGGCAGCACGGTCACGCCATCGACGCCGTCGAACATCACCGTTTGCCACGGGTCGCCCGCGAGCGTCGCGCGCGAAATGCCGTCGATGCTGTCGAGCGGAATGCCGAAATGCAGGCGCAGCGCGTTCTGCGGATCGAGATCGAGCACGATCACGCGACGGCTGCGCGCGGCGAGCACCGAAGCGAGATTGGCGGCGAGCGTCGTCTTGCCGACGCCGCCCTTCGCGGAAACTACCGTGATGACTTTCATGAGCGTGAGAGGCGGCTTGCGTGACCGGCGTGGCCGGCGCCTGCGTGCTTGTTCGTGGATTCGTCGCCTTGCGGACGGGCGTGGCGCAGGCGCTCGAACACGGCGTCGAGCGAGCCTGCCGGCGCGCTCGGGACGGTCTGGGCCGGCTGCCTGAAGAGCTTGCCGAGGATCGACTGCTGCGTGGCGGAGGCCGGTTCGGGCGCGCGCGGCGCCGGGGCGGCGGGCGTCACCGGCGCAACCTGAGCGGGCGCGCGACGCGCCAGAAAGTTCGAGCCGAAGGTGGCGGACGCAGCGGGGCTGGTTTCAGCCGCCACGGGCTTCGATTCGACCGGCGCGACGGGCGCCTTGACCGGCGGCACGCTTGCGGTGGCCGTAGAAGCCGAATCCGCAATCGTTCCGGTTTCGTTCGACGCCGATTCGCCGGGCGCCGAGAAACGCAACGCGCTCAGCGACTCCGCGGCCGGCGGATTGACGGGCGGAATAGTGCGGCGATGCGGCCGCGTGAAGAGCGGCTGCTTGCCACGATGAATCGGCGTCGGCTTTTCGGCGGGCTCGCCGGACGCTGCATCCGGACGCGGCCGCGCGGCGTTCAGCTGCACGTCCCGGCGCGGCGCGATCTCGGGAATCGCCGGCTGTGCGAAGTCGAGCGTGGCGAGCAGCGGCCAGCGGGTGCGCGCCGTCTTGGCCTCGTTCTCTCGTCCGATTTCCTGATAATCGCCTGCATTGCCGCCGAAATGATCGAACAGCTTCTCGATGTCGCGCGAAGTATTCATGATGCCGCTTCCTCGTCGTGCCTATTCTTGCTGCCTGGCCGATGCTGCTTGTTTGGAGCCGCCCTTCGCGGGCGCTCGATGCCGCCGCATCGAGGCGGCGGTCGGATTGCGCTGCAGACGCTTCAGGCCGCGACGCGCGCGAGCCTGAATTCGATGGCCGCGTCGTCGCCGAACTCGCTCGCCTGCCGGATCGCGAGACCTTGCGCGCCGAGCGCGGCGAGCCACTGCTGGTACGCGCCTTCGAGAAACGCGGGCGTCCACGCGAGCGCGCTTTCGCCGAAGGCGGGCAGCGGCGCGCAGTAATGCACGATGCTCAGATAGTCGCGTTCATCGGCAAGCTCGACGAAGCCCCAGTCGGTGTCGCGCCACAACGCGTTGAGCGCGTCGGCGAGCGCCGCTGTCGAATCGCAGGGCGGCAGCGGCCGGGCTTCGGCGAAGCGGCTGCCCACGCGATGCATCAACTGACGCAGTTCGTTGCGCCCGATCTGCGCTTCGAATTCGTCCGCAAGGGCGGCCAGAAGGCCTCGCCATTGCCGGGAAATCTGACTGTCCAACAGGTAATTGAAAATAGCGGCCATGTTTGGGTTCGGCAGGGCGCGAGCCACAGCGCGTTGTTGATCAGTCTTGTTAACGTCTTCGCCGGCCATCCCTTTAACCCGCGAGCATTGATCCGGACGTTTGTCCAGGCGCTATTACACGTCTGAACTTACTTCAATGCGATTGTTTTCGCCAGTGGAAAGACTAGCAGTGGATTTCTTTGTCGGATCGGGCGAACAGGACGCGACAGACGACCCAATTCAGGCGTTCGGCGCCGATGGGGATGGACGAAATATAGACATCTATACGCCCGTCTCGAAATTTGGGCGCGGCCCGCCCGGCGCGGCGGAGGCGGCAGTGTACCATCTCGTTAATGCACTGGATCGAGGTGTCGGCTCTGATTCGCACCGATTGACTTATGGCGGAATCGCACGAGCGATAGGCTCAGCGAAATGGTTGATTGGTCGTACTAAAACAGCGGCGATTGTTGCTATCTGGCAAGGTCGGCGCCCGCCGGAAATGCGCGGGCGCGGGCGAAAAAAAAGCGCCCCGAGTGGGGCGCTTCGCATGAAAACTTGAACGTTCAGGGATTCGCGCGAACCGCGTCTCTGACTGCGTCCATCACGATGCCGTAATTGAGCGGGATGTCCAGCGAATCGGAGTATCCGGGTTCATCACCGGACTCCTTTGAGACTGCGCGAATCGGAATCGGCTCGTAGGCGGTTTCGCCTGCCGGATTGTCGCGTCCTTCGATGGCACCCTGCAATTGCGGATTCTTCACGATTTACTCCTTCCGGTAATGGAGCGGCGAGGAACTGCAATATAAACCAATGTCATGACATTTTGGCGACTTCGATTTGGGAACTCGCTCCGAAACCGCTGTACGCGGCGCGCCGGTAATCGCCGCTATCTTGCGTTTCGAGAGAGTGCGGGGCCTCTAGTGTAACGGCGGCGTGCGTTTCCGAAAGCGCAATTTGAATATGACAACGGTGTGTCGATATTGCGCTGAAGGGCTGGAATCGGCCCGGAAATTGCATGACCATATGTCCTTACGTATGCTTTTACAAATGACCGTGCGCTAATTGATTCCCCGATTTCGTCTGATGTGGAAACAAACGCTATCAAAAGCGCTTGCCAGGCCACGGTTTATTTTCCTGCAACATAAACCGGCTGATTCGACGGCGCCGGTGCGAACGCCGTAAAAGGAAAGGAGAATGTGGCATGAGCAAAATCGCGATCATCGGGGCGACGGGTAATGTCGGCAGCCGGCTGATGGAGGAGGCGTTGCGGCGTGGACACACCGTCAGCGCGATCGCGCGCGACACGTCCAGCCTTGAAAAGCGGGACCGCGTCAGCGCGCACGACGTCAACGTGCTGAATGCGGACTCGCTAGCCACCGTGCTCGCGGGACACGACGCAGTGTTCAGCGCGACGCGCTTCGCCACCGTGTCGGAAAGCGCGATAGTCGGACCGGTGAAGCGCGCCGGCGTGCAGCGCCTTCTGGTCGTCGGCGGCGCGGGGAGCTTGTACGCGGCGCCCGGTCAGCGCGTGCTCGATCTGCCGGATTTCCCCGACGCGTACAGGCCGGAAGCCACGGCGGGCGCGGCTTTTCTGGATGCGCTACGCCGCGAACGCGATGTGGACTGGACCTTCGTTTCGCCGTCGGCCGAGTTCGTGCCCGGACCGCGCACGCAAAAATTCCGGCTCGGCGTGGACGAATTGCTCGTCGATAACGGCGGACGGAGCTGGATTTCGTTCGACGATTACGCGATCGCCTTCCTCGACGAATTCCAGAGCGGCGCGCATATCCGCCAACGCATCACGGTCGGATATTGAACGCGCGCGCCGGCAGAAGCGGCATCGACTGACGATGCCGCTCCAGTTTCCCGCCGCTCGTCAGCCTTGCAGGTCGACTTCCATTTCCTCGGCGTTCTTCGGCATCGCGTCGGCGAGGATCATCGCGGCCGCGTTTTGCGGCTTCGGATCGCGCTGCGACGGCCGATAGACCTGATCGCCACGATGAATCGGCATCCCCGATAGCGAGCAGACGCCTTCCGCCGTCGCGGTCGTGGCGCGCCAGCCCTGATAACCGTAGTGGCACGTACCGGGATCGGACCAGTAGACGAGCGCCGTCGCGCTGCTCGGACGCTCGATCACGCGCACGATCGCTTGCGGAAACGGCAGCCGATCGTCCACCTGATGCGGGTGCGTGCGGTTCCAGTCGCGCGTCAGACGCTCCAGGAACGCGTTTTCGGCGCGCGCGGATTTCTGGGATGGGGCTGTGCGAGCGATGTCCATCGGCATCGCTTCGAGCAGGTGAACCGTCTGTGACCACGGGTCCGCTCTTTTCGAAAAAGCTGTCATGGCATTGTTCCAGGCTTTGACTCGACCTAGAACGTACGTCATTAAGCACATTCCGATAAATACTGCATCAGTGAATACACTATCCCGTTGCTGCGAATAATCGATCGAACGGAAACGAGAACCCACGCAGCGCCTTGACTGGCGGGCGTTCAAGCGGTTCGTAAGGTCGCTCGCGGACCGATACGGACGGCGTTCTCAGCCGCAATCACCCAGCGCCGCGATGGTTTTGTTCGAGATCGACGTGAATGGTCGGGCAAGCCGGCCTCTCAGAGGGGCGCGCCGGTCCGCGATGCCTTCTTCGGACCGCTCCGCTAAGCGATCGCACGCGCCGCCGCACGACCTCGCAACCATTCGAGCGCAAGCAACAGGCTCGTCGAAAACACGATGAGGATCGTCGCGAGCGCGGCGATCGTCGGGCTGATGTTTTCGCGAATGCCGGTGAACATCTGCCGCGGAAGCGTCGTCTGATCGGCGCCGGCGAGAAACAGCGTGACGACGACTTCATCGAAAGAAGTGGCGAACGCGAACAGCGCGCCCGAGATCACGCCCGGCGCAATGACCGGCAGCGTCACGCGAAAGAAGGTTTTCAACGGGCTCGCGCCAAGCGACTGACTCGCCCGCACGAGGTTGTAGTTGAAATTCTGCAGCGTCGCGCCGACGGTCGTCACGACGAATGGCACGCCAAGCGCCGCGTGCGCCAGAATCAGCCCGAAGTAGGTATTGGCGATGCCGAGCGGCGCGAAGAACAGATACATGCCGACGCCAACCACGATCACCGGCACGATCATCGGCGAAATGAGCACGGCCATGAGCACGCTCTTGCCGAGGAAGTTCGCCTTCGTGAGCCCGACCGCCGCGAGCGTGCCGAGGATCGTCGCGACGAGCGTTGCCGACGGCGCAACGATGAAGCTGTTCTTTGCGGCCATGCGCCACTCGTCGGACATGACGAGGTTGTGATACCAGCGCATCGACCAGCCCGGAATCGGGTAGACCAGGAACGTGCTCGACGAAAACGACAGCGGCACGATAGCGAGCACGGGCAAAATCAGATAAAGCAGCGTCAGCACGCAGATGATGCGCAACGCGAAATACCAGATGCGTTCGATCGCGGACGTGTGCGGCGCGAACATCGGTTTGGCGAGTTTCATCTTTCTTTACCCCAGGCTCACGTTGGAGCGCGTGAAGCGTCCATAGACCACGTAGAGCAGCAGTGTCGCGGCGAGCAGCAGTGCGCCGAGCGCGCATGCCATGCCCCAGTTGATCGTCACGTTGGTGAAGTAGGCGATGTAATAGCTGACCATCTGATCGTTCGGCCCGCCGAGCAGCGCTGGCGTGATGTAGTAACCGATCGCGAGAATGAACACGAGCAGCACGCCCGCGCCGATGCCCGGATAAGTCTGCGGCACGTAGACGCGCCAGAACGCCGCGAACGGATGACTGCCGAGCGAAACGGCCGCGCGCTGATAGGTCGGCGGAACGGACTTCATCACGCTATAGAGCGGCAGGATCATGAAAGGCAGCAGGATGTGCGTCATCGAGATATAGACGCCCACGCGATTGAAGAGCAGCGAGAGCGGCGAGCCGATCAGCCCGCTGCCGAGCAGCGCCTTGTTCACGAGCCCTTCGCTTTGCAGAAGCACGATCCACGCGGCGACGCGCACCAGCACCGACGTCCAGAACGGGATCAGCACGAGCACCATCACGAGGTTTGCGCGGCGTTCGGGGAGCGTCGAAATCCAGTAGGCGAGCGGATAGCCGAGCAGCAGCGCGAACAGCGTCACGCCCACGCCGATTACAAAGGTGCGGCCGAAGACGTTGAGATAGATCGACTGATCCGGGTCCGCATGAACGATATTGCCGAAGCCGTCCTGCTTGTGATCCAGTGACGCAAGGATATAAAACGGCGAATAGCGGCCCGCGTTCTTCGCGATCGCCTGCCAATAGACGGGATCGTTCCAGCGGTCGTCGAGTTCGAGGATCTTCGCCTTGATCTGCGCGGCAGGCAGCGGCTTGCCGTCGTCGCCGTTGAGCGGCATCGCGCGCGCGGTTTTCGCAACGAGCGAGCGATAACCCGGAATTTCGGTGTTCAGACGCCGCGCGAGGGCGCCCATCGATTCGCCTTCCGAGATCGTCGTGAGGTCCTGCGCGAGCGCGGCATAGGCTTCATCCGATGGCGGCGCCTTGCGGTCCCATTTCGCGAGCGCCGCGCCGGTGTGCGGCAGCGCGTTCGCCACTTCGGGATTTTCGATCGCGCGTGTGAGCAGCGCACCGATCGGCACCACGAAAATCAAAAACAGAAAAATGGCGAGCGGCGCGATGAGCATGAGCGCCATGGCGCGCTTCTTCGCATCGGCGATCTTCAGTTCGCGCTTCAGACGCGCGCTCGATTCGCGCGATTCTTCCGCGGGGATCGTCATGGTGTTCACGCTTGAGTCTCCTTCTTTGCGGTCGCGCTTTCGAAAAGCGCGACCGTCTCGCTGCCTATGACGCTTTTACTTCGACGCCCACGCGGTGAAGCGCTGCTCGAGCTCGTCGCCGTGATCAGTCCAGAACGCCATGTCCTGCAGCACCGCGTTCTTTGCGTTATCCGGCGAATTCGGCATGTCGGCCTTCGTCTTCGCGTCCAGCGCGGAGATCGCGGCCTTGTTCACCGGGCCGTACGCGATGTTCTTCGCATAGACTTCCTGCGGCTTCTGCGACACCGAATACGCGATGAACTGCTGCGCGACGTCCTTGTTCGGCGAGCCCTTCGGAATCGCCCAGTAGTCGAGGTCGTAGATGCTGCCGTTCCACACGACCTTCAGGTTCTTGCCTTCCTTGCGCGCCGCGTCGATGCGGCCGTTATACGCGGTGGACATCACGACATCGCCCGCGACGAGGAACTGCGGCGGCTGTGCGCCGGCCTCCCACCACTGAATGTTCGGCTTGAGTTCGTCGAGCTTCTTGAACGCGCGGTCCGCGCCGGCCTTCGTGCCGAGCACCTTGTAGACGTCCTTCGGCGCGACGCCGTCGGCCATCAGCGCGAATTCGAGGTTGTAGCGCGCGCCCTTGCGCATGCCGCGCTTGCCGGGGAATTTCTTCGTGTCCCAGAAGTCCGCCCAGCCTGCCGGCGCGGACTTCAGCTTGTCGCCGTTGTAGGCGAGCGCCGTCGACCACACGAAGAAGCCGACGCCGCAGGTCTGCGGCGATTCGGGCACGAGGTCCGACTTCTTGCCGATCTTCGACCAGTCGAGCTTTTCATAGAGACCTTCGTCGCAGCCGCGGCCGAGATCGCCCGATTCGACTTCGACCACGTCCCAGTTCACGTGCTTCGCTTCGACCATCGCCTTGACCTTGGCCTGCTCGCCGTTGTATTCGACGGCCGTGACCTTGTTCTTGGACGATTGCTCGAACGGCTGATTGAACGCGACCTTCTGCGCGTCGCCGTTCGCGCCGCCGAAATTGACGACGGTGATTTCCGCCGCCCCCGACGCCGCCGACACGCACGCGAGCGCAGCCGCCATGGAACACAGTGCGAACTTCTTCATGATGGTTT
This sequence comes from Caballeronia jiangsuensis, assembly GCF_046030135.1. NCBI lineage: Bacteria > Pseudomonadati > Pseudomonadota > Betaproteobacteria > Burkholderiales > Burkholderiaceae > Caballeronia > Caballeronia jiangsuensis. Next base: position 147,004 of record NZ_JAQQDB010000003.1, read on the forward strand.
CCTCTCTTCTTCGACTTGGTTTTGTCAGTAGACCTACGTGGGAAGCGCGACGCCCGATCGAGATTCAGGCGAACACACGCAAATGCTCGGGCGCGAATTCGAGCGCGATGGGCGCGCCGGGCGTGAAGCCGTCGAGCGCCGCGGTGCCGAGCGGCACCTTGACGAAGCATTCGTCCTGCTCGCGCACGCCGCAGCGCATGCGGACGTGATCGCCGAAATAGATGAGGCTCTTCGCTTCGCCCGCGAGCGCGTTGATGTTGCCGTTCGCATGGCCGTTGCCCTGCGTGAGCTTCATGCGCTCGGGCCGGATACAAGCGATGGCCGGCGCACCCGGTTTCGCATTCGCGACATTGAGACCGGACAGACGCGTGCCGTCGGCGAGTCGGAGATCGCAGAAGTCGCCCTGAATCTCTTCGATGGTGCCGCGCAGCCGGTTGCTGTCGCCGATGAAGTTCGCGACGAACTCGTTGCAGGGCGCTTCATACAGATGATCGACGGTGTCGAGCTGCTGCACGATGCCCTTGTCGAACACCGCGACGCGGTCGGACATCGTGAGCGCCTCGCCCTGATCGTGCGTGACGTAGACGAAGGTGACGCCGAGCTTCTCGTGCAGCGCCTTGAGTTCGATTTGCATGTGCTCGCGCAACTGCTTGTCGAGCGCGCCGAGCGGCTCGTCCATCAGCACGAGCTTGGGCTCGAACACGAGCGCGCGCGCCAGCGCGATACGCTGCTGCTGGCCACCGGAAAGCTGCGCCGGGTAACGCTTCGCGAAGCTGTCCATGCGCACCATCTTGAGCGCGTTGTTCACGCGATGCGCGCGCTCTTCGGCGGACATCTTGCGCACCGTCAGCGGATATTCGACGTTCTGCTGCACCGACAGATGCGGAAAGAGCGCGTAGTTCTGAAACACCATGCCGATGTCGCGCTTGTGCGGCGGCACCTTGTTGAGCAGCTTGCCGTCGAGCCAGATCTCGCCGCCGGTGGGGAACTCGAAGCCCGCGAGCATCATGAGGCAGGTGGTCTTGCCGGAGCCGGACGGCCCGAGCAGCGTGAGGAATTCGCCCTGATAGATATCGAGATCGAGCGACTTGACGACGAGCGTTTCACCGTCGTAGGTCTTTCGCACGCCGCGAAAGCTGACGATCACCTGATCGGATTTCATCTTCCGTGTCTCCTTCGGAAAACCCTGATACTTCCGACCGCCTCGTTGGGCGCCCGGAAATTATTTCCACTACTTGCGATAACTATAGCCCGTTACGGTTCTACAATGGGGAGCCATTTCAATATTCAAAATAGAGCCACTTGAGCGTGTCGGGAAAGTGGTTCCAGGCGGTGACGACTTCATGGATACCATCATCCTGGCCGACTGGCTGAGCGCGCGGCTCGACCGGTCCGCCGCTGAGCCGATGTACCGGCAAGTGCTCGAACTCATGCAGCAGGCCATCCTGACGGGCCAGCTCGCACCCGGCACGAAGCTGCCGAGTTCGCGCACGCTCGCGATCGATCTCGGCATCGCGCGCAATACCGTGCTGCAAGTCTACGATCAGCTCACGGCCGAAGGCTATGTCACGTCGACGACCGGTAGCGGCACCTATGTCGCCGACACCGCGCCGCGCGATGGCGTCGCGGGCAAGGCGAGACAGGCGGAGGCGCCGTGCACGATCTCGCGTCGCGGCGAGCGTCTGATCGCGCAGGCAGGCGTGTCGCCGAAGCAGTGGGGCGCGTTCATGCCCGGCGTGCCCGACGTCGCAGAATTTCCGGCGCGCACATGGAGCCGCTTGCAGGCGCGTTTGTGGAAGCGCGCGAGTCCCGAACTGCTCACGTACGCGCCGGGCGGCGGCTATCGGCCGCTGCGGCGCGCGCTGTCGGATTATTTGCGCGTCGCGCGCTCGGTGAAGTGTCAGCCGGACCAGATCATCATCACGACGGGCATTCATCAGTCCATCGATCTCGCCGTGCGCCTGCTCACCGATTTCGGCGATCGCGCGTGGGTCGAGGAACCGTGCTACTGGGGCGTGCGCAGCGTGCTGCAGTCATCGGGCCTGACGCTCGTGCCGATTCCCGTCGACGAGGAAGGGCTCAATCCCGCCGCGCGCGACATGGCCGACCCGCCGCGCATCGCGCTCGTGACGCCGTCGCATCAATATCCGCTCGGCATGGTGATGAGTCTCGCGCGACGCCGCGCGCTGCTGGAGTTCGCGCGTCAGCACAAGGTGTGGATCATCGAGGACGATTACGACAGCGAGTTCCGCTATGGCAGCCGCCCGCTGTCATCGCTGCAGGGGCTCGACGACGCGGGACAGGTGATCTATGTCGGCAGTCTCGGCAAGATGCTCTATCCAGGCTTGCGCATGGGCTATATGGTCGTGCCGGACAACCTTGTCGATTCCTTTCGCACCGGCGTGGCCGAACTCTATCGCGAGGGTCAGTTGATGCAGCAGGCCGTGCTCACCGAGTTCATTCTCGACGGCCATCTGACCTCGCATGTGCGCCGCATGCGCGGCCTGTACGGCGAGCGGCGCGAGTTGCTGATCAACGCGATCCGCGAGCGCTTCGGCGAAACGCTCTCCGTGCGGGGCGATGAAGCCGGCCTGCATTTCGTGCTCGATCTGCCCGATTCGGCGGATGACCGAATGATTGCCGCCCGCGCGCTGTCCGCCGGTGTGGTCACGCGCCCGCTCGACAACTATTACCTGAACCGGCTCGCCGCGAGAAAGGGCTTGATGCTCGGTTACGCGTGCGTGCCGAACGATCAGATCGCGCCTCACTTCGCGCGGCTCGCGGATGTGGTTGAACTGGCGATATCGCCGGGTTCATCGAAGCGGGCTGTCACGTCGGTCGAAAGCGCATCGATCAAGTAGCGCGCCGGCTATTGGGCGCTCCGTTGCGCCGCCGTGATCGCTCGCACCACGCGCGCCAGCGCCTTCAATGCATCCGCGGGCGATTCGGCGAATTGCGCAGCAACGATCGCGCCGTCCACCGCCAGGGCGAGCGCTTGCGCATCCGCCTTCGACGTGCGCGAACCCGGCATCAGCGTGCGGATCGCCGCGGTCATGTCGCGCTTGTGACGCCGCGAGATATCGACCGCCTGCGGCAATGTCGCCCCGACTTCGACGACCGAATTGATGAACGCACAACCGCGATAAGCTTCGCTGCCGAACCATTCGGCCAGCGCGGGCACGAGCGCGCTGAGCGTGCCGCCGTGCCGCGCGAGCGCATCGCGGAACCATGTCATCCAGTTATCGTGGCGAAAATCCAGGAACGCGACGATCAGATCGTCCTTGCTCGGAAAGTAGCGATAAAACGTCTTTTTCGCGACGCCCGACTCGGCGATCACCCGATCGACGCCCGTCGCGCGAATGCCGTCGCGATAGAAGAGATCATGCGCGATATGCAGGATGCGCGCGTCGGGCGCGAGTTCGGAAATATCGATGGAGACAGCAGAAGTATTCATGCAATCGATTGTAGACAGGTTCGTCTACCTGCGCTAGAGTGCGTCGAGTAGACAGACCTGTCTACTCATCTCATCGCTTGATAAACGAGGACTCGCCATGGAATCCAAGCCGCCATTTCCGCCGTTCGATGAAGAATCCGCCAAGCTCAAGGTCCGTCTCGCCGAAGATGCGTGGAATACGCGCGAGCCCGAGCGCGTGTCGCTTGCTTATAGCGTGGATACGCGCTGGCGCAATCGCGCGGAGTTCGCGAACGGGCGCGAGGAAGTGGTCGCGTTCCTGCGGCGCAAGTGGGCGCGCGAACTCGACTATCGGCTGATCAAGGAGCTATGGGCGTACAAGGACAATCGCATCGCGGTGCGTTTCGCCTACGAGTGGCATGACGATGCGAACAACTGGTATCGCAGTTTCGGCAACGAGAACTGGGAATTCAACGAAGCAGGTCTGATGACGCACCGTCACGCGTCGATCAACGATCTGCCGATCAAGGAAGCGGATCGCAAATATCACTGGCCGCTAGGCCGCCGGCCCGACGATCATCCGAGCCTGAGCGACCTGGGCTTCTGACAGTTTCAGCAGGCAGCGCAGCGGTTATTTCTTGATGCGGCGCACGGCGTCAGCCGCTGCGCCGAGTTTGGCCTGCATCTTTCCCGCCATTTTTTCGGCGGTGCCGCGCATTTGCGTCCCGCGATTTCCTGTGGCCTTGCCGACGGCTTCGCGGACGATGCCTTTCATCTGGCGAGCCGTGCCTTCGATGCGGTTCTTGTCCATCATGTCCTCCGACGTTTCGCGAGGCATGAGCCTCATCGGAAGACTTCGCATCGAACGTGCCCGGCCGGATTCGCTACATGTCGCGGCGGCGGCGGAAGGCCCACCATCCGGCGAGCACGGTAAACGTCGCGACGATCACGACCAGCAGCCAGAAACCGTGATGATTTTCCGCGAGCGGAATGCCGCCCACGTTCATGCCAAAGAACCCCGCGACGATGTTGATCGGCAGCGCGAGCACCGTGACGAGCGTCAGCGTGAAGAGCGTGCGGTTGCTTTGCTCGCCCATGCGCGTCGCGACTTCTTCCTGCAGAAGCTTGATCCTTTCGACGAGTCCGGCGAGATCGTTGAGCACGAGCGAGAACTCTTCGGTCGCGTCGCGCAGATCCTGAATGTCCTGAGAATGAAGCCAGCGCGGCGGCCGCGCGAGCAGACGGAACACGGAGCCGGGCTCGGGAGCGAGCAGACGCTGCAGCCTCACGAGGACGCGCCGCAGGCCGCCGAGATCGGTGCGGGTCGCGGCGCCGCGCATCGAAAGAAAGCGATCCTCGATGCCGTCGACCTCGACGCTCGTGCGCCGCACGATATGCACGAGCAGATCCGCCTGATCGCGCAGCATGTGGGCGAGCAGTTCGGCGGGCGAGCGGAAGATTTCGCCGCGCCTGACCGACTCGCGCAGCGAATCGACCGAACGCAGGGGCTTGAGGCGCGCCGTGACGAGCAGCTTCTGATGCGTGTAGACCCACAGCGTCGCGATCTCGGAGGGCGTCAGCTCGAAGTTGAACATCACATCGTTGATGACGGCGAAGAGCGCGCCTTCCTGATGCTCGATGCGCGTCGAGTGCGAACCTTCGTTGAGCGTCTCGAAGAATGCGTCGGGCAGGCCGAGACGTCCGCGCATCCAGCGCTCGCAGGCGCTGTTCGCGAGATCGAAGTGCAGCCAGACGAATTCGCGGGTCGTGTCGTCGCGGGCGAGCCATTCGCTCGCGGCTTCGGCATCGATCGGCTCGCCGGGGTGATCGACATGAAATCGGAAGCCGCAGACGAGGCCGGAAAAGTCGGAACCGTAGGGCGGTCTTTGCAGGGTAGCGGGATTCATGCGGGCATTCGGTAGCATTCTGGGGATGTCGGCGCGTCTGCCGGGGATGCGGACCTCGACGTTTCAGGCACGCACGCCGCCACGCGCTAGTGTGCCATCGGTCGCGCCCCGAATCGCGATCGTAACGCGCAAACACAAGTGAAACGATCGCCACCGGCGCGCCGGTATGTGCAAATATGAGTGTCATATTGTCGGCGTATCATCGCGCCACGCAAGACGGGCGCACGCGCGGCGCCACGCATCGAGTCGGCCGCCCGCGCGGCGTCGCGTGCCAACCTGGGGAGAAGGCAGTGGAAGACCGTGACGATCTGGACGGGGCGACGACGCAAACCACGGCGGGCGGGCTCGTCCGTCTTGCGTCGTTGATCGCAGGGCTCGCGCGCGAGGGCGTGATCGATACCCGCTTCGGCGCGAAGCTCATGAAGCGGCTCGACAAGGAAGCGCGGCGCGTAACGGGGCCCGGCGCAACGCCGCTGGACGAGGCGGAGCAGGCGGCGCTTTTCGGCGCCCTCGGCGAAGTCGATCTCGCGTTGCGCCAGTGCGACGCGGCATCGCTCGTCGAAGCGAACGCGCGGCTGCGCGAGGACGAAGGGACATCGGGAAAGCGTCGCAAGGGCAAGAAGGACGCCGACGCCTGAGTTTCGTGGAGCGCGGGCGCAAGAAATGCTGCAACGCCGGTATGTGCTTCAGGTAAGTGCCCATGCCCGTCTCCCTGCATTCCCCTCATTGCTCCCTCTGGACGGACCGTAGCGTCGACGTCGACCGCGATCCGTGGCGCATCCTCGTCGTCGACGACAACGCCTACAGCGCCGAAGCGCTGTCGGCCGCGCTCGAATCGGACGGTTTCGACACCCGTTTCGCCCTGTCCGGCGTCGATGCGCTGCACGCGGTCGACGGCTGGGTGCCGCACATCGTCATTCTCGATATCACGATGCCGGAGCACGACGGCTACGCAACCGCGCGCGTGCTGCGCCGGATCGCCCGCACGCGCGACGCGGTGATCATCGCGTTTACGGCGCTGGGCGAGGAAACCGTGCGCATCGAAGGCATGCACTCCGGATTTGACGGTTATTGTCAAAAGGGCAATCCGCCCGCCGCGCTCGTTCGCCTGATCGGGCGACTCGTTCACTGAACGAGCGCGTATCGAACGGCCGTTTTCCAAATAATTGTTCCGTCCCTGCCAAAAGACGCGCGACGTCGAGTTGCGCTGCAGCACACCCAATCCCTTGCCTGATGGTCGTTTACGGGAAATCCGTACGCTCGTGCAGCCAGCGATTGTTGGCGCACAGCGAAAACTGAATTGAAATTTATGGAGATAAAAAAGCGATAGTAGGGGTATACACTGCGCTTCATCGACGTAGCAGACAGTTTCTCGCAAGACCGCTGCGGCGCTTTCTGATTGAACGTCAACCGTCTTTGGAGCTCACCATGAAACGCAATCTCATCGCTACCCTTCTGATCGCCGCTACCGCCACGCTCGCCGCACCCGCTTTCGCAAGCGGCTACGGCCCGGCTCCGTTCTACCGTCCGGCAGTTGGCGCGCCGACGTCGCAACAAGGCCCGAGCGCACAAGCGATCGCCGCTGAAGAAAATGCCAACGGCACGAACACGACCGCTTTCGGCGGCTCGCGTGACACGCTGGCTCAATCGGGCAACCGTTCGGCGCAATCGAGCAACAACCCGCAATCGGTCTTCTTCGGTCACTAATCGAATCGGCTGGCCCGGCTCATCCGCCGGGCGTATCGGCTGAAGGACTGCTTCGGCGCCCGCTGACACAGACTCAAAAGGTTTGTGTTCAGCGGGCGCCGATCGTTTTTCAGGCCGCGTGCGCGAGCGCGCCGCGCATCACATTGGCCAGTTCCGACGCCTCGAACTTCGACACATACGCATTCGCGCCGACCTTGCGCACATGCTGCTCGTTCGCCGATCCCGACAGCGACGAGTGAATCACCACCGGAATGTGCATCAGCCCCGTTTCCGCCTTGATGCGGCGCGTGAGCGTGAAGCCGTCCATCTCCGGCATTTCCAGATCGGTAAGCACGAGCGCGATGTGATCCGCGACCTCGGTGCCTTCCTTCTGCGCTTTCCTGAGCGCGGATTCCAGCACGTCCCACGCTTCCTGGCCGGTCTTGGTCATCACGAAGGGCACGCCCATCGCGGTGAGGCTCTGTTCGATGAGCGCCCGCGCGACACCCGAATCGTCCGCTGCGAGCACGCGCGCGCCCGGCTTGAGAATGAGCCGCCCGGTGTTCGCCTCGGTGATATCGGTTTCCTGTGACGGCAGCACGTCACGCACGATGCGCTCGACATCGAGCACCTGCGCGAGCCGCGAGCCATCGACGTTGCCGTCGAGCCGCGCGAAGCTCGTCACGGTCTTGCCGCCCGAGTGCGATTCCGCGGACAACACCTGATTCCATTCGAGCCGCACGATATCGTCGACTTCCTCGACCGCGAAACCTTGCGTCGTGCGAGCGAATTCGGTGACGAGCAGGATTTTCGGCCCGTTCTTCGGCCGGCAGCCGGTGATGCGCGCGAGATCGATCACGGGAATGATCTGTCCGCGAATATCCGCGACGCCGAGAATCTCCTCGCTCGATCCGGCGACGGCCGTGATCGTCGGCATCGCGAGAATCTCGCGCACCTTGAATACGTTGATGCCGTAAAGCTCCCGCTGTTCCGAGCCCGGCGCCTCGCCGAGCCTGAACAGAAGCAATTCGAACATGTTGCTGCCCGCGAGCCGCACGCGCTGCTCGATATCCTGTTGTGAACTGCTCACCTCGTTCTCCCTCTAAGCGGTGCATCGCGCCGCGTTGCCGTCGTGTATGTGCCTGTTAGCGGCATCCGACGACGAAACTGAAGCTGAAACAGAACGCGCGCAGAATGAATGGCGCGTCCGACGAGGCGCGAATCGCGGCTATACTTTTTGAATGGTCGGGTTAATGCCTATGAAGGCAATGGCGCGCGAGGCTTTACGCTCCACACAGGCGCAAGACAAACCCGTCGCCCAGGCGCAACAACGTTCCCCGCTCATAACGGAGGCGCTCGATGGCAACAGTCGCACAGGTTCTGAATTCGAAACCCGAACAGACGGTCTATACGATTGCCGCAACGGCGTCGGTCTTCGATGCGATCAAGATGATGGCCGACAAGCATATCGGCGCGGTGATCGTCACGGAGGGCGATGAAATTGTCGGCATCATGACCGAGCGCGACTATGCGCGCAAAGTCGTCCTGATGGACCGCGCGTCGAAGCAGACGCCCGTGCGCGACATCATGACGTCGCACGTGCGCTACGTGCGCCCCGACCAGACCACCGACGACTGCATGGCGCTCATGACCGACAAGCGCATGCGCCATCTGCCGGTGATCGACAACGGCAAGCTCGTCGGCATGATTTCCATCGGCGATCTGGTGAAGAACATCATCTCCGAGCAGCAGTTCACCATTCAGCAACTCGAGTACTACATTCGCGGCGAGCACACGTAAGCGTGCGCGGTCCGGCTGTAAGCATTTCGTTATAATCGGCAGGCTCCGCGCGCGAGTGCGGAGTCAGGCTCGCCGTGCGCTTCTCGCGCGGATAACGAAGGAGCGCCGCCGATGACCCCGACAGCCGCATCCGCCGAAAGAGAGAAGACGCTCGCCGCCGACGCGCCGTTCTTCATCGTGATGAACGCGGGCTCGGGCCGCCGTCAGGCCGACGCGACGCGCACCGTGCTGGAGCGCGAACTCGGCGCGGCGGGCCGGCGCTTCGAATTGCGCGTCGTCGACGATCCGCGTCGCCTCGCGAGCATCGCGCGTGAAACCGCGGCGGCGGCGTGCGCGCAGGAGGGCGTGCTCGTCGGCGCGGGCGGCGACGGCACGCTCTGCACGGTCGCGCATGCGGCGTACGACGCCGGTTGCCCGTTCGCGGTGCTGCCGCGCGGCACGTTCAACTACTTCAGCCGCGACCACGGCATTCCCGCCGACCTCGAGCAATCCACCCAGCTCCTGCTCGATGCGCGCGCCTATCCGGTGCAGGTCGGCTTCGTCAACGGGCGCATGTTTCTCGTCAACGCGAGTCTCGGCCTCTATCCGCGGCTGCTCGAAGATCGCGAAATCTACAAGCGGCAATTCGGCCGCAGCCGGCTGGTCGCGCTGTGGTCGGCGCTTTTCACGATGCTCAAGCCGCATCGGCATTTGCGTTTGCATATCGATCACGAAGGCAGCACCACGGAGATTCGCTCATCGACGCTTTTCGTCGGCAACAACCGGCTACAGATGGAGCAGATCGGCATGCCGGACGAAGCGCGCGCGCTGGAACAGGGCTTGCTCGTTGCGATTGCGCCGCGGCCGGTGGGGCGGCTCATGCATCTGTGGCTGTCGCTGCATGGCGCGGCGGGGCGCCTGTCGGATTCGGATCATGTCGTGAGCTTCACGTTCGAGCGGATCACGGTGACGCATCCTTCGAAGCGGCGCAGACCGATCAAGATCGCGACGGATGGCGAGATCACGAAGCTGCGCATGCCGCTGGAATTCCACGTGTCCGACAAGCCGCTCTTTCTGCTCAAGCCCGAACCGGCGGTGGCCGAAGCGAATCGCTCATGACCTTGCTGTTGCAGATTTCCGATACGCATTTCGGCACCGAGCGGCCCCAGGTCGTCGCGGCGCTGCTGCGTCTTGCGGATGCGCTGTCGCCCGATCTGGTCGTGCTCTCGGGCGATATCACGCAGCGCGCACGCAGGCAGCAGTTCACCGCGGCGCGTGCGTTCGTTGATGCGCTCGGCGCGACGCCGACGCTCGTCGTCCCCGGCAATCACGACATTCCGCTTTTCAATCCGCTCGCGCGGCTGTGTTATCCGTACGCGAATCATCAGCGCGTATTCGGCGCCGATCTCGAACCGGGTTTCGAATCGCCCGACTTGCTCGTGCTGGGCGTGAACACGACGCGCGCTTACCGTCACAAGAACGGCGAAGTGTCGATGCGGCAGATCAGACGCGTCGCCGCGCGCCTGGAGGCGGCGAGCGCGGCGCAGTTGCGCGTCGTGGTCACGCATCAGCCGGTGGCCGTTACGCGCGCGCAAGACGAAAAGAATCTGCTGCACGGACGGGAGCGCGCGGTGCAGCGCTGGGCGCGCGCGGGCGCGGACCTGATTCTCGGCGGGCATATCCATCTGCCTTACGTGCTGCCGCTGCACGATACTTTCGCGGGTCTGTCGCGGCGCGTGTGGGCGGTGCAGGCGGGCACGGCGCTGTCGCGGCGCACGCGCGGCACGATCGACAATTCGGTGAACGTGATTCGCCACGACGCGCAAGCGTGCGACGGCGGCGCGCGCCAGACCACGGTCGAGCGCTGGGATTACTCGGAGACGGGCGAAGCGTTCGAGATGATTGCGCGCCATGAACTTGCGCTCGACGGCGCGAAGCCGGTGGCTGCGCTCACGTTGCCCGGATGACGAGCTCCGCGAAGCCTGTCGCGGCGTCGTGCTCGCGCGTGTAGCGTTCGCCCGGCAGGTTCGCGACGACGATTTCCGCCGTCGTGCGCACGATGCAGCCCGGCGTGACGTGGCCGCCGGACACGCGGCCGTCGGCGTCGGACACGCTCATGTGCAGGTGCGGACCTTGCGCGGACAACGTACCGGCGAGCGTGAGGATTTCGAGGTCGCCGCGCAACTCGGACGCTTCATCGCGGCCCGCGTGACGTAGCCGGGCGACGCTCAGGCTGCCGATTCCCTGCAGCACGAAGGCCGCTGAAAGCCCGTGCGTGCGGAATGCGTGATCGAGCGCGGCGCGCAGGTCATCGCCGGGTGACAGACGAAGGGTCATCGCATGCATGAATGAAAGGCTCCGGGCGGATCGCACTCAAGACTACACGCTCGCGGATCGTGATGGCATCATGAGCGCGACCCGAAGTGGCTATATCTTTCCATGGAGACGCCATGAGTTTCGAACTGACGATGCTGGCCTGGACGCTCGTGCTCGCGCTGGTGCAAGTGTTGCTCCCGGCTGTGGTGCGCAATCGTGAAGTCGGCCTCAGATACCAGGCTGGCCCGCGCGATGCCGCCACGCCGCCGCCCGGCCGGCTGTCGGGCCGGCTGATGCGCGCGCAATCGAATCTGTTCGAGACGTTGCCGATTTTCGCCATCGCGGTGCTGATCGTGCACGTGACGGGGCGCGAGAATGCGCTCACCCATTACGGTGCGCTCGCGTATTTCGTCGCGCGCCTGGTTTATGTTCCGCTCTACGTGTCGGGCGTGCCGTTCGTGCGCTCGCTGGTGTGGCTGGTGTCGGTCGTCGGCATCGTGCAGATACTCGTTCCCATCATCTGACGAGAGGAGTGAAGGGCAATGACCGATCAACCTTCGACCATCGAGATCGAAACCGCGCCGAATCCCGAATTCGCCGTCATTCTGATGCATGGCCTGGGCGCCGATGCCAACGACTTCGTGCCGCTCGTGCCCGAATTGCGTCTCGCCGATGCGCCCGCCATCCGCTTCGTGTTTCCGAACGCGCCGGAGATTGCCGTTACGGCCAACAACGGTTACGTGATGCGCGCGTGGTACGACATCCTGTCGTTCGAGGGCATCAACCGGCGCGTGGATGAGGCGGGCATCGTGAAGTCGGTGGAGCGCGTGCGGGGGCTCGTCGCGGAGCAGAACGCGCGGGGCATTCCGAGCGAGCGCATTTTCATCGCGGGCTTTTCGCAAGGGGGCGCGATGACCTATCACGCGGGCTTGACGCATCCCGAGAAGCTCGCGGGGCTGATCGTTTTGTCGGGCTATATCCCGTCGGAAGGGCTCATCGATGAATCGTTCAGCGACGCGAATCGCTCGATTTCGATCTTCGCCGCGCATGGGAGTTTCGATGATGTGCTCAATGTGAGCCTTGGCGAACAGGCTTGTGAATTTGCTCGGGCGCAGGGGTGTAATGTGGATTGGCATGCGTATCCGATGCCGCATTCGGTTTGTATGGAGGAGGTTGAGGCGCTGCGGGGGTGGTTGGGGGCGAGGCTGGGGGGGTAGGTTTTTTCTTTTCGCCGGATCCCGTATTCGTGTTGGTCTATTAGCGTTGCCCCTGTGCGGGGCGGCACCTACTTTCTTTGCTGCTGCAAAGAAAGTAGGCAAAGAAAGCAGCTTCTCACCGCCCGCAGTCACACGCACGTTGGCCATGCTTGCCAGCCGCCGGTGGCACTCGCCTAAGTGTCGCCCTCGAAGGACTTACCGGGCTTGGCTCGCGCACGGTCTGCCGCTCCAAATGTTTTGGCGCGCTGGTTCAGCACGAAAGAGTTCCGGCACAGCGCTACGCGCTGCCGTTGGGTATGCGAGGGAAACCATCGAAGAAGCGCGCACGCAAACCCGATTGACCCATCGGCCGCGAAGCGGGCTGGAGCTATTTAGTGCTGAACCAGTGAGGCAAAACGTTTGGTGCGGCAGACCGTGCGCGGTCCAAGCCCTGTTCTGCTTGCGAGGTCACTCGCTACTGCCGGGCCATTCAGCCAATCGTCTGTGCCGCGGCCGGTGTGAAGTGCTTAGGCTGGGGATAGCTGTTTCTTTGGTTACTTTCTTTGCAGCAGCAAAGAAAGTGACCCCCGCCCCGGGGAGGGGCAGAGCTAATAGACCGACACGATAACGGGATCCGGCGAAAAAAACCGAGCCTCATCACACAGCCACAACACATTCCCCGGCAATCAACGCAAGCATCCCGCGCCGCAGCTCCGCCGGGCTAACCGGCTTAGAGAGCACATCCTGCTCACAGGCAAGCGGCACGATACTCGCCGCCGGCTCCCCGGTCACGACAAGACACGGACAAGGCCGCCCCAACCGCGCCGCCCCGAGCATCGCCACTTCGCGAGCGGTCTTGGCATCGCGCAGCCGAAAATCCGTGATGATGAGATCGGGAAAGCGCTCGATATCGCCCAAGATCGACTGAAACTCCTCGAAGCTCGCAGCGGAGTCATAAAGCACGCCCCATTGCGAAAGCAGCGCTTCCGTGGAGGCCCGCACGAGGCCGTCGTCTTCCACGAGCAACACATAGCGCCCCTTGAGCTGCGCCATATCGGCCGCTTCGGAGCGCGCCGGCGCGCGCGCCGATGGCTTGTCGGGCGACGGCCCGCACAGCGGCATTTCGAGCGAGAAGCGCGAGCCGCGCCCTTCGGTGGACTTCAGTTCGATGCGATGCTGGTCGAGCATCGACATCACCGCATTCACGATCGACAGCCCGAGCCCCAGCCCCTTGTCGCGATCCTGCTCGGGATTGTCGACCTGAAAGAACGGCTGGAAGATCGCGTCGAAGTAATCGGCCGGAATGCCGATGCCGTTGTCCAGCACGTCGATGCGCGCGCGCGTCGCGGAGCGCACCACGCCGACGATCACCGTCGGCTTCGACGATTTGTTCTGGTCCGCATACTTGATGCCGTTCGACACGAGATTCGCGACCGCCCGCCCGAGCCAGTGCGCGTCGCTGCGTACGCAAACCACGTCTTCCTTCGGCAGCCGCAAGCGCAATTCGACGCCCCGGCTCATCGCGAACGGACGCAACTGCTCGGCGGCTTCCTCGACGATCTGCCGCACATCGAACACGTGATAGCGCGGCACGACGCGGCCCGATTCCAGCCGCGACAGATCCAGCACAGCGTTCAACAGCCGCGCAAGGATCACGGAGGAGCGCCCGCATTCGTTGATGAGCCGCTCGGCCTGATCGAATTCGCCATTGCGGATGGCTTCGGCGGCCGCCTGCAGAAACAGGTTGAGCGCGTGCATCGGCTGGCGCAGGTCGTGGGTCGCGGCGGCGAGGAAGTTGGACTTCTCGCGGCTCGCCGTCTGCGCGGCGATCATCTGCTGTTCGCGCAGCGCGAGCAATGCGTTCGTCTTGTTCTCCTGATCCTTCTTCGACACTTCGAGCTCGCGGTTCTTGCGGCCGAGCGAAACATTGGCGGCGCGCAATTCGTCATTGAGCGATGCGAGCGCGCGCTCCGAGCTATAGCGCTCGCGCGACACGCGCTCGGCGTGCGTGCAGACGCCGTGCCCCACAACCACGACGTTGAACATATAGAACAGCCCAGCGAAGAAATCCTCGGGGTTGAGCAGATGAATGGTGATCTGCAGGACGACGATCGACGCCAGCGTGATGATCCCGGCGGTCAGCGCGACGCGCGAGCGCAGATAGAAGAAGCTGAACTGGAAGAACAGCGCGAGACACAGGCCGATGAAGTGCTGCGTGTAGTTGTAGGGCGCGGGCGTGATCGCCACCATCGCGAGGATCAGGCACAGGAGCCCGTAAATGCCCGTGAGAATGATGCGCTGCGAGCTCGCGTGCGAGCGGAACGCCGGCCGCAGCACCAGAACGCCGACGAAGAACAGCAGCGCGATGCCCGCGAAGCGCAGCGCGAGGATATCGGGCAGGCGCGAGGCGAGCGCCTGGTTGCCGCGCGCGAAGCTGAAGTCCCACCAGAGAAAGCACGTCCAGATGGCGAGCGCGAGCAGCGTCGATGCGCGCCGGAACGCGCAGAAGCGCTGGCTGTGGTCTTCGAGAAACTGCGCCTCCAGCGCGGGATCGGAAAACGGCGCCGGTATCGACAGATTGCGCACCAGGCTCGCGCCGGCTTCACGGGCTGCCGCGAGAAGAATTCCTGGATTGCGCACGCCGGCGGCGCGTTGCGGTACGGCCATCTTCGTGCTCGCTTACGGAATCGGGATATCTACTTTAGGCCAATGCGGTCATACAAATACGCCTTTTTTTAGCAATCAGCCGTTATATCCGGAAATTATTGCGTCTTTATGAGGGCGATGGGAAGCAAGGCGGAGGGAGGAAGGAGATCGGCAGGGGTCGGCTTCGGGAGCCGACCGGCGAGCGTCTGATTTGCGCTCGCCGATTCGAAGGACAGCCACATCAAATGCCCCCCGCACGATGACGAGGGCGGAACTTCGGATGGCCGCTCAGCTTTTCGGTTTGGCCTTGGTGGTGCGCTTCGTGACCTGCATTTCCTTCGCGCCTGCTGCCTTCGCGGGCGATGCCTTGCTGCCGGCCGATTTTTTACGGCTCGACATTTCCGTTTCGGCGGGTTGGCTCGCTTGAGCCTTGCGTGGGGATGGCATGCTGACCTCCTTCAGTGCGTGTCCATATCGACACACTGATAACCATAGGATGCGGTCAGCCGGTATTCAAGAGCAGGCGGGCTTCTCGCGCAACACATCGGCGAAAAAACTTCTGAGGACGAAGTATTTCGACGCCGATGCGCGGCGCTTCCGATGCTCAGCGGATCAACTTCAGCCCCGCAGGCAACGTTTCGCCGAAGACGCGGCCCTCGTCCGCGCGATCGAGTTCGACGGTCTCGCGGACCATCGCGATCCACGCCTGCGCCGCGCCCATCGCTTCGAGGCGTTGCACGACGGCCGCTCGCGCCTCGTCGGGCAGGTCGCGCGAGCGGTCGCCGGTCATGCGCGCGATCTGCACGGCGGCGAACGCGGCGGGATCGATCTTCTTCCAGTCGAGCGCGAGGATCGCATCGAGCCAGACGACGGCGACCTCCGGCGGCACGACGCCGTGCGCACTGCCGTAGAAGGGCGCACGCGCGCCGATGCGGCCCAGCGCCCACCAGCTCTGCACGTTCTCCGAAGGCTTTTTGAGGCGCGTGAGCAGCCACTCGCCGGCCTCGATCTTGCGCTCGACCGGCACGCGCTCCAGCGACGCCGCGAGCCGCACCATGTCTTCATAGCCCGCGCGCGCCGCGCCAGCCGCACGGCGATAGCGGCTGGTCCCAGGCGGCTGAAGCACGAAGGCCATGTCGTCGAGCAGCCGCAACTGCGCCGTTTCGGAAAGTCCGCCGGCGGCGCGGCGCCAGAGCGTCCACCATTCGGACCAGATCTGGCTTTCGTTGCTGTACTGGATGCCCTGATCGAAGAGCGTCCACAACTGCTCGACGCGCCATTCGTCGAGCGGATGCCCGAAGCCCGGCCGCATGCAGTAGCCCGTGAGATTGAGCCACAGACGCTCGTGATCGGCGCTTCGGCGGCGCTTCTTCGCGCGCTCGAACAACGCGCCGAAGAGCTCGCGCAAGAGCGCGATGTCCCACGTGTCGCGCGCGCCGAGCGTCTGTTCGAGCTGCGCGCGCAGGCGTTTGACTTCCTTCGGGCCGATGTCATGCGACTTCGCGCCGAAGGTGCGGTCGATCAGTTCGATGGCTTTGGGCAGTGCCGGATGCGATTCGCTCGCGGCGTCGTCGCTTTGGGGCGCTTCGCGGCGCAACTGGAATTCGAGGAGCCAGCGTTTCGCGGGATCGTCGACGGCCGTGCAATGCATCTCCAGCGTGCCGACTTCCGTGAGCGATGTCGTCAACTGGACCGGCGTCTCGCGCGCCCGGCCGTGGTCCGCGGCGCGCGGATCGATGACCGTCGCGACCGGCGGCAGGCGCACGAAATCGCCCGATGCGGCCGCGAGGTCCGCGAGTGCTCCCGCCTCGTAAGCCGTCTCAGCCACCGAGGACGCCAGGTGAAAGCGCACCGGCGCGCCGAGCGTGAGCGCGAAGGTCCGGTCGGCGAGATGGATCGGCTGGCCTTCCTCCGTGCCGCGCGGCAGGACGCAGACGCCGCGCATCGCGTTGGCGTCGTCTTCGAGCAGCAGGAAGAAGCTGCGCGCCGAGCCGCCGCCGATCTTCGGCGCATGGCCCGCGCGCGCGAGCGCATAGGCGACCGCGCCGCGCGCGACCGCGACATCGGGATCGCCGTTCGCGAGCACGTTGACCGCTTCGCCGCGCCAGCCGGAAAGCGTGTCGGCGATGCGGCGCGCGAGCGGCCCGGCGCGAAACACGCCGCCGTTCAGCAGCAAGGTGTCCGGGATGGCGATCGTGTCGGCGCTCGCGCCGAGCGCCTTGCGCGCCTCGCCCGCATGCTGGCCGAGAAAGGCCGCGATATGCCGCGTGATGGCCGGGTCGCTCGCATACGGCAGCCCGAATTCCACGATGCCGCCGCGTGCCCGACTGGGGCGATCGCTCGCGGACACCATCGGAAAGAAGCCTTCGACGATGATCTGCTCGATCTCCTCGCGCGTGACATCCGCCGAACGCGCGCCGCCGACGAGCTTCGCGCCCGCGCCGAGCAGCGTGATCGACGTGGAATCGGGCGCATTCTCGCCGAGCAACTGCTCCTTCGCGGCGCGGCAGCGCTCGACCAGTTGCGAAAGACGCCCGGCGGACAGGCGCGCATCGCCGCCCGCGAGCCGCCGCTCGACGAGATGCGCGAGCGCGAGGTCCATGTTGTCGCCGCCGAGCATCAGATGGTTGCCCACGCCGATGCGCGTGAGCACGGGCTCGCCGTTTTCCATGGCGACCTGAATGAGCGTGAGGTCGGTCGTGCCGCCGCCGACATCGACGATCATCACGAGCCGCGTATCGGCGAGTTCGCCGGCGAGCGTTTCGCGATGGTGAAACAGCCAGTCGTAGAACGCGGCCTGCGGCTCTTCGAGCAGCCGCAGCGTTTCAAGTCCCGCCATGCGCGCCGCTTCGAGCGTGAGGGCGCGCGCGCCTTCATCGAACGAGGCGGGCACGGTCAGCACCACGTCTTGCGCGTCGAGCGGCGCGTCGGGAAAGCGCTCGTTCCACGCCGCGTGCACGTGCGCCAGATAGCTCGCGCTGGCGATCACCGGCGAGATTTTTTCGACGTCGTCGCCCGCGCCCCACGGGAGAATGGGCGCGAGGCGATCGACCGCCGCATGCGACAACCAGCTTTTCGCGCTCGACACGAGCCGTCCGGGCACCTGCGCGCCGAGCTTCCTCGCGAATGCGCCGATGACGGCGGGCGCTTCCATCTCGCCCCACGGCAGTTGCAGATCAGCGGATTTGAGTTCGCCGGGCGCGAAGTGATAGCGCAGCGAAGGCAAGAGCGGCCGCGCCGCGACTTCGCCGGCGCCAACGAGCTGCTCGATCTCGAACACGCGGATATCGTTCGATCCGGCCGGCGCATATGCGACCACCGTATTGCTCGTCCCCAGATCGATGCCGACGCTAAACCGCGCGCCCGAGACCTTTTTCTTGCGCGCGGACACTTACAGTCCCATGCCCTGATCCGCGCTCACGCCGCCACGCACGTCGAACTCGACTTTCCAGCGCTCGGACGAGCCGCGCGGAATCGCTTCGAGTTCGAGCGTGCCCGCCTCGGTCACGCGCGCATGCAGCTTGACGGGCACGACCTCGCCCGGCGTGCGGCCTTCGGGCGGCAGCGATGCCTCGATCTCTTCGAGTTCCTGCAACTCGTCCGGCTGCCAGTATTCGAGCAGCGTGCCGACCTGATCCTGCCTGCGCACCGACGAGCCGAAGAAGCGGAAATGCACCGGCTCCCCGACGACGAGCCCGAATTCCTGCGCGGGCAACTCGGCGTCGGTGCCTTCCTCCATGCCGAACGGCGCGACGCACAGCGCCTGCACGGGCGGCTCCAGTCCGGGCACGGCCGGCATCGCCGATTCGACCGCGACGTAGTACGCGCGCGCCGTGCCGCCACGGATGCGCACGCCACGCCCATGCCGCACGTAGCCGTAATAGGCCGCGCCGCGCGCGACCGCGAGATCCAGGTCCGCGCCTTCGAGCAGACGCGCGGCGGGCGCGTTTTCGGCGGCGAGCCATGAATTCAGCGTCGACATCACGCGCTCGACGAGCAGCGGCGACTTGAACACGCCGCCGTTGAAGAGCACGACGGTCGGATGCAGCAGCGTCGCGCCTTGCGGCGTTTCATGCTGCAAGCCTTCGATTTCGGCGAGTGCGTTGACCTGCCGGCCGAGGAACGCGGCGAGATGGCGCGTGACGGCGGCGTCCTGCGCGTAGGGCAGACCGAGCTGTGTGAGACCGACGCGCGCGCGCGACACGGGCCGCGTCGATGCATCGACTTGCGGGAAAAAGCCTTCGAGCAGGATCTGCGTGAGTTCGGCGCGCGTGAGTTCGGTGCGCAGCGACCCGCCGATCAGCTTCGAGCCGCGGCTCGGCACGACGAGCGGCACGGCTTCGGCGGTCGGATCGGAGAGCAGCGTTTCCTTTGCTGCGCGGCACGCGTAGGTGAGGGCGCGCAATTGCCACGGATCGGGCTGCGTGCCTTGCGACGCGAGCTTGCGCGCGACCGTGTGCGCGAGCGCGAGGTCCATGTTGTCGCCGCCGAGCAGGATGTGCTCGCCGACCGCGACGCGATGCAGTTCGAGATTGCCTTCGCGCTCGACGACCGCGATCAGCGAGAGGTCGGTCGTGCCGCCGCCGACATCGACGACGAGAATCACATCGCCCACCTTGACCTGCTTGCGCCAGCCGCCGGTGGACTTCTGAATCCAGCTATAGAGCGCGGCCTGCGGCTCTTCGAGCAGCGTCATGCGCGAATAGCCGGCAGCGCTGGCGGCTTCGGCGGTGAGCTCGCGCGCGGCGGGATCGAACGACGCGGGAATCGTCACGGTGACGTCCTGCTGATCGAACGGTGCCTCGGGATGCGCGTGATTCCACGCCTCGCGCAAGTGCGTCAGATAGCGCACCGAGCTTTCCAGCGGCGACACGCGCTCGACTTCCTCGGGCGCATCGGACGGCAGGATTGCCGCGCGCCGGTCGACGCCGGGATGGCACAGCCAGCTTTTCGCGCTGGAGACGAGGCGGATCGGCGTGCCCGCGCCGCGGCTTCTCGCCAGCTCGCCGACGATGAACTTGCGCTCCTGCGTCCACGGCAGCGTGAGATCGCCGGGCGCGAGCTCGTTCTCGTGCGGCAGATAGAGGAAAGAGGGCAGCAGATCGCGCTCTTCTGCGGCGCCGGGCGCGGTCAGTTGCGGGATCGAAAGCACGCCCTGCGCGGTCTTTTCGCCGTCGCTCGCGCTCATATCGACGTAGGAGAGCGCGCAATGCGTCGTGCCGAGATCGATGCCGATCGAATAGCGCGCCTTATTTTCGTTGCGGTCGATATCGCTCACAGTTCCACCTCCGCCGGCGCGACGATGCTTGCATCATGGGACGGCGCGAGCTTCGGCAGGCGCGTGTCTTCGACCTTCCAGCCGCGATGGCTGATCTGGCCGTTGAAGGGCGGCTTGCCGACGACATTGCCGGTCAGACGCACGGCGGCCGCATCGAAACCTTCCTGCAGCGTGACGCGGCTGCCTTCGGCTTCGGTGCGCACGGGCTTGATCGTGAAATGTTCGCGCAGCACCGTGCGGCAGCCGTCGTGCACGAGACGGGCGGCCGCGCCGATATCGCCGTCGCTGTAATTGGCGATGTCCTCTTCGACGAAATCGATGAAGCGCGCATCGCGTTGCAGAAGGCCGAGCAGTTGCAACGCGGCGACGGGACTGGATTCTTTCAGCGCGGACGGCGCGGGTTGAACGGGTGCGGCGGCGGGCTTGGGCGCTTCTGCCGTGAAATCGGGCGCTTCGGGTGCTTCGCGCAGGCGCTGCACGCGGCCTGCGAATGCTGCGTTGCCCAGAACGCCGAAGAAGACGCCGAAGGCAATGCCTATCCTGCCGAAAAAGCCTGGATTCATGTCGGTCATGTGATGCTCCTGTTGGCCGCGCGAGGACGACCCTATCCTCGGGCGGCGCGGGTGGCCGGTGTTCGGTGCCGTGTAGGCGGGGGTGATGCCGGGATGCTGCCGGTGCGCGCGGCGATCGGGCCGCGTCGTTCGCGAAAGCGCGGAAAAGCATGAAAAGCGCTAACGGCGTTTATACCGTATCCCCGTATTTTCCATGATGTCGCGCCCCGGCCGGAAAAAAGCGCGGGCGAGGCGCGCGGCGGCGGGCCTCATTCTCGCGATTTGCGCTGTCAAGTCAAGGCGCGGCGGGCCTTCGGGCGCGTTTCAGGCCTTGTAGCCGATCTTGCGCAAGAGGTCGTGGCGCCACTTCACGTCTTCTTCGGTTTCGACGCCGAGCGGCGGCAGGCCATCCACCACGCCGACGATCCCGCGTCCCTGATCCGTCTGCGCGACGAGCACCTGCGTCGGATTGGCGGTCGCGCAGAAAATGCGGCAGACCTCCGGCACGGTCTTGACGGTATTGAGCACGTTCACGGGAAAGAAACCATCGCCGAGCACGATGATGAAACTGTGCCCCGCGCCGATGTTCTGCGCGTTGCGCGCGGCCATCTCGACGAGACTGTCGTCCGTACCCGACGTGCGCACGAGCCGCTTGCCCGAGGCCTCGCAGAACGCGAGCCCGAAGCGGATGCCCGGCACCGCGCCGACGAGCGCCTCGTGCAGATCCTCGACCGTTTTGATGAAGTGCGACTGGCCGAGGATGAAGTTGGTGTCCTCGGGCTTGTCGATGGCGATGGCGAGCAGTTCCATGGGGAGTCTCCGGTGCAAGCTGGAGATTCCATGGTAGGTGCTTTGGGGGCGTTCGATAAGGAACGCTGGTTTGGCGGGATGAGGGCGAAGGATGGCTTTCTCGCCGGATCCCGTTTTCGTGTCGGTCTATTAGCACTGCCCCTCCCCGGGGCGGGGGTCACTTTCTTTGCTGCTGCAAAGAAAGTAACCAAAGAAAGCAGCTCTCTCAGGCCCGCGGTCACACGCAGTTTGGCCATGCTTGCCAGCCCGCGGTGGCCCTCGCCTAAGTGTCGCCCTCAAAGGCCCAATCGGGCTTGGCTCGCGCACGGTCTGCCGCCCGAGAGGTTTCAGCGCGCTGGTTCAGCACCAAAGAGCTTCGGCACAGCGCTACGCGCTGCCGTTGGGTATGCGAGGGAAACCATCGAAGAAGAAGCGCGCGCGCACCCGATTGACCCATCGGCCGCGAAGCGGGCCGGAGCTCTTTGGTGCTGAACCAGTGAGGCAAAACATTTGGAGCGTCAGACCGTGCGCGGTCCAAGCCCTTATCTGCTTGTGGGGGCACTCGCTACAGCCGGGCCATTAGGCCAATCGCCTGTGCCGCGGCCGGTGTGAAGTGCTTAGGCTGGGGATAGCTGTTTCTTTGGTTACTTTCTTTGCAGCAGCAAAGAAAGTGACTGCCGCCCCGCACAGGGGCAGTGCTAATAGACCGACGCGAAACCGGGATCCGGCGAAAAAAAATCGCGACCACCCCCTACACCCGCACTTCGAACCCCGCAAGATATCCCGCCGCATCGCGGCCATCCCACACGCGACCATCGCAAAGGGTGGCCGAGCGCCGCTCGTCGGGCAACACGATACCCGCCCCCCGCGCCGCGTCGCGATAAAGCGCGGTCTGATTGACGCTCGCCGCGACGCCCCCATCGTCGATATCGGCGTCGAGCATGCCCCAGCGCCGATACTGCGTGATGAACCACACGCCATCCGACACGCGCGGATAGTTCACCGCGCCGCCATCGAAGAAACGCACCGGCAGCGCGCGCGCATCGCCGCCGTTCGCTGCGGCAAGGCGCGGCTCGATCAGCGCGCGCGGCACGCCGAGCAATTCCGGCGACGCCAGCGCCTCCGCGATCTCCAAACGATGATCGCCCGCATCGAGCCACGCGCACGCGTCGAGCATCGTGCGCACGAGCGCGCGCGCCGTCGCCGGATAGAGCGCCGCAAAATCGCGCCGGCACGCGAGCACCTTCTCCGGATGATCCGGCCAGACCTCGCTCGTGTACGCGATCGTTTTGCCCGCGCCGCCGGCCTCGGCCACCGCATGCCACGGCTCGCCCGCGCAGAAGCCGTCGAGCGCGCCCTCGACGAGCGCATCGGCCATGCGCGGCGGCGGAATCACGACGCTCTGAACATCGCGCAACGGATGCACGCCGTGCGCCGCGAGCCAGTAGTAGAGCCACATCGCGTGCGTGCCAGTCGGAAACGTCTGCGCGATGACAGGCGGCCGCCCGAGCGATCCCAGCGCTTCCTTCACGCTCGCGCCGCCGCCAATCGCGTCGGCGAGCGGGCGCGACAGCGTGATCGCCTGACCGTTGCGATTGAGGACCATCAGCACCGCCATGTCCGCCTGCGGCCCGCCGATGCCCAGTTGCACGCCATACACGAGCCCATAGAGCGCGTGCGCGGCGTCGATTTCGCCGGAAAGCAGCTTGTCGCGCACGGCGGCCCACGACGGCTGGCGGCACAGCTCGATCGTGATGCCGTGGCGTGCGCCGAGTTCGCGCAATGCGGCGACGGCGAGCGGCGCGGCATCGGAAAGGGCGACGAAGCCGAGCCGCAGATGCGTGCGCTCGGGCGCGGGAGAAGTCGTGTCGGGGGAGTTCATAGGTTCCGTGGCGCTAGAACAGATCGGACAGCGCAATCAGTTGACGCGCGATCTCCGCGACCTTCACGCCCTGATCCATCGCGCGCTTGCGGAGTGCCGCGTAGGCATCGTTTTCGGACATGCCGCGCTTGTCCATCAGGAGACGCTTCGCGCGGTCGATGACCTTGCGCTGCTCCAGTTCATCCTCGACTTTCGCGAGACGCTGGCGCAACTGCGCTTCATGCGCGAAGCGCGCGAGCGCGACTTCGATGATCGGTGCGAGCCGCTCGGGCGCGAGCCCTTCGACGGAATACGCGGTGACGCCCGCGCCGACCGCCGCGCGGATGAATTGCTGATCCGCGTCGTTGCTGAACATCAGCACGGGACGCGGCGCGGCCTTGTTCATCACGGCGAGCTGTTCGAGCGTATCGCGCGAGGGCGATTCGGTATCGATGATGACGACATCAGGCTTCTGGCTCTCGACGGCCCGGTGCAACGCCGACGGCGCGGCGACTTCGGCGAGCATGTCATAGCCCATGCGTGCGAGTTGCTCGCGCAAATCGCCGATGGGCTTGTCGGTGTCGGTGACGAGAAGAACGCGAAGCATGCGGGCAGCGGACGAGGTCATGCGAAGAACGGCAACAGCGGCTGATACGACTTTAACGACTTTAGCGCGCCGCTTGCCGTTTGAGAACCTGCTTCACGCGGCATGGGCGAAACCTTTGGCGCTTGCAGCCTGCGCCGTGAATTCAGCCGCTTCTCCAATCGCGCCGCCGATGAGAATCACCGCCGGACTGCCGAGACCGGCGGCCGTGGCTTCGTCGGCGAGACGGTCGAGCGTCGTGACGAGCCGCCTCTCTTGCGACGATCCCGCGTTCTGGACGACGGCGGCGGGCGTGCTCGCGCTCAGCACGTCGAGCAACGATGCCGTGAGACTCGCGATGCGGCTCATGCCCATATAGATCGCGAGCGTGGTGCCGGTGGCGGCGAGCGCGGCCCAGTCGGGCTGACTGTGATC
This sequence comes from Caballeronia jiangsuensis, assembly GCF_046030135.1. Taxonomy (NCBI): domain Bacteria; kingdom Pseudomonadati; phylum Pseudomonadota; class Betaproteobacteria; order Burkholderiales; family Burkholderiaceae; genus Caballeronia; species Caballeronia jiangsuensis. The sequence goes on from NZ_JAQQDB010000003.1 coordinate 171,443, forward strand.
CTGCATGTGCGCGGTGATGAAGGTCACGCCCTGGCAATGATCGCGATGCGTGAGCGAGATGCCGAGTCCCGCAGCCGCCGCGAAACCCGACGACACGCCGTTGACGATATCGACCGGAATATGCGCTTCACGCAATGCGGCGATCTCTTCGCCGGCGCGGCCAAAGAGCAGTGCATCGCCGCCTTTCACGCGCACCACATGCAGACCCTTCTTCGCATAACGCTGCATGAGGCGCTGAATGAACGCTTGCGGGGTCGACTTGCAGCCGCCGCGCTTGCCGACGCGAATCACGCGCGCATGCGGCGCAAGCGTGACGATATCGGCGTTGGCCAGGTCGTCGACGAGCAGGATGTCGGCGGCGGCGAGCGCTTTCGCGGCGCGCAGGGTCAGCAGGTCGAGATCGCCGGGGCCTGCGCTTAACAAAGTGACTTTGCCTTTGATGGTGCTCATCGTTGCTTACCTGTTCGGCGAACGTGCGTATATGAGGCGCATCGGCGCGGCAAACGCCGATAGCGTCCGCTCGTGTCGCTGCACGAAGGGACGCCTTTGTCCTTGCTCTTCCGATTCGAGATGCCGCGAACGCCGTTGCCCGCAGTGCCTTTCCCAATGCAATAAGCGGGCCATTGCGTGAAACAGGCACCGGTCCGCGTGCGCCGCACTGCGCTCGTGCGCGTTTCGCCAGACGCGGCACCGCTTCGGCGCGAGCGTGCTTCGTTCGAGTGAACCGGTTGGTACAAAAATTCGTGCACGACTTCGCACGTCACCGGTGCTGCGTCGCACCATCACTGTGCCCGTCTGCATCGAAACATGTCGCGCAGCGCGTGCGCCCTGGCAGTGCATGAGTCCTGCAAAGCCATACGCAGCAAGGCTTTCAGGCCGATGCCGCGCGCATGGCATAGCCCTTGCCTTATGTTTCGCCATCGGATCAACGGCGATCCGTCCTGAATACAGCGCCCGGCAGGTGAATACGTGCGGGCTTCGGACAACGGCGTCCCCCGCATCGGCTTCCCGGTCGAATGCGCGGGACGCCTTTCTTTTTTTGCGGAAAGACGATGGACAAAGCCACCCGGATCGATCTCTTCAGCATGCGCAGCGCGCCGATGCGCGCCTTCCATCTCACATGGATGGCGTTCTTCGTGTGCTTCTTCGCGTGGTTCGCATGCGCGCCGCTGATGCCGCTCATCAAGCGCGAGTATGGTCTCACCGCCGATCAGGTCGCCAATATCAACATCGCGGCCGTGGCCGTGACGATTCTGGTGCGCCTCGTCGTCGGTCCGATGTGCGATCGCTTCGGGCCGCGCAAGGTGTATAGCGCGCTGCTGCTCGCGGGTTCGGTGCCCGTGCTCGGCGCGGCGTTCTCGACGGGCTACGACAGCTTCCTGTGGTGCCGTCTTGCGATCGGCGCGATCGGCGCGAGCTTCGTCATCACGCAGTACCACACGTCGGTGATGTTCGCGCCGAACGTCGTCGGCACCGCGAACGCGACGACGGCAGGCTGGGGCAATGCAGGCGCGGGCGCGGCGCAAGCGATCATTCCGCTCTTCGTCGCGGCCGCGATCGCGCTCGGCACGGGCGAAGCATCGGCATGGCGCGTCGCGCTGATCGTGCCGGGCATCGCGATGCCGGTGATGGCCTTCTTCTACTGGCGTTATACGCAGGACTGCCCGCAAGGCGATTTCGCGACGCTGCGTCGCGCGGGCATCGCCATCGACGGCGGCAAGAAGGGCGGCTGGCAGAGCTTCGTCACCGCATGCTCGAACTATCGCGTGTGGATGTTGTTCGTGACCTATGGCGCGTGCTTTGGTGTCGAAGTGTTCATTCACAACATGGCGGCGATCTACTACGTCGATCATTTCGATCTCACGCTCGGCCAGGCGGGCATGGCGGCAGGCAGCTTCGGCCTGCTCGCGCTGTTCGCACGCGCGCTCGGCGGCTGGCTCTCCGACAAAGCCGCCGCGAAGAAAGGCCTCGATATCCGCGCGACGTTGCTGTTCGCACTGATCGCGGGCGAAGGCCTCGGTCTCTATGCATTCGCGCATGCGCCGAGCGTCGTGCTCGCGATCGTTTCGATGCTCGTCTTCGGCCTCTTCACGCACATGGCGTGCGGCGCGACTTACGCGCTCGTGCCGTTCATCGATCGCCGCGCGCTCGGTGGCGTGGCCGGCGTGATCGGCGCGGGCGGCAACGTCGGCGCGGTCGCGGCGGGCTTCCTGATGAAAGGGCTCGGCAACGCCCAGGCGACGCTCTCGATGCTCGGCGTGGTCGTCGCGGGCACGGCGCTGTGCGCGCTCGCGGTGCGATTCTCGCCCGAACACAAGGCACGCGAAGCGGCGTTGCGCGAAAGCGCGCTCGCAGCCAACAACGTCATTGCAAACTGAGGAATGCCCGTCATGAAAATCGTCGTCATCGGCCACGGCATGGTCGGCCACAAGTTCCTCGAATGTCTCGCCGAGAGCGGCAATGAAGCGCTGCACGTGACGGTGCTGTGCGAAGAACCGCGCGCCGCATACGACCGCGTGCATCTGACCGAGTTCTTCACGGGCAAGAGCGCGGATGATCTTTCGCTCGTCGAAGCAGGCTTCTTCGAGCGCTCGGGCTACGCGCTGAAGCTGAACGCGCGCGCGGTCGCCATCGATCGCACGGCGCGCACGGTGACGGCTTCGACCGGCGAAGTGCTGCCGTACGACAAGCTCGTGCTCGCGACGGGTTCATACCCGTTCGTGCCGCCGGTCGAGGGCCGGGACCGCGACGGCTGCTTCGTGTATCGCACGATCGAAGATCTCGAAGCGATGCAGTCGTTCGGTGAGCACTCGAAGACGGGCACGGTGGTCGGCGGCGGTCTGCTCGGTCTCGAAGCGGCGAAGGCGCTGCGCGACATGGGCCTCGAAACGCATGTGATCGAATTCGCGCCGCGTTTGATGGCCGTGCAGGTCGATGACGGCGGCGGCCGCGTCTTGCGCGCGAAGATCGAAGAGCTCGGCGTCACGGTTCATACGGGCAAGAACACGCTCGCGATCGTCGAGGGCGAGGGCGCCGCGAATCGCATGAATTTCGCCGATGAAACGCATCTCGACACCGACATGATCGTGTTCTCCGCGGGCATTCGTCCGCGCGACGACATCGCACGCGCCGCGGGTCTCACGATCGGCGCGCGTGGCGGCATCGTGATCGACGACGCCTGCCGCACGAGCGATGCCGATATCTTCGCCATCGGCGAATGCGCGCTGTGGCAAGGCCAGTTGTTCGGCCTCGTCGCACCCGGTTACGACATGGCGCGCATCGTCGCGAAACAGATCATCGGCGAGGAAGCGGCGTTCGCGGGCGCGGACATGAGCACGAAGCTCAAGCTGATGGGTGTCGATGTCGCGAGCATCGGCGATGCGCACGGCAAAACGCCCGGCAGCCGCACGTATCAGTACAGCGACGAACGCAAGCAGGTCTACAAGAAGATCGTCGTGTCCGACTGCGGCAAGTTTCTGCTGGGCGGCGTGATGGTCGGCGATGCAACCGAATACGGCACGCTCCTGCAGATGATGCTCAACAGGATCGAGCTGCCCGAAGCGCCCGAGTTCCTGATCTTGCCTTCGAGCGATGGCAAGGCGAAGCCCGCGCTCGGCGTCGAGGCATTGCCCGATTGCGCGCAGATCTGTTCGTGCAACAACGTGAGCAAGGCGGAAATCTGCGCGGCCGTCTGCGCGGGCGCGACGAGCATCGGCGCGATCAAGTCGTCGTGCAAGGCAGGCGCGTCGTGCGGCGGCTGCGTGCCGCTCGTCACGCAGGTGATGAAGTCTGAGATGAAGCGGCAAGGTCTCGCCGTGAACAATCATCTTTGCGAGCACTTCCCGTACTCGCGTCAGGAGCTGTATCACATCGCGCGCGTGGAAGGGCATCGCACGTTCGGCTCGCTGCTCGCGAAGCACGGCAAGGGGCGCGGCTGCGATATCTGCAAGCCGGCGGTCGCGAGCATTCTCGCCTCCTGCTGGAACGAGTTCGTGCTGAAGAAGGAGCACGCGAGTCTGCAGGATTCGAACGATTACTACCTCGCGAACATTCAACGCGACGGCACGTATAGCGTCGTGCCGCGCATGCCGGGCGGCGAAGTGACGCCCGATGGTTTGATCGCGGTCGGGCAGGTCGCGAAGAAGTACGGTCTCTATACGAAGATCACGGGCGGCCAGCGTGTCGACATGTTCGGCGCGCGTGTCGAGCAATTGCCGTTCATCTGGGAAGAGCTCATCGCGGCGGGTTTCGAATCGGGTCATGCGTACGGCAAGGCGTTGCGCACGGTGAAGTCGTGCGTCGGCTCAACGTGGTGCCGCTATGGCGTCGGCGATTCTGTCGGTCTCGCGATCGAACTGGAGAACCGCTACAAGGGCCTGCGCACGCCGCACAAGATCAAGTTCGGCGTGTCGGGCTGCACGCGTGAATGCGCCGAGGCGCAAGGCAAGGACGTCGGCGTGATCGCGACGGAAAAGGGCTGGAACCTCTATGTCTGCGGCAACGGCGGCATGAAGCCGCGGCACGCCGAACTCATCGCGTCCGATCTCGATCACGACACGCTCGTGCGCTATATCGACCGCTTCCTGATGTTCTACGTGCGCACGGCGGATCGCCTGCAACGCACGAGCGTGTGGCGCGACAACCTCGAAGGCGGCCTCGATTATCTGATCGACGTGGTGATCAACGACAAGCTCGATATCGCAGACGAACTCGAAGCGGAGATGCAACTCGTCGTCGATACCTACGAGGACGAGTGGAAGAAGGCCGTCACGGACCCGCATACGCGCAAGCGCTTCCGTCACTTCGTCAACAGCGAACAGGGCGATGCGAACGTGACCTTCGTGGAAGAGCGCGGCCAGATCCGTCCCGCGACGGTCGAAGAACGCAGGTCGAAGTTGAACGATATCCCCGTCGTAGTCGAAACCGTCTGAACCCTGGAGAAATGATCATGAACGACCGCATCGAACAGGACTGGACCGCCGTTTGTGAACTCGACGACATCGTGCCCGATACAGGCGTCTGCGCGCTCGTGAAGGGCACGCAGGTCGCGGTGTTTCATCTCGCGGGCGAAGAATCGACGCTATACGCGATCGACAACTACGATCCGCATTCGCAAGCCGCGGTGCTCTCGCGCGGCATCGTCGGGAGTCTGGGCGAGCGCATCGTCGTCGCATCGCCGATCTACAAGCAGCACTTCGATCTGCGCACTGGCGAATGCCTCGAAACGCCTGAGCTATCGGTCAGCGCATATCGCGTGAAGGTCGCGGGCGGCAAGGTGTGGGTCGCGGCATGAAGACCGAATATGCGGTTGCGGGCATGGCGTCGTTGCGCGATACCGCGCCGCGCCAGCGGCTCGTCGTCATCGGCAACGGCATGGCGGGGATGCGTACGGTCGAGGAACTGCTGAAAATCGCGCCCGGACTGTACGACATCACCGTGTTCGGCGCCGAGCCTTACGGCAACTACAACCGCATTCTGTTGTCGCCGGTGCTCGCGGGCGAGAAGTCCGTCGACGACATCATTCTCAACACGCGCGAATGGTACGACGCGAACGGCATCACGCTGCATGCGGGCGATGCGGTCGTCGGGATCGATCGCGCGCGGCGCATCGTGCGTTCGCAGAAGGGCGTCGAAGTGCGTTACGACCGCCTGCTGATCGCGACCGGCTCGAAGCCTTTCATCATTCCGGTGCCCGGCTGCGATCTTCCCGGCGTGATCGCGTTTCGCGACATTCAGGATGTCGAAACGATGCTCGAAGCGGCGCGCGATCATCGTCAAGCGGTGATTATCGGCGGTGGCCTGCTCGGGCTCGAAGCGGCCAACGGATTGCAGCGGCAGGGCATGTCGGTGACGGTCGTGCATGCGGGCGAAAGCCTGATGGATCGTCAGCTCGATGCGACCGCGTCCGCGTTGCTCAGACGTTCGCTCGAAGCGAAGGGCCTGCGTTTCGCGATGGCCGCGCAGACCACTGAAATCGTCGGCGAGGAGCGCGTGCGCGCGGTGCGTTTCACGGACGGCACGCAGATCGACGCGGACCTCGTCGTGATGACGGCGGGTGTGCGGCCCAATATCGCGCTTGCGAAAGAGGCCGGTTTGCATTGCGAGCGCGCGATCGTCGTCGATGACACATTGCAGACTTTCGATCCGCGCGTTTATGCGGTGGGCGAATGCGTGCAGCATCGCTCGGCGACTTTCGGTCTCGTTGCGCCGATCTGGGATCAGGCGCGCGTGGCGGGGGCGCATCTCGCGGGTGCGGGGCATCGACGGTATGTGCAGCGCGCGACTGCGACCAAGCTGAAGGTGACGGGCGTCGATTTGTATTCGGCAGGCGATTTCATCGGTGGTGGCGATAGCGAGGATCTTGTGCTGCGTGATCCGCGCCGGGGCGTATACAAGCGTCTCGTGTTGCAGGCGGGGCGTTTGATCGGAGCAGTGCTGTATGGCGATGTGAAGGACGGTGGGTGGTACTTCGATCTGATTCAGAACCGCGTGGATGTGTCGCATTTGCGGGGCAAGCTTCTTTTTGGCAAGGTTCTTTGTGAAGCGGAGTAGAGCGATTCAGGTTTGTCGGCGGATCCCGTATTCGTGGTGGTCTATTAGCACTGCCCCTGTGCGGGGCGGCAGTCACTTTCTTTGCTGCTGCAAAGAAAGTAACCAAAGAAAGCAGCTCGTTGAGGCCCGCGGTCACACGTAGTTTGGCCATGCTTGCCAGCCGCCAATGGCACTCGCCTAAGTGTCGCCCTCAAAGGCCCAGTCGGGCTTGGCTCGCGCACGGTCTGCCGCCCAAGACGTTTCAGCGCGCTGGTTCAGCACCAAATAGCATCGGCACAGCGCTACGCGCTGCCGTCGGGTATGCGAGGGAAACCATCGAAGAAGCCCGCGCGCACCCGATTGACCCATCGGCCGCGAAGCGGGCTGGAGCTATTTGGTGCTGAACCAGTTCGTTGTGTGGTGCGATGTGTCAGACCGTGCGCGGTCCAAGCCCCGCGAGACCTACGAGGGCACTCGCTACTGCCGGGCCATTCAGCCAATCGCCTGTGCCGCGGCCGGTGTGAAGTGCTTAGGCTGGGGATAGCTGTTTCTTTGGTTACTTTCTTTGCAGCAGCAAAGAAAGTGACTGCCGCCCCGCATAGGGGCAGTGCTAATAGACCGACACGAACACGGGATCCGGCAAAAAAACCCCGGATAGCCAACCAAGAGAGACGCAGAACATGACCATCATCCCGATAGAATCCGCGTCTGTCAAAACGACGTGTCCATACTGCGGCGTAGGCTGCGGCGTGAACGCGTCGCCGAAGAACGCGACCGAAGTAACGATTGCAGGCGATGAATCGCATCCGTCGAACTTCGGCCGCCTGTGCGTGAAAGGCTCGGCCCTCGGCGAGACTGTGGGACTCGAAGGCCGCCTGCTCACACCGAAACTGCGCGACAGACACACCGGATCACTCTCCGACGTCTCATGGAACGATGCCCTCGCCACAGTCGCGAGCGGCTTCGCGCGCATCATCGCCGAGCATGGTCCGGATGCGATCGCGTTCTATGTATCGGGTCAGTTGCTCACCGAGGACTACTACGTCGCCAACAAGCTGATGAAGGGCTACATCGGCAGCGCGAACATCGATACGAATTCGCGGCTGTGCATGTCGTCGTCGGTAGCGGGACACAAGCGCGCATTCGGCGAAGACCTCGTGCCCATGAACTACGAAGACCTCGAACTCGCCGATCTCGTCGTGCTGGTCGGCTCGAACACGGCATGGTGTCATCCGATTCTCTTTCAGCGCATCGTGAAGATGAAGGAGAAGCGGCCGGAAATGAAGATCGTCGTGGTCGATCCACGCTATACCGCGACCTGCGAAATGGCCGATCTGCATCTGCCGCTCAAGCCCGGCAGCGACGTTCGGCTCTTCAACGGTCTGCTCGCATTCCTCGCGGAACATGGCGCGACCGATGCCGCTTTCGTCGATGCGCATACTCGCGGTTTCGATGCCGCGCTCGCCGCTGCAGGGCCCGCCGATCTCGCGCAAACCGCGAAGGACTGCAAGCTCGATCAGCACGACCTGATGGCGTTCTACCGCCTGTTCGCACGCACGGAACGCGTCGTGACCGTCTATTCGCAGGGCGTGAACCAGTCGAGCGCGGGCACCGACAAGGTCAACGGCATCATCAACTGTCATCTGGCGACGGGGCGTATCGGCAGGCCGGGGATGGGGCCGTTTTCCTTCACCGGCCAGCCCAACGCGATGGGCGGCCGCGAAGTCGGCGGCCTCGCGAATACGCTCGCCGCGCATCTCGAGTTCGGCGATCCGCTGCACGGCGAGATCGTGCAGACGTTCTGGAATTCGCCCGCAATTGCAGAGCGCGCGGGATTGAAGGCCGTCGAACTGTTCGATGCAATCGAATCCGGCCGCGTGAAAGCGGTGTGGGTGATGGGCACCAATCCGGTCGTGAGCCTGCCCGACGGCGATCGCGTGAAGCGAGCGCTCGAAAAGTGCGAGCTCGTGGTGAGCTCGGACATCATCGAAAAGACCGATACCAACGCATTCGCCGATGTGCTGCTGCCCGCGCTCGGCTGGGGCGAGAAGGACGGCACCGTGACGAACTCGGAGCGGCGCATCTCGCGTCAACGCGCGTTCATTCCTGCGCCGGGCAAGGCGCGCGCGGACTGGCGCATCATCTGCGACGTCGCAACGCGCATGGGCTTCGAAGACTTCGGTTTCGCGGGTCCGCATGAGATCTTCGACGAGCACGCGAGGCTCTCGGCGTATCGCAACGATGCGTCGACGGGCGTGCACCGCGCGTTCGACATCGGCGGTCTCACTGGCCTCGATCGCGCGCAATACGATGCGTTGCAGCCTACGCAATGGCCGCTGCGTTCCGTGCAGGAAGGAAGCATTGCGAGGCTCTTCGAAACGGGCCGCTTCAGTTACGCGGACGGCCGCGCGCGCTTCGTCCCGACAGCGCCGCGCGATCCCGTCAATGCGCCCGACGAAGACTATCCGCTCGTGCTCAACACCGGCCGCGTGCGCGATCAATGGCACACGATGACACGCACCGGCCGCTCCGCGAAGCTCGCGGGACACATCAGCGAATCGTTCATCGACATGCATCCGCAAGACGCGCTCGCATGCGGCGTGCGCGAAGGCGAACTGGCGCGCGTGTCGAGCCGCTGGGGTTCCATGATCGCGCGCGTGCAACACGGCGGCGGCATGCCGCGCGGCAGCGTGTTCGTGCCGATTCACTGGAACGATCAGGTCGCTTCGGATGCGCGCGTCGGTGCGGTGGTCAATCCCGTCGTCGATCCCGTTTCGGGCGAGCCCGAGTTCAAGCACACGCCAGTCGCGATCGAGAAATTTCACGTCACGTGGCACGGCTTTTCGCTGTCGCGCGCCGCGCCCGATCTCGACATGGTCACGCACTGGACGCGTGTGCACGGCGCACATCACATGCGCTACGAGATGGCGGGACGCAATCGCTTCGATACGTCGCATGGCGATCATCACGACTGGGCGCGTGCGCTCTTTCATATCGACGATCGGCACGCGGACTGGATCGAATACGAGGACAAGAGCGCAGGCGTGTATCGCGCGGCGCATGTGGTGGATGAGCGCATCGAGAGTTGCGTGTTCATCTCCGAGCGGCCCGATCTGCCCGCTCGCGCATGGCTCGCAACGCTCTTCGAAAAGGACCGGCTCGACGACGAGGACCGCGCGAGTCTTCTGCTCGGCCAGCCGATCGGCAAGGGCGAGGACACCGGACCGACCGTGTGCTCTTGCTTCGGCGTCGGACGCAATACGATCTGCAATGCGATCCGGGACAAGGGACTGAAAACCGCCGCGGAGATTACGTCGTGCGTAAAGGCGGGCGGCAACTGCGGGTCCTGCGTGCCGGAACTGAAGAAGCTCATCGTCGAGACGGAGATGGCGCGCCTGAGTACGGTCTGACCTTTGCGCGTCTACCTTACAAGCGCGGGCGCAATTCGCCCGTTTGTTTCGTTTTAAAGCCTTCCCACTATACGGGTGAACCCTTGAAAACCCCCGGAAACAGGGCGTTTGCGGGTGTCACCCGGCTCGAATGAGGGGTGGACCACCAAATTTCTCACGAATTGTTACGACGTGAAATGTAATGTTGGTTGCCCCACGCAGCGCCCGCTTCATCTTCCGTAAAGTCACATCAAACGCAGGCAATTGAAAGACCAAAGCCTGAGAAAACATAAGAAGTGATACGGGGATTGCGATGAAGAAGAACGCAAATCAAATCGACCAGGCGGAAGACCAACGCGCCACGATCCGCTCGACGGAAGCCAGAAGCCCGTCACAAGCACACATCGACCTGTTGCACGAACGACGACTTCCGCTGATGGAAGTCCGCGACGTTCGCGCATCGCACTGCTCCTGACCGGTTAGCCCGCGCCCCTGGCGCGTCCCATTTCAAACGCTCGCTGATTTTCACGCTGGTTCGCCGAAGTGAAATTCAGGCAGGCGTTTGAAATAGGAATACTAACTAAATGAATTACTCGCTGTGCCCGCTACATACCGGCGTCGATGTAGCTGGAATTGACCGTGCGCCTACACTTGGAGACTTCAACATGCAACGCAAACTGATCGCAGCAGCAGCCGTCCTCTCCCTCGTTTCCGCCGCTGCTTTCGCAACGGGCACGAACTCCAGCTCGAGCTCGACGTCGGGCGGCAACACCGCAGCAGCCGTGTTCGGCTACGGTTCGTTCACCGCAACGAACGCCGGCATCGCCAACGGCAATGCATCGGCACTCGCTGGTCAAGGCTTCGGCGTGACGGGCAACGCGACCAACGCGACGACCGGCCACATCAACACGTCGTCGGCTGGCGGCAAGGGCTTCGGTGGCTCGACGGCAACGGGCACCTCGGGCGCCGACGCTGCTGCGAACGCCTGGAGCAAGCTGGGCGGCGGCTGGCGTTAAGCACGCGGCGACGGAGGGCGGACTTCGCCGCAACGGGGTTCGCTGATCCGCAACCGACGTGCCCGTAGTTCAAACAACAAATAACGAAATCCAATCTTATTTATTCGATAAGGAATGCCAATCATGAAACGCACTCTGATCGCTGCTGCACTGCTCTCGTTCGTCTCCGTCGCCGCGATGGCCACGACCACGAACTCCAGCTCGTCCTCGACCTCGGGCGGCTCGACCTCCGCTTCGGTCTCGGGTTTCGGCCATTTCACCGCCAGCAACTACGGCACGGCTAACGGCAACGCGCAATCGATCGCCGGCAACGCTTTCGGCGTGACGGGCAACGCCACCAACGCCACGACGAGCCACACCAACACGTCGAACGCGGGCGGCTTCGGTCACGGCAACGCACAAGCGGGCGGCACCTCGGGCGCGGACGCAGCGGCCAATGCATGGAGCAAGCTGGGCGGCGGCTGGCGTTAAGCCGGCCTCAGAGCCCAAGGCAGAGGCGGCGTCATGACGAGCGCGTGCTCGCGGAACTCCGCCTTTGCCGAACCCTATAAAAAAACTCTAAGTCGTCCGGGACCGTCATGCGCTGTGAGGTCCCCTTTCTTCCGGAGCACCTAATGAACAAGACCACTTTGCAATTGGCATGCGCGGTTCTGTTTTGCGCCGCACAACTGGCCCACGCCGATACCACGGCCAATTCCTCGTCGGGCTCGGTGTCGGGTTCGACGTCCACGGGCATCGGCCAGGGCGGCGGTTCGAGCCTGAACAACATCGGCACGTCGGCGAACTCGACGGCCAACACCAGTTCCAATTCGTCGTCGGTGGGCGGTCTCGGCGTCGCGACGGCGAGCGGCGGGCGTTCGTCGGCACAGGGCGGTTCGTCGAACGTCAATATCTCGCTGTCGATGCCGCAGCTCACGAACTCGGGCACGGATGCGAGCGGCACCGACGCGACCAACAAGGCAGCCACGGGCCCCGGTTCGAGCGCCTTCGACACGCGCACGACGGTCGACTACAACCAGAGCTCGTACTCGGTGCGCACGACGCCGTCGATCGCCGCCCCCGCGCTCACGACGACGCTCTCCGACACCTGCATGGGCTCGGCGAGCTTCGGCCTGTCGATCACGGGCTTCGGCGCGACCGGCGGCACGACGCTCGTCGATCAGGCTTGCGTACGCCGTCTCGATGCACGCGAATTCCGCGCAATGGGTCTGACCGATGTCGCGCTCGCACTCCTGTGCCAGAGCGACGCGAACCGCCGCGCAGTCGAAGCGACCGGCCATCTGTGCCCGGGCACGACCACGCCGCTCGCGAAGTCGGGCGCTGACGCAGTGCTGTCGGACGACGAAAAGTATCGCGATCCGCTGATCCGCGAGCGCCTCGGCCTGCCGGTGACCGCCGCCAACAATCCGGAAGTCAACCTCAAGTCGCAGGACGCCGCGAAGCAGGCTCAGCCGGCGCCCGCGAAGCAGGTCGCGCAGCCGACGCCGGTCGCAGCGCGCGTGTACGATCATTCCGATGGTGCGAACGGCGTCGAAGTCGCGAGCACGCCCATCGGCGAGAAGATCGAAGTCTCGCTGGTGAAGTGAGGAAGCAGCAGGTTCGATGGCAAAGTGGTGCCGTGGAACTGTAGAGACGCGCCTGGGTAGCCAGGCCGTCTCTCCCTTTGAAGGGTTGGCTCTGAAAGACTGGTCCCGGAGAGTCAACCCTCGTTTTCCCGCTGAGGCATGCGATGAAGAGTCACAAGAAAATGGCGGCCATCGCGCTCGCGGCGAGTGCGGCTGTGTCGATGATGCCGTCGAGCGCGCACGCCGATGCCAGCGCCGGCGTGATCTGGGCCGCGAACCCGGCAGGCGTGCAGCCGATGCCCGGTGCGCAGGCGCTCGCGCTCCTGCCTTCGAGCGGCTACGTGCCCTTGCAGAGTTCGGGCGGCAAGTGCCTGCTCGTCGCGCGGCGCGGCACGCAGATCGTCGCGGTGGAATTGTCGCCGCTCACGAACGGCGCGAAAATCGTCGGCTGGAAGCCGCAGGAAATCGACATGAGCACGCTCACGTCGAAGTGGGGTTATACGCCGCCGAAATCATCGGTCGATACGAAGAGCTTCGGCAATCCCGTCACGAACGCGATGTCGGAACAAGGCAAGACCGATACGTCGAAGGGCGGATCGTATGCGCGCGCGAGCAGTTGGGGCAACGGCAACGTCGAAGCGCATAGCAGTGCGATCGCGTCGTCTTCGGGCGAGACCGAAGCTGCCGAGTCCGTGACGGTGAACGGCAAGACGTATCGCAAGTACAGCCATTTCAAGCCAGCGACGGCCGACGCGCCGGTCGCTGCATCGGACGAATACTTCTGTCAGTGACGCATACGCTTCATGTCGTCGCGGACTTCGTTTCGACGACCGGCGGCACGGGCAAGGCTACTTCCTCCGCGGTCCGGGGTTCATTGCCGAAACGCGCGACCGAAAACGAGAACGTGTTGATGCCGTGCTCGCTCGTCGCCGACACCGTGCCGCGATGCATCTCCGCCACTGCCTTCACGATGGCGAGCCCGAGGCCGTGATTCTCGCGGCTGTTCGTACGTGAGCTCTCCGCGCGATAGAAGCGGTCGAAGAGATGCTCCTTCACGTGCGGCTGGATCAGCTCGCCCGGATTGGCCACCGCGATACGGATGCGCCCATGCTCGCGCATGATCGACACGGAAATGGTCGCGCCCGGCGCGCAATGCTGGATCGCGTTCATCACGAGATTGGACAGCGCGCGTCCGAACAGCGACGTGTTGACGAACGCGCGTGCATCGCCGCTTGCGACCGCGCGAACCTGCGCTTCTTCCAGCGGAATTTCCAGAAACTCGAGCGTCCGGTTGACCTCCGCCGCGAGCGACACTTCGACGAGTCCGGTCGCGCGCTCGCCCTGATCGGCGCGGGCCAGAAACAGCATGTCGTTGATGATCGCGCGCACGCGCTCGAACTCTTCGAGATTCGATTGCAGCGTATGCCGCAATTCATCGATCGAGCGGTCGCGCGTCAACGCCACTTCGGTCTGACCGATGAGGATCGTGACCGGCGTGCGCAGCTCGTGGGCGACATCGGCGTTGAAGGATTCGAGCCGGCCGTATGCGTGATCGAGCCGTTCCAGCGCGCCGTTGAAGGACTTTGCGAGATCGTCCAGTTCCATCGGCAGCGCGCGCGTGTTCAGGCGCTGCGAGCGATTGTTCGGGCTCAGCTTGGATGCATCGCGTGTGAGACGCGCGAGCGGTGCGAGGCCGAGACGCGCGACCGAATAACTCAGCAGCAGCACCGCGACGGTCGATAGCGCCATGAACGCGGCCAGCGCGAGACCGAATGCGCGCATCGTATGGACGTTCGGCGAGCAATCGATCGCGACGAAGAGTTGCAAGGGCGGACGGTCCGCGTTCGGCGGAATCGTCAGCGTGGTCATCAGCATGTCGTAGGCGCGGCCTTCGGGACGAAAGCGCACATAGCCGCCCATCACGCGTTTGGTGATGTGGCCCGCGGGCGGCGAGCCGTATTCGAAGCGCGGATCGTTGCTGGAGACGGCGAAGAGCGTGGAACCGTCGCGCGGTGTGATGTCGGCGAGCTTCTCCTTCGCGATCTTCCATTTGTCCGGGTTCGATACATGCGTGACGATGAGCCGCGCGACTTCTGCGCGATTGTCGAGCGAGTCGCGCAGATGCTGCTCCAGTTGCACGCGCAGCACCAGAAAGAGCCCGGAGCCGACGAGCGAAAACACGAACAGGGCGACGAGCGCGAACATCACGGCGAGGCGCCGCGAGATGGAGCGCTGCGTGCGCGGTTCGTCCGAAGAGGATGCCCACTGCATGTTCATGATGGTCTCGCGTCTTCCCTTGCATCGCGCGTGTCGCGGGCTTCGCGCACTTCGAGCACGTAGCCCATGCCGCGCACGGTATGCAGCAGTTTCGTGCGGAACGGTCCGTCGAGTTTCGCGCGCAGCCGCTTGATCGCCGTTTCGACGACGTTCGTGTGGCTTTCGAAATCGACTTCCCAGACGAGCTCGGTGATCGCGGTCTTCGAGAGAATGTCGCCGTGACGGCGCGCGAGCACGGAGAGCAACTGGAACTCCTTCGCGGTGAGATCGAGCCGTACGCCATCGCGTGTCGCGCGGCGGCCGATCAGATCGACATACAGATCGCCGACGGAAATGAGCGTCGATTCCTGCGCGCGCGTGCGGCGCGCGAGCGCATGCAGACGCTCGACGAGTTCGAGAAACGAGAACGGCTTCGTGAGATAGTCGTCCGCGCCTTCGCGCAGCCCGCGCACACGATCGTTGATGTGATCGCGTGCGGTGAGCATGATGACCGGCGTGGATTTTTGCAGGCGCAGCGCCTTCAGTACCGAGAAGCCGTCGCGTCTTGGCAGCATCACGTCGAGCACGATTACGTCGTAGTCGTATTCGATGGCGAGATGCGTGCCTTCCTCGCCGTCCATCGCGATGTCGACGACCCAGCCTTGCTCGGTCAGCCCCGAGCGCAGGTAATCCACCACTTTGTGTTCGTCTTCGACTATCAGGACTTTCATGCCTGGCACCTGTGCGCGTTCAGTGTGTATTTACCGTATTGTTCAAATGCCTACTATACGAGTCTCGCGGGCATCTTGCTTACGTTTCGATCGAGGTCAGCGCGCGGGCGGTTTGTCGGCTGCATTCGCCATTTCTTCGCCATCGTGCGCCGCGTCATTCACGTTCCATCCGCCGCCCAGCGCCTTCACGAGCGCCACCGATACGGTGCGCTGCTGCCCGTGAATCTGCACGTCCTGACGCTCGCTCGCGAGTAATTGCTGTTGCGCGGTGATCACATCGAGATAGGCGACGAGGCCGCCCGAATAGCGATCGTTCGCAAGCGACAGCAAGCGCCGCGCATCTTCGACCGCCGCGTGCGACTGGTTCGCCGCGCCGTCGAGCACCGACAATCCGACGATGCCGTCCTGCACTTGCTGAAACGCGCCGAGCACGGTCTGCCGATAATTCGCGACGGCCGCGACATAGCCCTGATTCGCGAAGTCGACGGCGGCCGAGCGCCGTCCGCCATCGAAGACGACCTGGCTTGCCATCGTCCCGATGGTCCACAAAAGACTCGGCGCGGAGAAGAGGCTCGAGAACGCGGTGCTCTCCCAGCCGACCGTGCCGTTCAACGTGAGGCTCGGAAAGAACGCCGCCTTCGCGACACCGATCTGCGCATTGGCGGCGGCCATCGCGCGCTCAGCGGAGGCGACATCGGGCCTGCGCTGCAACACGTCGCTCGGCACGCCGAGTGGAATCGGCGGAAGCGGGCGCTCGTTCAGCGCGGGCGCAATCGAGAACTCCGGCGCGGGCGTGCCGACGAGCGCGGCGATCGCGTGCTCGAATTGCGCGCGTGTATTCAGAAGCAGTTGCGCCTGCACGCGCGTCTGGTCGAGCAGCGCCTGTTGCTGCAAGACGTCGAGGCCGGATACCGCGCCCAGATCGTGTTGCGCCTTCACGTAGTCGAGCGCTTTGTTCTGAAGATCGACGGAGCGATTGAGCACGTCGATTTCGGCGTCGAGCTCGCGCATCGAGAAGTAGTCGCTCGCGAGATCGGTGGTCAGCACGAGTCGCGCGTTCGCGAGATCGTCGCGCGACTGGTCCGCCGACGCACGCGCGCCTTCCACCTCGCGTCGAATGCGGCCGAAGAGATCGACGTCGTAATCGACGGTCGGCGCGAGCTTCAGATCGTTCTGCACGGTCGAGCTGTTCGGCGTCGCGTAGTTGTTGACAGGCCGGTTGCGCGAAATGCGCGAGCGCGACGCGTTCGCGCCGAGATCGATTTCAGGCAGCGCGAGCGAGGACGTCTGCGCAAGCGTCGCGCGTGCCTGAGCGTAGTGCGCGCTCGCGGCGGCGAGCGTCTGGTTTTGCGCGAGCGCCTGCGTTTCGAGGCCGGTCAGCGTGTCGTCGTCGAATGTCTGCCACCAGCCGAGCGCGAGCGGCGCATGCGAAGGCTCGCCCACGCGCCAGTACGAATCCGTCTTCCATGTTGGCGGCGTTTCGGCCACGGGCCGGCGATAGTCAGGCCCGACCGTGCACGCGGCGAGCATCGAAACGAGCGTGATGCAAAGCGCGGCTTTCATGATGTGGCCTTGTTACCCGAAGCAGGCTGCTGTTGCTTCTGCTGCGGCGCGATCACGACATGATCGCCATCCGCGACCGAATCGCTCGGGTTGATGATGACCTTGTCCGTCGCGTCGATGCCGCTCTCGATTTCGAGCGATTGCCCGAGATCCTGCGCGATCACGATCTTGTGCAGACGCACGTGGCCGTCGGCATCGACGACCGCGAGACGCGGGCCTTCCGAACGAAACAGCAGCGCGTTGCCCGGCACCAGCAGGCGCGCATGCGCGGTCGCGGGCACCGCGACCTGCACGTACGCGCCGGGACGCAGACGGCCATCGGGATTCGGCAATGTCACTTCGACCTGCAATGAGCGCGTGGGTACGTCGATCGCGCCGGAGATGTGCGTGATCTTGCCGTGAAACTGCTGGCCGGGCAGCTCCGCCTGCGAGACCGTCACGTCCTGTTCGAGCGAAACATTCTGCGCATACGCCTGCGGCAATTGCACGAACACGCGCAACGGATCGGACTGCGCGAGCGCGAAGAGCGCGCGGCTCGTGCCGCTGCCCGCATCGATGAGATCGCCCACATCGACATTGCGCTGCGTGACGACGCCCGCGAACGGCGCGACGATGCGCTTGAACGATTCGAGCTGACGCAGGCGCTTCACGTTGGCGTCCGCTGCGGCGAGGTTCGCGACATCCTGGTTGTAGGTGCTTTGCCGTTCGTCGAGTTCCTGTTGCGACACCGCATCGCGCTGACGCAATCGCTGCCAGCGTTCGAGCGAGCTCTTGGCGAGACCGAGGCTCGATGCCGTCTGATCGCGTTGCGCGACCGCCTGCGCGAGTTCCTGATCGATCTCGGGCGTATCGAGATCGGCGAGCACCTGGCCTTGCTTCACGCGTGCGCCGATATCCACATACCAGTGCAACAGATAACCCGTTGCGCGTGCATAGATCGGCGATTCGACGAAGCCGCGCAGCGTGCCCGGCAAGGTCGTTTCACCGCCGCCATCGGTTTGCGTCGGCAACACGACGTTCACATACTGCTGCGCGTTCTGTTGCGTGCGCGAGGCGATCGAGCGGCTATGCAGCACGTCGGTGACGACGGTGCGCGCAGCGCCGATCGCGAGCAACGCGAGCACGATGACGAGCGCGATCTTCGCGCGCTTCCATTCGACCTGGCGCGGCGGCAGCGCGGGCCCTTCGTTCGGGTCGCGAGCGGGAATCGCAAGCGATGCGTGGTTCTTTTCGGTCATGTTCGTCGGGATGCTGTGATGTCAGTGTTGGCCGCTGCCGTTTTCATGCTGCGCCGGGCCCTTGCGCGCGGCGCGGCGCGCGAGACGCGCATGGATGCCCGCAAAGACGAGCGGCACGAAAAAGAGCGTGGAAACCGTTGCGAAGAGCAGGCCGCCGATCACGGCGCGGCCGAGCGGGGCGTTCTGCTCCGCGCCTTCGCCGAGACCGAGCGCCATCGGAATCATGCCGATGATCATCGCGAACGCGGTCATCAAGACGGGGCGTATGCGGCTCGCGCCCGCTTCGAGCGCGGCGGTGAGCGGCGGCATGCCGGCGTTCAGGCGCTGACGCGCGAACGACACCATCAGAATGCTGTTCGCGGTCGCGACGCCCATCGTCATGATCGCGCCGGTGAGCGCGGGCACGCTTAAGTGCGTGCCGGTGAGAAAGAGCATCCAGATGATGCCGGCGAGCGCAGCGGGCAACGCACTTACGATGATGAGCGGATCGACCCACGACTGGAAGTTCACGACGATCAGCAGATACACGAGCACGATCGCCATCGCGACGCCGAGACCGAGTCCGAAGAACGACGTGCGCATCGTTTCGACCTGGCCGCGCACGACGATCTGGCTGCCGCGCGGAAGCGTCTTGCGCGCTTCATCGACGAGATGATTCACCTGCCGCGCGACGCCGCCGAGATCGCGCCCTTCGACGCTCACGAAGAGATCGATCACGGGCCGGATGTTGTAGTGCGTGACCACCGCGAACTGATTCTCGGGCGCGATGCGCACGAGATTGCCGAGCAGTTGCGTCGGGCCGTTGATCGATGCGGACACCGGCGTGCGCAGCAGCTCGTCGATCGACGAGATCTGATACTGCGGCGTCTGCACCGCGAGGTTGTACTCGACGCCATTGCGCGCATTGAACCAGAAGCCCGGCGCGGTTTGCGAACTGCCCGACAGCGAAACGAGCACGTTCTGCGCGACGTTGCTCGCGGAGAGATTCAGTTGCTGCAGGCGCGTGCGATCCATCTGCAGGTTGATCGCGGGTTCATCGAGCTTCTGCTGGATGTGCGTATCGACATTGCCGGGAATCATGCGGACCTGCTTCATCAGCTTGCTCGCGACTTCGAAATTCGCCTGCGCGTTCTGCCCTTGAATCTGCACGTCGATGGCGGCGGGCAGGCCGAAGTTGAGGATCTGCGTGACGATGTCCGCGGGCTGAAAGAAGAACTCGACGCCAGGAAAGCGGCGCGGCAGCAGCGCACGCAATTCGTCGATGTATTTTTGCGTCGGCGCATGATCGGGATTGAGCGCGACCTGGATTTCGCCGTCGAGCGTGCCGATCGTTCCCGCGTTGCTGTACGAGAGATTGATGCCGCTATAAGGCAGGCCGAGGTTATCGAGTATGGTGGCGAGTTCGTCCTGCGGCACGATCTGGCGCACGACCTTTTCGACTTCATCCGCGAGACGCGCGGTTTCCTCGATGCGCGTGCCGGTCGGCGCGCGCATGTGCATGCGGATATCGCCCGCATCGACGCTCGGAAAGAAATCCTCGCCGAGCACGAACACGAGCGCCGTCGAGAGCAGACAGAAGCCGAGAAAGAGCGTGGCGAACAGGCGCCTTTTCACGAGCAGCGTCGACAAAATGACGATATACGCGCCGCGCATGCGCTCGAAGCCGCGATCGAAGCGACGATGCAAACGCATGAAGACATTCGGCTTCGCTTTCGCATCGGGCGCGTGGGCGTGCCCCATCAGAAGCATCGCGAGCGTCGGAACGAGCGTGCGCGAGAGAATGTACGACGCGATCATCGCGAACACGACGGCTTCCGCGAGCGGCACGAACAGGAACTTGGCGACGCCGGTGAGAAAGAACATCGGCACGAACACGATGCAGATGCATAGCGTGGAAACGAGCGCGGGCACCGCGATTTCACCCGCGCCTTCAAGAATCGCGTCATGCAGATTCGTGCCCAGATGCAGATGCCGTTCGATGTTTTCGATCGTCACCGTCGCATCGTCGACGAGAATGCCGACTGCGAGCGCGAGGCCGCCCAGCGTCATGATGTTGATGGTCTGCCCGAGCGCATGCAGCACGATCAATGACGAGAGTATCGAGAGCGGAATCGAGATCGCGATGATGCACGTGCTGCGCCAGTTGCCGAGAAAGAGCAGGATCATCGCGGCGGTGAGGGCGGCTGCGATCAGCGCCTCGCGCACCACGCCCTGCACGGCGGCCTTCACGAACACGGACTGATCGAAGAGCGCGCTGATCTTCAGATCGGGCGGCAGCGACGCGCGCGCTTGCGGCAAGAGGTCCTGCAGCGTGTTGACGATGGAAAGCGTCGACGCGTTGCCGTTCTTCAGCACCGATATCAGCACGCCGCGATGCCCGTCCTGCCGCACGATATTGGTCTGCGGCGAGAAGCCGTCGCGCACGTGCGCGACTTCGCGCAGATAAGTCGTCGCGCCGTTGATGGTGCGCACGGGAATATCGTTCAGACCCGCGACGGTCGCGGGCGAACCGTTCATGTTGATCGTGTATTCGCGCGGGCCGATCTTCGCGGTGCCGGTCGGCAGGATCAGGTTCTGCGCATTGACGGCCTGCACGACATCGGTCGGCGTGAGGCCCTTGGCGAGCAGCGCGCGCGTGTCGAGATCGACGGAGATGAGGCGCGTCTTGCCGCCATAGGGATAAGGCACGGCCGCGCCGGGAATCGTCACGAGTTGCGGGCGCAGGAAGTTGAGCGCGGTGTCGTTCAGGTCCTGCTCGGACTGCTTCGGGCTGGAAAGGCCCAGCTGGATCACCGGAATGCTCGACGCCGAATAGCTGATGACGAGCGGCGGCGTCGCGCCCGGCGGCATCTGCTTCAGTTGCGCTTGCTCGACGGCGACGGTCTGCGCGATCGCGGTCTGGATGTTCGCCGTCGGCTGCAAAAAGAGCTTGATGATCGCGATGCCCGGCAGCGATTGCGACTCGATGTGCTCGATGTTGTTCACGGTCGTCGTGAGACTGCGTTCGTTGACCGACGTGATGCGATTGGCAATGTCCTGCGAGGACAGGCCCGTGTAGTTCCAGATGATGCTGACGACGGGAATATCGATTTCCGGAAGCACGTCCACCGGCGTCGTCAAAAGGACGAAGGGCGTCGCCAGCAGAATCATGATGGCCATCACGATGAACGTGTAGGGCCGCTTAAGCGCAACGTTGACTATCCACATTGAGTCGTTCGGAAGATGCTGGGGAAGGGCGCTGCGAAAGAGGCGAGTGCGGCGCGCGAGACGCAATGACGGAACGAGGCGTGCGGTTCGCCATCCGTGTCGCTATGGTAGTGGCCGGGTGCCAACGACAATATGACGTGAATATGGCGCGACTGTCAGATAAGGCGATTTGAAAGCAAGCTTGCGAAAGCGCGCGGTAGGAATGCGTGCATTCTTTTGAATTGCTTGGGAAGAGCTTTGGGGAATAGCGCGGCTGATGCGCGGGTAACGCTCAGTGTTGGCGTGCAGCGAGACGGCGCGGGATCATTCGCGGTCGATGGGAGCCGCGCGTGTCTCTTCGATGAGAATGTCTGCTTGCCTATTGCGGCGTCTGGCCGAGCGGTGTCGTCGACATCGTGCGTCCGGAAGACGAGCTGCCATCCGTTGAAGCGCCATATGCGCTTTGCGTGCTGACCTTCGCTTCCGCTGCCTGGATGTCGGCGGGATAGAAGGCGTCGCGCTCGGACGGGTTATAGCCGGCTTGCTCGACGCGTTGCAGGTCCTGTCTGACCTGTGCGCGCGTCAGGCCGTCGGACTGTTGTGCGAGCGCGGTCAGCGGTGCGACGGCGAGCGCGATCATGGCGATGCGTGTGACCAGTTTCATGGCGTACTCCTCATGTGCGTGAAGGATGAACGCGGCGTGCGGGTGTGCGATTTGCAGCGTCGGCACGCTTACCACAGCCACCACTGGATTCTATGTGTAGCACCGTGACGACATGCTGGCGATCAGATGGCGTTATCGTCAGATTGGAGCGCGCGCTGAACACGAGGAAGAAGCATCGAAGGGCTGTCTGAAATCGCGTGTGGCCGATGATAGACTCGCCCGCGAGAGCGGTTTGTAAGCCACTTAAAATCAGGAACCGATAAATTGCCTTTCAATCTGCCGACCACAGCCACCGCGCCGTTTTGTCCATCGGAAGTCAAGGGCTCGGTGGCTGTTTCACCGGGCGCGCCGCTCTGGAAAAAGCTTTTGCAATTCGCGGGACCGGGCTTGCTCATTTCCATCGGGTATATGGACCCCGGCAACTGGGCGACGGACATCGAAGCCGGATCGCGTTATGGCTATAACCTGCTCTTCGTGGTCGTGCTGTCGAGTCTCGCGGCGATGGTGCTGCAATGCCTTTCCATGAGGCTCGGCATCGTCACGGGAAAGGATCTCGCGCAGCTATCGCGCGAGCGCTATGCAAAACCCGTCGCGAATGTGCAATGGATGCTGGCGGAGTTGTCGATCATCGCGTGCGATCTCGCGGAAGTGCTGGGCGGAGCGCTCGCGTTTCACTTGCTGTTCGGTGTTTCGCTGATATGGGGCGTGGTGCTCACCGCATTCGATACGCTCATCGTGCTCGGATTGAAGGGCAAGAACTTTCGCGATCTCGAAGCGATCATGCTCGGGCTGATTGCGACGATCGGCGTGGGTTATGTCGTCGAACTCGTGCTCGTCAAGCCGCATTGGCCTTCCATCGCCGCGGGGCTCGTGCCTTCGATTCACGCGTTGAGCGAGCGCGAACCGCTCTATCTCGCGATAGGCATTCTCGGCGCGACCGTGATGCCGCATAACCTGTATCTGCATTCGTCGATCGTGCAGACGCGTGTCGTGAATCGCGATGCGAAGAGCCTCGCGTCGGCGATCCGTTTCTCGCGGCTCGACACCATCGTGTCGCTGGTTCTTGCGCTGCTCATCAATGCGGCGATCCTGATTCTCGCGGCATCGGCGTTCCATGCGACGGGGCATACGCAAGTCACCGAAATCGAGGATGCGTACAAGCTGCTTGCACCGATCGTCGGCACCGGGCTTGCCGCAGTTCTTTTTGCGGTGACGCTATTCGCGTCGGGACAAAGCTCCACGTTCACCGGAACCATCGCGGGGCAGGTGATCATGGAAGGGTTCCTGAACCTGAAGATTCCCTGCTATCAGCGAAGGTTCATCACGCGGGCGCTGGCGCTCGTGCCGGCATTGATCGGCGTGTATGTGATGGGGAACGGCGCAGTCGGGAAGCTGCTCGTCGCGAGTCAGGTCGTGCTGAGCTTGCAGTTGCCGTTCGCGCTTTATCCATTGATTAGGATGACGAGCGATCGAAGCCTGATGGGGACATTCGCGAACAAGCCGCACATGAAGTTCTTCGCGTGGCTGCTGTTCGTCGTGATCAGCGCGGCGAACATATGGCTCGTCGTGCAGACGGCGACGGAGTGGATCGGCTGATCGAATATGAGCGCCATGCACCGGTCACGTACATGGCGCGCCACCCACCTTTACTGGGCCGACAGATAGAACGCCTGGTCTCGTTGCGGCGTCACGCCGACGATCGTGAGCTGCCCGTTCACGACAGTCGCTTCGACGGACACCGACACGTTGCTGAGAGCACATAACGAGCCCGTGAAATTCAGCGTGCCGTCGAGCAGATGCTTGCCGGTCGGGCGCGGTTTGAAGCTGCCCGTGAACGTGCAGGCATTCTGTGTGCCCTTGGCCGTGCCGTCGGCGGCGACCGTGATCGTCGAGACCGGCGTGACGCCCGCGCCGCTGGTCCACGCGCGCGCGACGTCGCCGATGGCGATCGGCGTGTCGTATGTCGCGTTGTAGTTGCCGTTGAAGCTCGTGGCGGTCGTATCCGGGCTGACGAAGAGGCTCGTCGTCGCCGTGAGCGCGCTCTTCGCGGTGAAGTTGCCGGACAGCGTGCCGGCGCGAATCGCGCCAAGCGTGTGAAAGCCGACAGTCGCCGGATCGGTGAACGCGCCATCCGTTGCCGTCATGATGCCTTCGATCAGCCAGACAAACGAACCGTTCTGCGTATAGATACTGAAGTACTGGCCGGTTTCGAGGACGATGGTCTGTGCCGCAACCGACTGCGACGAATTCACCGAGCCGTACCAGATGCCTTCCGGCAACGCGTGGGACGGATTGGGGACGCAGGACTTCGTCAGCGTGCCGAGGTCGGTCTTGCAGGTCTGATCGTCGCCCCCGCCTCCGCAGGCGGCGAGTATGGGCAGGGCGAGCAGCATCAGCTTCGATAAGAGTTTCATAGCGTATTGTGGGTCTTTGTAGTAGGCACGGACTGCGGCTCTCTTTACGGCGCACCGACAAGGGGTTAACGGAACATCGGCGAAAAACTTTAGATGCGCGGACCACGCTGCTGAATATCGAGTGCAAAGAAAAGCGCCATGCCTTTGCAGGCATGGCGCTTTGACCCGATCCGGCGAATCCCTACTTCACCACCGCGACCGGCGCATTCGATTTGGCCGCCACTGCCGATGGAATCGCCGCATCGACAGGCCGCGTCTCATCCACCGTGGTCCGTCCGCCATCGCGGAAGAACGCCTGCTCGGCCGCCTTGTTCAGCACGAGAATACTGATCCGCCGATTCGTAGGCTCATCGACGACATCCTTGTTGAGCGGCAGCACGTCGGCCAGCCCGCGCACCTGCAGCACCTTGCTTTCCTTCATGCCGCCCGCGACGAGCGCGCGTCTTGCCGCATTGGCGCGCTCACTCGAGAGTTCCCAGTTCGAATAGCCCGCCTGACTGCCCGAATAGGCCACCGCATCCGTATGACCCGCGATCGATACGCGGTTATCGACATCGTTCAGCGATGCGCCGATGTTGGTCAGGATCGTCGTTACATAACCTTCGATCTTCGAGCTGCCGGAGGCGAACATCGGCCGCTTGAGCGAATCGACGATCTCGATGCGCAATCCTTCGCTCGTGATCGCGATGCGAATCTGATCCTTGAACGCGCGCAACGCGGGCATCTGCTCGATGAGCGCCATCAGCTTCTGCTTGAGCTGCTGCAGCTTCTGCAAGTCTTCCATCGCGACGGCCGCGCGCGCGATCGATTGCGGCACGGGCTGCGCCTGACTCTTCTTGCCTTCACCCGGACGCGTGCTCGACAAATCCTTGCCGCCGCCCGTGATGACGCTCGTATGCGCCGACGCGCCGCCATCGTTGCCAAAGAGCGCGGAGAGCGGCGTATTGAAGTACTGCTCGATGCCTTCCTTGTCGTACTTCGAGGTCGAGCCGAGCAGCCACATCAGCAGAAAGAACGCCATCATCGCGGTGACGAAGTCGGCGTAGGCGATCTTCCACGCGCCGCCATGATGACCGTGGCCGTGCGCCTTCTTCTTGCGCTTCACGACGACGGTAGGCGCGAGCACCGATTGCAGCGGATCGCGTGATGGTTTCTCAGCCATGATGTCTATGCCGTGAAGTTAGGAGGCCGACTTCGGCATCTTGGTTGCGCGCACCGCGTCATCGAGTTCCTTGAAGCTCGGACGGTCGGCGGTGAAGAGCACCTTGCGGCCGAACTCGACGGCGACCGTCGGCGCATAGCCGTTCATCGATGCGAGGAGCACGGACTTCACGCACTGGAACGGTTTTGCTTCGGCCGCGCCCTTGGCGTTGAGCAGATCCGCGAGCGGGCCGATGAAGCCATACGCCAGCAGAATGCCGAGGAAGGTGCCGACGAGCGCACCCGCGATCATCTCGCCGAGCACCGCGGGCGCTGCGCCCACCGAGCCCATCGTGTGCACGACGCCCATCACGGCCGCCACGATACCGAACGCGGGCAGGCCGTCCGCCATCTTCTGGATCGCATTGGCCGCGACCGCGCTTTCGGTGTGATGCGTCTCGAGTTCCTCGTCCATCAGATCCTGCATTTCGAGCGCGTTGACGTTGCCCGCCGACATCATGCGCAGATAGTCGACGATGAAATCGAGCAGATGATGATCGGCCATCACGTGCTCGTACTTCTGAAAGACCGGGCTGGACTCGGGCGCGTCGACATCGGCTTCGAGCGCCATCATCCCTTCCTTGCGCGCCTTCTGAAGCAGTTCGTAGAGCAGCGCGATCAGCGCGAGATACTTCTCTTTCGAGTAGCCGCCGCCCTTGAAGGCCTTCGGGATGGATTGCAGCGTTTTCTTGAGCGTGGCCGTCGGATTCGATACGACGAACGCGCCGATCGCCGCGCCGAAAATACACAGCAGCTCGAACGGTTGCACGAGGGCGGCGAGGTGGCCGCCGACGCCGATGAAGCTTCCGATCACCGAGCCGATAACCAGGACCCATCCGATGATGACAAACATGTTTTCTCCGCAAATGTCCGGGCGCCGCGAGCCGTGCGTGCTCGGGATTGAGGCGCGCACGGCTCGCGACGCATTGTTTCGCTTGTTGTGGGGCTTATCGGCTTTTAATCACCGGACATTTAGGGTGACGCGCGCAACTTTTTCTGCGCAAATGTTTGCGGAGTAAATCTTACGTTCGTTCGCGATACAGTCTCATGCCGTTCGAGGCGATTACGTCGCGGGTAATGGATCGTGCGCACGGGCTCGTCTAACATCGGTCGCATGAACTCGACCCTTGCACACTCCGCCATGCAATCGAGCGTCGGCACGCTGTTGCGCGAATGGCGTCAGCGGCGACGCCTGAGCCAGCTCGATCTCGCCGGCGTCGCGGACGTCTCCACGCGTCATCTGAGCTTCGTCGAATCGGGACGCTCGCTACCGAGCCGCGAGATGCTCTTGCGCCTCGCCGAGCAACTCGACGTGCCGCTGCGCGAGCGCAATACGCTGCTCGTCGCGGCTGGTTATGCGCCGCTGTATCGCGAGCGCGCGCTCGCCGATCCGCAACTCGCCGCCGCGCGCCGCGCTGTCGATCTCGTGTTGAAGGGGCACGAGCCTTATCCCGCGCTCGCCGTCGATCGTCACTGGACGATGGTCGCGGCCAACGCGGCGTTCGCGCCGCTCGTCGCATCGGCGGATGAAGAACTGCTCGCGCCGCCGGTGAACGTGCTGCGCCTGTCGATGCATCCGCAAGGTCTCGCCGATGTCATCGACAACTGGCACGAGTGGCGCGCGCATCTGCTCGCGCGTCTGCGCCGGCAAATCGACGTCTCGGGCGACGCGACGCTCGCCGCGCTCTTCGCGGAACTCGAAGCGTATCCCGCGCCCGCCCATGCCGGGCATGCGACGCGAGCGGACACCGATCCGGTCGTCGTGCCGCTGCGCATGCGCACGCAATACGGCGTGCTGTCGTTCTTCAGCACGACGACGGTCTTCGGCACACCGGTCGATATCACGTTGTCCGAACTCGCGATCGAGGCATTCTTTCCCGCCGACGACGCCACGGCCGCCGTCCTGCGCCAACTCGACGATGCAAGACGTTGAGCTTGCGTCGCCGCCCGCATGCTTACAGAATTGAACCTGGTGCGCATGTGCGAATCAATGAGAAGGCAGGCCGCGTGCTGACGGTGCGCAGCCTGTGTCAGCTTTTGTCCAACCAACGCGGAAGGCAGCGATGATTCAAACATTCGAGCAGGTAATCGGCGGGCAAAACATGCAGTTCTGCGCGAGCATTGCAGAAGGTGGCGGACCGGCGCGGGTCATCATCAGCCGCGCGGATTCGGCGGAGTCGCTCGTGATCGTCGAGGCGGACGGCATCATCGGTGCGATCAAGGCGGAAGTCGAAGCGCCCGATACGCTCGTCGCCGATGCCGTGCGCAAGGCGCAGCAGGAAGCGTTGATCGAGCGCGCGCTGGAAACCGGCACCGTGCAGACGACGAGCCTGTAGCAGCGTTTCAGGCCGGTCCATCAGGAAGAATGCCCGCGCGGCGCATGCGGCCGCGCGGGCATTGCTTTATTAACTCGCCAGTCGTTCAGCCGGTCACATGCGCGGCTCGCCGTTCTTCGGATCGGCGGGCACCATCGGCGTGGCGGAATCCGGGCCGTCGGGCATGTCCGGATCGTCGGGGTTCGGCGGGGCGTCCGGATCGAGCAGCTTGTCCGGGTCCGGTTCGAGAGGCTCTTCGGGGGAGCGAGGCATCGTCGACATGGTGATCTCCTGAATCTTCCGTCAATGGATGGATCTTCCAGCGTGCTTTGCCCTGACACTGCAACGTGCGTTCCCGCTGCCGCCCGTCTTCATTCGGCTTCGTCGGAAAGCGCGCCGCACGCGCGTTTCGTGGCTTCCGTCTTCGCGCTCGCCGGATTGCGCACGTGGCGCGCGATCAGCGCGGCGGCCAGCAAAAGCGCGACGGAAATCGCCGCCGACCAGCGCACCGCATCGACGATATGTTCCGCGTTCGGCGCGCCGTCGCCGTGCGCCGCGAGCGCGCCGAATGCCGCGACGCCGATCGCGCCCGCCGCCTGCCGCGCGGTATTGAGCACCGCCGACGCCGTGCCCGCGCGCTGCTGGCCGACGGTGCCGAGCAGCGCGGTCGTCATCGCCGGAACCGCGAGGCCCATGCCGGAGGGAATCAGCAGGAACGGCACGAGTAGGGCGGCCGTGGGCGTCGTCGCATCGACGAAGGCGAGCGCCGCCAAGCCCGCTGCATCGAGCAGCGCGCCGGCGATCATCGGGCCACGCGAGCCGAAGCGCGCCACGACGGGGCCGCTCGCGAGGTTCGAGATCAGGAAGCCGCCCGTCAGCGGCAGGAACGCGAGACCGGTCTGCAAGGGCGTATGACCGAGCACACGCTGCAAATACAGGCTCAAAACGAAGACCATTCCATAATAGGTGAGATTCACGCCGATACCGAAGACGACGGCCGCGCTGAACGTGCGCTCGGCGAAGAGCGAGAGCGGCAGCATCGGCGCGCGGCTTTTTCGTTCGATCGCGATGAACGCGCCGCCCGCCGCCAGCGCGAGCACGAGTCCGCCGATCACGAGCGGATGCGCCGGTCCGAGCGGACGCAGCTCGATCACCGCGCCGACCAGCGCCGCGAGCGCGACGATCGCGAGCGCCTGGCCGGGCAGGTCGATGCCGTCCGCATGTTCGTGGTCTTTCGCGCGCGTTTTCTCGACCCACACGAGCGTCGCCGCAATGCCTGCCGCGCAGATCGGCAGATTGACCCAGAAGATGCTGCGCCAGCCGAACGCCGCGATCAGCACGCCGCCGACGATCGGCCCCGCCGCGATCGACACCGCGCCCGCCGCGGTCCAAAGTCCGACCGCACGCGCGCGCAGGCGGCGGTCGTGGCCGCATGACGCGTTCAGGAGCGCGAGCGAATTCGGCAGCATGCCCGCCGCACCGATGCCTTGCAGGGCGCGCGCGGCGATCAGTTGGGTCACATCGCGCGAAAAGGCGCACGCGAGCGACGCCAGCGCGAAGAGCGCGAGGCCGCCGAGGAACATGCGCCGCGCGCCGAAGCGATCGCCGAGCGAGCCCGCCGAGAGCATGAGCGCGGCGAAGGCGAGCGCGTAACTGTCGACGGTCCATTGCAGGCTCGCGACACTCGCTTGCAGGTCGTGACCGATGCTCGCGAGCGCGACATTCACGATCGAGACATCGAGCTGAGAGACGACGAAGCCGACGCTCGTCGCCGTGACCACGAGCATCTGTCGGGCGGACAAATGCGTTTCGGATGAGGAAAGGTTCGAGTTCATGCCTTTAATCGTAAGCGCGTCGCGCGTTCGATGTTTCAGCATGGCCTGAAACGTGGAAGTCGAATGAAAAATGGCGCGCCGGGTGAGCGGCGCGCCATTTTCCCAACGACGTCAACGCTGAATCAGCGTGCTTCCCTGATGAAGAACGTCGTCAGCGCGCCGACCGCGCACAGTGCGCCGACATAGACCGCGGGCGCCATCGGGCTCGATTTCATCATCAGCGAGACGACGATCGGCGTGAGTCCGCCGAACACCGCGTACGCGACGTTGTACGAAAACGAGATGCCAGAGAAGCGGATGGCGGGCGGGAACGCCTTCACCATCACGAACGGAATCGCGCCGATCACGCCGACGAAAAAGCCCGCGAGCGCGTACCACGGCAGCAGCACGGAGGCATCGAGCGCGACCTGCTGGAACATCAGCCAGTACGAAACGGCAAGCGCCACGCCGCCGATGAAGATGGTCTTGCCCGCGCCGATGCGGCCCGCGATCGCGCCCGCGAGCACGCAGCCGATCGTGAGGCACAGCGTCGCCGCGCAGTTCGCGACGAGCACCGTCGCCGGCGCGATGTGGAACTGCTTCTGGAGCAAGGTCGGCGTCATCAGAATCACGACGACGATCGCCGCCGACAGCATCCACGTGAGCAGCATCGAAACGATCACCGCGCGGCCGTGGTCGCGCAGCACCGCCTTGAGCGGGATCTCCGCCGCGAGCGACTTGCGCTTTTGCAACTCGGCGAACACCGGCGTTTCGTGCAGCCAGCGGCGCAGGAAGACCGAGCACAGACCGAACAGACCGCCGAGCAGGAACGGCAGACGCCATGCGAAATCGGCGACTTCGGCGGGCGCGAACGACTTGTTGATCGCCGTGGCGATGAGCGAGCCGAGCAGGATGCCCGCCGTCAGACCGGCCGTGAGCGTGCCGCACGCATAGCCGACATGACGGCCCGGCACGTGCTCCGAGACGAACACCCACGCGCCCGGCACCTCGCCGCCGACCGCCGCGCCCTGCATCACGCGAAACAGAAGCAGCAGCACGGGCGCCATCAGGCCGATCGACGCGTAGGTGGGCAACAGGCCCATGAGGAGCGTCGGCACGGACATCAGCAGCACGGAGAGCGTGAACATGCGCTTGCGGCCAAGCAGATCGCCGAAGTGCGCCATGACGATTCCACCGAGCGGACGCGCGAGGTAACCGGCCGCGAAGATGCCGAAAGTCTGCAATTGACGCAGCCAGTCAGGAATCGTCGGCGGAAAGAACAGTTGGCCGATGACCGGCGCGAAGAACACGAAGATGATGAAGTCGTAGAACTCGAGCGCGCCGCCGAGCGCGGCGAGCGTGAGCGTCTTGTAGTCGCCGCGCGTGAGCGCACGGCCGGCCGCGCGGGGGGCGTCGGACAGAGGTGTTGCCTGCATCGAAAAAAGAACCCGTGAGTGGAAAAGCCACGCGTGATGCGCGGTAGGACGAGGCCTTGCCCTGCGGGAGTGACGACACGCGCCGGGTCGACGCGAAGCGAAGGCGGGCGCGGATTCGAGAGCCGACGCCCGTCATCCGCGCTGCGCGATGCGACGGAGAGTCGCGGCGCAACTTGCTACGCGACGTCTCGATAAAACGGCGGAAGCGGGAACTTTTGAGCCAGAAGCGGGATGTTACAGGATGAAAACTGGCGCAAAAGAGAAAAGTCGTTCTATTTTCGAGATGGTTGTGCGCATGAGACGCATTGCGGCCGGAGGGATGCGCAGTCACATGCATTGACAATTCAGATGAGTCCGATGGGAAAGGGGCGTCTCGCTGGCCAGAATGCGCAGCGTGATCAGCCTCGTCTCATCCCGCGACGAGACATCCGGCGGTGGCCCGCAGTAAGGCACCCGCCCCAATGTCCCTTGGACTCATCAGGTAAGACCTCATGCGCGTCGCCGTTTTGCAAACCGACCCAAGTTATCGAAATCTCATCAGCGATGTCGTCAAACGACTCGGTCACACTTGCGTGACGTTCGGCGACGGCCTCGTGCTATCGAAAGCGCTGTCCCGCTCGACCGTCGATCTGTTGATTCTCGACTGGAATTCCACGGGCCTGTGCGGCCTCGACCTGCTCAAATCCGTGCGCTCGAGCTTCGGCGAACGCGTGCCGGTCATGTTCGCGACGCCCGACGGCGCCGAGCACAACGTGGTCTGCGCACTGACCGCGGGCGCGGACGATTACATCGTGTATCCCATTCGCCCGGGCGAGTTCGGCGCGCGCGTCGAGGCGCTGCTGCGCCGCGCGTATCCGGCGACGTCAAGTGCGTGTCTCGAAGTCGACCCATACCGTTTCGACGCCCGCCAGCAAATCGTGACCGTGCGCGGCAAACCGGTGCAACTGAGCGGCACGCAATTCCGACTCGCGCAGCTTTTCTTCTCGAACATCGGCCGGGTGCTGTCGCGCGATCATATTTTCGCGATGGTCTGGGGACGCGAATTCCGCGAAACCACGCGCACGATCGACAGCCACGTTTCGCGTCTGCGCCTTGCGCTCGAAATCGAGCCGGTGAACAACTTCCGCTTGCAGCCCGTGTACAAGAGCGGCTATCGCCTGCTGCATCTCTATGACGAAGGCGAAGATTCGGGCGATGACCTCGCCGATCCCGCGCCTGCGCAAATCGCGGCCTGAAGCCGCGATCCACAAAGAAAAATGCCGTCGCGATGACGGCATTTTTTTTGCGTTTCGCCTTAATTAAACCGCCGGCAGCGCCGGGCGCGTCTCAATGCTGCGACGAATCAACGCCTCGACTT
Organism: Caballeronia jiangsuensis; assembly: GCF_046030135.1. Lineage (NCBI taxonomy): Bacteria > Pseudomonadati > Pseudomonadota > Betaproteobacteria > Burkholderiales > Burkholderiaceae > Caballeronia > Caballeronia jiangsuensis. The sequence continues at coordinate 204,118 of NZ_JAQQDB010000003.1, forward strand.
CCTTGCGCTCCTCGCCCGCGAGCGGCAGACGCGGCGGACGCACCGGCTCCGTGCCCAATCCGACGATCGCCTCGGCCAGCTTGATATTCTGCACGAGCTTGTGCGACACATCGAGCGCGAGCAGCGGCGCAAACCAGCGATAGATCGCGCGCGCTTCCTCGACACGTCCGGCGCGAATGAGCTTGTAGATCGCCACGGTTTCGCGCGGGAACGCGCAGACGAGACCCGCCACCCAGCCGTGCGCGCCCATCAGAATCGCTTCCATCGCCAGATTATCGACGCCGCAAAAGAGGGCGTAGCGATCGCCCGTTTCGTTGATGAGATCGGTGATGCGGCGCACGTCGCCGCTCGATTCCTTGATCGCCGCGAATTTCTTGTCCTCGGCGAGCTCGGCGAACATTTTCGGCGTGACATCGACGCCATACGCGAGCGGATTGTTGTAGACCATCAGCGGCAGCGGGCTCGCGTCGGCGACCATGCGGAAATGGTTGAGCGTCTCGCGCCGGTCCGACAGATAGCGCAAACCCGGCAGCACCATGTAACCGGCCGCGCCGTGGCGCGCGGCGCGCTCGGCCTGGCGGCAGCCGTCGAGCGTGCTGTTCTCCGCAATCGTCAATAGCACCGGCACACGGCCGCGCGAGGCATCCACGGCGATGTCGAGCACGTCGAGCTTTTCGTCGAGCGACAACGTCGATGCTTCGCCGAGCGATCCGCACACGATGATGCCATCCACGCCGGCTTCGATCTGCGCGTCGATATTCTTCGCGGTCCACGCGCGGTCTATGCTGAAATCGGCGTTGAACTTGGTGGTCACGGCGGGCATCACGCCTTCCCAGATATGCGTCACGGCAGCGCTCCGAAAGTGATTGAACGGTACGCAGTGTAAGCACCGAAAAATCGGGCGTCTTGCGTGTTTCGCGCGCGCCGCGTGCCGATTTCGGCATAGCCGTTTGGCCGTGAAAGCGCCGTGCGGCGGGCTTGCCGAGCCGATCCCGCGTTATGCCGATATCGTCATCAAAACGATCCAGCCGCTTCAAGACGCCCATCGCGCGCGTTTCTAGGATAGGCGGCATGAAAACCATCGACATCATCGACTCGCATACGGGCGGCGAACCGACGCGCCTCGTGATCGCGGGCGGCCCGGATCTGGGCCACGGCACCCTCGCGCAACGGCTCGACACGTTTCGCACGCGCTTCGACGACTGGCGCCGCGCCATCGTCACCGAACCGCGTGGCTCGGACGTGATGGTCGGCGCGCTCCTGTGCGAGCCCGACGATCCGGCGGCCGCGGCGGGCGTCATCTTCTTCAACAACGTCGGCTATCTCGGCATGTGCGGACACGGCACGATCGGTCTCGTCGCGTCGCTCGCGCACGCGGGAAAAATCGCGGTCGGACGGCACCGGATCGATACGCCCGTCGGTCCCGTCGATGCCACGCTCAACGCGAACGGCAGCGTCAGCGTGCGCAACGTGCCGGCGTACCGGCATCGGCGCGCGGTGACGGTCGACGTGCCCGGCCACGGGCTGCTCTCAGGCGATGTCGCGTGGGGCGGCAACTGGTTCTTTCTCGTTGCGGAGCACGGGTGCGAACTCGTGCCCGCGCGCATCGCCGGGCTGACCGCGTTCACCGAGGCGATCCGCGATGCGTTGCATGCGCAGGGCATCACCGGCGCCGATGGCGCGTACATCGACCATATCGAGCTGTTCGCGGATTCGCCCGTCGCGGGCGTGGACAGCCGCAATTTCGTGTTGTGTCCGGGCAGCGCCTACGATCGCTCGCCGTGCGGCACCGGCACCAGCGCCAAGCTCGCGTGCCTCGCGGCGGACGACGCGCTCGCGCCGGGCGAGATCTGGCGTCAGGAAAGCATCATCGGCAGCGTGTTCGAAGGCAGCTATGCGATCGACGGCGACACGCTCGTCCCCACGATCACCGGCTACGCGCACATCATGGGGGAAGGGCGTCTCGTTTTCGACGAGCGCGATCCGTTCATGCTCGGCATCGCATGAAAGCTGATGTGATCGTCGTCGGTGGTGGAATCGTTGGGGCGGCGTGCGCGGCGGAACTCGCGCTGCGCGGCCTCGCGGTCGAGGTGCTGGAAGCGCGCGGCATCGGTGGCGGGGCGACGGCGGCGGGCATGGGCCACATCGTCGTGATGAACGATTCGCCCGCCGAGTTCGCACTGGCACATGCTTCGCGCGAACTGTGGCTCGCGCTTGGCCCTCAACTGCGCGAACGCGACGCGTTTTCGCGTTGCGGCACGCTCTGGATCGCCGAAGACGACGAAGAGCTCGACGCCGCCCGCACGATGCGCGATGCATTCGCGACGGCCGGCGTGCGTGCTCATATGCTCGATCGCGCCGCGCTGCGCGAATCGGAGCCATCGATAAGCCACGCGATGCAAGGCGGACTCCTGATCGACGACGACGCCATCGTGTACGCGCCCGCCGCTGCGCAATGGCTTCTGACGCGCTCGACGCGCATCCGTGTATCGACCGGCTGCGCGGTTCGCGCCGTCGACGCCGACGATACGCACGCCAGCGTCACGCTCGCGAACGGCGATCGGCGCACGGCCGCTCATGTGGTCATCGCCAATGGGCTCGCAGCGCCGGACTTGATCGCCGACGTGCCGCTCGAAGCGAAGAAAGGGCATCTGCTCATCACCGATCGCTATCCCGGCACGATCCACCATCAGGTGCTGGAACTCGGCTACATCAAGAGCGCGCATCACGCGCGCGGCACGTCGGTCGCGTTCAATGCGCAGCCGCGTCCGACCGGGCAGGTGCTGATCGGCTCGTCGCGCCAGTTCGGAACGCTCGATCCGGCTGTCGAGACCGACGTGCTCGCCGCGATGCTCGCCCGCGCGACGCGCTATCTGCCGGGCATCGGCGCGCTGAACGCGATCCGCGCATGGACGGGCTTTCGCGCCGCCACGCCCGACGGTCTGCCGCTGATCGGCCCCGCGCGTTTTCCGGGCGACCGGCTGTGGCTCGCGGCGGGTCACGAAGGGCTCGGCGTGACGACGTCGCTCGGCACCGCGAAGCTCATCGCCGCGCAGATGCTCGGCGAGCCGGTTCCGTTCGACATACCCGACACGCACGCTTTCTCGCCGCAACGATTCGCACGGGAGCACGCCGATGGCTGAGCGCGTGCGCGTCATCATCGACGGCGAGCCGCTCGCCGTGCCCGCTTTCACGACCGTCGCGGCGGCCATCGCGATGCGCGGCGTCGGCGGCACGCGGCGCTCCGTCACCAGCGAGCCGCGCGCCGCGCTGTGCGGAATGGGCGTGTGTCACGAATGCCGCGTGACGGTCGACGGCCGCGCGCATGTGCTCGGCTGTCAGACGCTGTGTCGCGACGGCCTTTCCATCGAGACGATGCGATGAACGTCGAGCATGTCGATATCGCGGTCGTCGGCGCGGGGCCGGCGGGTCTGAAGGCGGCGCAGATTGCGGCGCGGGCGGGCGCGCGTGTCGCGCTCATCGACGACAATCCGCGCCCCGGCGGTCAGATCTGGCGGCAAGGACCGACGCTCGCGCCCTCCGCGCAGCTTCATCAGTGGCTCGATGAAACGCGCGCGCATGCGAATCTCATCGTCATGAACGGGACGAAAGTCGCCGCCGCGCCGGAACACAATCGGCTCCTGCTCGAACGCGACGGCGCGCCGCTCACGCTCGCGTATTCGAAGCTCATCCTCGCAACCGGCGCGCGCGAGCGGCTGCTGCCCTTCGACGGCTGGACCTTGCCCGGCGTGACGGGCGCGGGCGGTTTGCAGGCGCTCGTCAAGGGCGGGATGCCGGTGCGCGGCGAGCGCATCGTCGTCGCGGGCAGCGGGCCGCTTCTGCTCGCCGCCGCCGATACGGCGCGCCGTCACGGTGCGCATGTCGTCGCGGTGGTCGAACAGGCGTCGTTGGCGCGCGTCGGGCGGTTCGTCGCGTCGCTGTCGCTGACGACTGGAAAGCTGGCTCAGGCTGTCAGGCTCGGGATCGCGTGCTATCGGACGGGCAGCGTCGTCGTGAGAGCGCACGGAAACGCGCGCGTGGAGGCGGTCACGATCCGCGCGCGCGGGCGCGAAGCAACGCTCGAAGCGGATCGCGTCGCGTGCGGATACGGCCTCGTGCCGAACGTGACGCTGGCGCTCGCACTCGGCTGCTCGATCGACGAACGCGACGGCGCGATTCACGTCGACGATTCGCAGCGCACGTCGCAGGAACACGTCTTCGCGGCGGGCGAGTGCACGGGCATCGGCGGGATGGAACTGGCGAGCGTCGAAGGGGCGATCGCGGCGCATGCGGCGCTCGGCACCGCCGCCGATGCGCGTCTCGTGCGCGAGCGCGATCGCTGGCGCGCATTCGCCTGGCGCGTGGCGCACGCGTTCGAGCTCGGCCCCGATGCGCGCGCGCTGCCGTCGCCGGATACCGTGTTGTGTCGCTGCGAAGACGTGTCGATCGCCGATGTCGCCGCGCACGCGAACTGGCGCGACGCGAAATTGCAGACCCGTTGCGGCATGGGACCGTGTCAGGGCCGCATCTGCGGCGAGGCGGCAGCGATCTATTTCGGATGGCCGCGCACGGCGGCGCGCCCGCCGTTCACGCCGGTGCGCATCGACACGCTGATCGCCGCGCGCGAAAGCACCGAAACGCCCGTTTCATAGTGGGGGCAGCGCGAATTTCGTCCGCGCGTGCGCGCTCCTATAATCGGTTGCCTGACTGATCCGCACGCAACCGACCTTCCCACGCATGACGAGCACGACAGGCCTCACGATGAACGCAGCGCCGATCGCGCAACCTCCGGCGTCGACGCTCTCCGACATGCTCGCGCATTTCGCGCTGCTCGCGCCGGTGTTCGACGCGATGCCCGACATCGTGTTCTTCGTGAAAGATCGCGAGGCGCGCTACGCGATGGTCAACCGCACGCTCGCGCGTCGCTGCGGCCACAAGGACGACAAATCGGCGCTGCTCGGCAAGACCGCGGAGGACGTGTTCCCGCGGCGCTTCGGGCGCATCTACACGGCGCAGGATCAGGCGATCATCGCGCAGGGACATCAGCTGATCGACCAGCTCGAACTGCATCTGTATCCGGGACGCGAGCCCGGCTGGTGCATGACCTGCAAGCAGCCGCTGCATGACACGCAGGGGACGATCGTCGGACTCGCGGGGATCTCGCGCGACTTGCAGGCCGCCGAAGGCACGCATCCCGCCTACAGCCGGCTTGCGGCGGTCGTGCAGCACATCCAGGAAAACTACGTGCAGCCGCTCAACATGCGGCAACTCGCGCAGATGGCGAACATGTCGATCGCGCAACTGGAGCGGTATTTTCACAAGGTCTTCCATCTGACGCCGCGTCAGGTATTGCTGAAAACTCGCCTCGACGCGGCCACCGCGTTGCTCGTCTCGAACGAAAAGGTCACGGATGTCGCCGCACTGTGCGGCTACACCGATCACAGCGCTTTCACGCGCCAGTTCAAGGCGACGGTCGGCATCACGCCGAGCGAGTATCGCGCGCTGTTGCAGGCGGGCCCGTCGAGCGCCTCGCGCCCCGATTCCGGCCGCGAGGCAAACGTCTGACGGGAAATCAGGGCACGCTTCGCGCCGAAATTACACGGTCGTGCGTTCGGGCGGCGGCGTGCATCGGCCGAATGAACCGCGTGATGCGGCTTTCGCGCCATCGAATGCAGGTCGGTCCGGATTTTGCTCGGATACGCTCGCGGCGACCGGGCAAATCTTCGCATCGGCGCAGCGCAAAACCGCGAGGCGTTCCGCACCGGCGCACACGCGACACAAATAACGGTGCGTTCGGAATTCCCGCCGCGTTTTCGTGTCAATCAATGCGCGCAACAGCGCGCGCGGCGGCGAGGTGGAGACCCGTCGCGAGAATTCCGTTTTTTGGGCAGCAGAAAAGAACATCATGAACGAAGTGGCAAGACTGGGGCATATGCGGATCGTCCTCATCGAGGATGATCCGGAGAGCAGGGCATCACTGCAGATGTTGCTGGAAGAAGAAGGTGCGGACGTGATCGCGGTAGCCGACGCCGAAGACGGCGCGCAAGCCGCGATCGAGCATCTTCCCGATGCGGTGATCTGCGATCTCGATTTACCCGAGATGGACGGTTTTTATCTCATACAACGTTTGCGGGATCACGAAATACGCGGCAACCTGCCGCCTTCCGTGGCGATCGCGCTGACGGGACACGGCGGCGAAGAGTATCGATTACGCAGCATCGGCGAAGGCTTTCAGCATTTCATGACGAAGCCCGTGCATCCGGACGAACTCGTCGCGTTGATCCAGGACGCGGTCGGGGCGCGCGTGGTGATGTGATGTGATGACGGATCAGGGCCGCCGCTGAACGGCGGCCCCGATTTTTACGACCGGTCGCGGTTGCGCGCTCGCGTCGCGCCGGTGATGACGGCGATGCCCAGCATGATGACGGCGACGATCATGATCGTATGCTGCGAGACGTGCATCGCGACGAGCGCCCACGATACGCCTCCGATCAGAATCAGCCAGCCTGCAAGATAGATGATCAGCGTCATCGACTTCTCCTTTTTCGTTGTGTGCTAGAAATCGTTGCGTGGCCTTCATGAAAGGGCCTTATCCTTTCGACGCCCGGGCGCGCATAAGTTCACTGGATGCAAGGGGCGTACCGCGGGCGGCATCGTCGAACATGAACAAGAGCGAGAGCATGCTGACCGTTCACCACCTCAATAATTCCCGCTCGCAGCGCGTGCTGTGGATGCTGGAAGAACTCGGCGTCGAATACGAACTGAAGCGCTATCAGCGCGACCCGCGCACGATGCTCGCGCCGCCCGAATTGCGCGCGGTGCATCCGCTCGGCAAATCGCCGGTCGTCACCGACGACGGTCTGACGCTCGCCGAATCGGGCGCGATCATCGAATATCTTGTCGACCGTTATGGCGAAGGCCGCTTCTCGCCGCCGCCCGGAACGTCGCCGGAACGCCTGCGGTACAACTACTGGATGCATTACGCGGAAGGCTCGGCGATGCCGCCGCTCCTGCTCAAGCTCGTCGCGCGGCGGCTGGAGAGCGCGAAGATGCCGTTCTTCGCGAAGCCGATCGCGCGGCGCATCGCGCAGACGATGCAAAGCAGTTTCATCGATCCGCAATTGCGGCTGCACTTCGGCTATATCGATGCCGAGCTCGCGAAGTCGCCGTGGTTCGTGGGCGAGACGTTCACCGCCGCCGACGTGCAGATGAGCTTCCCGCTCGAAACCGCGAGCGCGCGCGCCGGCGCGAAGTCGATGCCGCATATCCGCGCGTTTCTCGAGCGTATCCACGCGCGGCCGGCATACCAGCACGCGCTGGAACGGGGCGGCCGATACGACTACGCCGGTTAGCCATTCGGCCGACTGCCGGCACGGCGGACGCGTTGCGTACAATGAGTCGCACGCAATCACTCAGCCCAAAGGCGACGCATGGCCCGAATCGTTCCCGACGACTGGAAGAATCTCGAAGCGACCGGCGCGGCGGCGCGCGAACTCGAAACGCTCGCGCTGCTAGAAAAGCTGCCCGACGACTACACGGTCTATCACGGCGTCCACTGGACGCGCGTCAACGAAGGCTTTTCGGTGTTCGGCGAGGCGGATTTCGTCGTCGTCGCGCCGTCGGGTCGCGTGCTGATGATCGAGCAGAAGGCGGGCTTTCTGCGCGAAACCGGTCAGGGCCTCGTGAAGGTCTATCTGCAGAAGGAACGCAACGTTGCCATTCAGCTCGCGCGCACGCTGGAGAACCTGCACCGGCGCTTCACCGCGGCGTTCGGCGCGGGCACGTACCGGATCGAGGAACTGCTGTTTTGCCCCGACTACACCGTGAAAAACGCGGCGATCGCGGGCGTCGCGCCCGCGCGGATCGTCGATGCGAGTCGCAAGTCGCAGCTCGCGCGCGTCGTGCTGGACATTCTCCCGCCCGACGAACCTCGCTTCGAATCGGCGGCGCGCATCCATCACTTTCTCGCCGATGAACTCTCGCTCACGCCCGACACCAACGCGCTCGTCGGCGCGGCGAACACGCTCGTCACGCGGCTCTCGGGCGGCCTCGCGACGTGGGCGCGCCGGCTCGAATTCACACCGTTCCGGCTGCGCGTAATCGCGACTGCCGGCGCGGGCAAGACGCAGCTCGCCGTGCGCGTGATGCGCGACGCGCTCGCGCAAGGCAAGAGCGTGCTCTACGTATGCTTCAACCGGCCGCTCGCCGATCATATCCGCGCGATCGCACCGAAAGAGGCGAAGATCGCGAACTACCATCAGTTGAGCGCGGCGGTCGCGCGCGATGCCGGCAGCCCGCCCGATTTCAGTCAGCCGAACGTCTTCGCGACGCTCGAAGAGCGCTTCGCCGCCGTGCCCGTGCCGGAGCAGTGGAAGACGGACGTGCTGATCGTCGATGAAGGCCAGGACTTTCAGGCGGCGTGGGTCGAGGCGCTCGAACGCTTGCTCAATCCGGACGGCGCGTGGTGGTGGCTCGAAGATCCGATGCAGAACCTTTATCTGCGCGAGCCGGTGCCGCTGCCGGGCTGGACCATCCTGCGCGAGACCACGAACTATCGCAGCCCGCGCGATCTGCTCGGCTTTATCCGCAAGATCGTCGGGCCGGATGTGCGGCTCGATGCGGGCAGCCCCTTCGACGGCTCGGATGTGAGCGTCTCGACCTACGAGGATGGCCATCCCGAGGAAATCATCGAGGCGACCAAGCGCGCGATCACACATGCGCTCTCGCTCGGCTTTCGCAAGCAGGACATCGCGGTGCTGTCGTTTCGGGGCCGCGAGGGTTCGGCGCTCACCGCCGTCGATCAACTCGGGCCGCACCGGCTGCGCGCTTTCACCGGCACGTACGATCTGTTCGGCAACCCGGAGTATCGCGAGGGCGACGTGCTGCTCGAATCGATCTATCGCTTCAAGGGGCAATCCGCGCCGTGCGTGATCCTGACGGAAGTCGATTTCGAAGCGCTCGACGAGCAGGCCGCGCGCAAGATCTTCGTCGGCGCGACACGGGCGACGATGAAGCTGATCGTGGTCGCATCCGAACGCGCGGCCCGGGCCATCGACGCGTTGCAGTAGCGCATGGCCGTCATCGGTACCGAAACGTCCGTGCGCGCGCCCGCCGCGCGCCCGTGGTTTCGCCGTCTCTGGTATGCGGCGCTGATCGCGCTCGCGGTCGCGCCGCCGATCGGCGCGGTCGGCTACATGCTGTATTCCGGCTTGATCGCGCGCGAGACGCACAGACTCGTCGTGCCCTACGACGTGTACTGGGACGCCGCGCAGTTCCAGCTCGCCTATGAGCGTTTTGAGAATCAGGTATTGCTCTACCGCAACGGCATCGATGAAGACGCGGACGGCGTGCGCGCGAGCTATCGGCTGTTGCGCGCGCGGCTCAAACAAGTGTCGGAATCGACGGGACTGTCGGACGGACACGAAGCGCTGCTGAACCGTCAGCGCGAAATCCAGCGGCAATTGCAGACCGCGCTCGATTCCATCCAGGCGGACGTCGAAGGGCTTCAGGCCGAGCACCAGCACACGCTGCGCGTGATCGGCGTGCTGCGTCAGAACGCGCCGGCCGTCGCGGAACTGGCGAGCGGACGACGGCTCATGGATGTGGCCGAGCGCGAGGCGATCGTGCGCGACTTTGACGCGAAGCGCCGCTATCTGATCTACGGCGGCATCCTGCTCGGTCTGCTCTCGGCGGCGGCGACGGTGTTGCTGCTGCTGAACGGCTATCGGCGCACGCGCCTCATCGAACAACAGCGCGCGGCGCTCACGGCCGAGCATCAGGCGACGCGCGCGGCGCGCGAGGCGGGCGTCGCGAAAGACACCTTCCTCGGCATGATCAGCCATGAACTGCGCACGCCGCTGCACGCGATCGTCTCGTCGGTCGAATTGCTCGGGCTCAATGCACGCGGCGATGCCGACCGCAAGATCATGCAGCGCCTGGAATCGGGGGCGCGTCATCTCGAAGCGCAGATGCGCGATCTGACCGACTACGCGCGTCTCGGCGCGGGCAAGCTCGAACTGCGTATGTCGGTCTTCGATCCGGAAGAGTTGCTCGATTCGATCGTCGATGCGAACACGCCCGCCGCGACCGCGAAGGGGCTGGAATTGCGCGGCGACTATGCCGGCGAGCGCGAACCGATCGAATCCGATCCGCATCGCGTGCGGCAGATCGTGACGAATCTCGTGACCAACGCGATCAAGTACACCGAATCCGGTTCCATCGACGTGCATTTCGCGCGCACCGAAGAGCGCCTCGACATTTCCGTGATCGATACGGGCCCGGGCATTTCCCGCGAGCAGTTGCCGCTCATTTTTCAGGAGTTCACGCAGCTCGATTCATCGAGCACGCGGCGTTTCGACGGCGCGGGAATGGGCCTCGCGGTCGTGCGCGGGCTCGTCGATCTGCTCGGCGGGAAGATCGAGGTGTCGAGCGAAGTCGGACAGGGCGCTGCGTTTCGCGTGAGCGTGCCGGCGGTCTCGGCGGAGCGGTTGCCCGGAGGCGAGCCGGAAGCCGACGCGCCCGAGTTGCGCAAATCGCGCGTGCTCGTGATCGACGACCACGAGTCGATCCGCGATTCGCTGATCGAGATGCTCACGCATCTGGGCTATTACGCGGTCGCCTTGCCCGACGTCGACAGCGCGCTCGCATGGCTGCGCGCCAACGACGCCGACGTGATCCTCGCGGACCTGCACATGCCCGGCAAGGACGGCTACTCGTTCGCGAACGAATATCGTGCGCGCAGTGCGCCGGGGGCAAGCGTGCCGATCATCGCGGTGAGTGCATACGCGCCCGAACTGGTGGACCCGAGCGCGGCGGTGCTGTTCTTCGATTATCTGCTGAAGCCGGTGCGCTACGAGGTGCTGAAGGGCGCCGTTCACCGCGCGGTGACGGTGCGCCGGCGCGTTGCGTGAGCCTGTGAGCCTGTGAGCCTGGCCCTCAACTGCGCATGAGCCGCTTGGAAAGATCGGCGACGAGAATGCCGAGCCGCGCGGGCTTCTCGAAACACGTGACGTCGTAGTCGCGGATAACCTGGCTGATCTCCGATTCGCTCGCCTTGCCGGTGGTCAGTTCGCCCGTGAGCACGAAGACCGGCGCGTCCGGATTGTCCGACGCGCGCACCGCGCGAATCGCGTCCGCCGACGTATGCACGCCGAACAGCCAGTCCATCACGACCGCATCGAACACCTGTGTCTGCAGCGCTTCGAGGAATGCGTCGAGGCCGTAGAAGGCCATCGCCGTGAAACCGGTGGCCTCCAGATAGTCGTGCAGGTTGTCCGCGGAAGCGTGGTCGTCGTCCACGACGGCGATGATCGGCTTGTCGGTGTCGGGCCGGCGCGGCTGGATTTCGATCTTGTGGACGTCGCACGCTTCATGCAGCAGCACGCCTTCATGCTTCGTGACGACCCAGCGATTGTTGATCTTTTGCGCGATGAAATCCGGACGGCTGCCCGCGTCCAGCGCGTTGCCGACCCACGCCATGCAGGGAATTTCCACCGAACCGAGCTTGAACACGGCGTCGTGCGCGGTGCCTTCGGTTTCGTCGGGGCGCGTATTGATCGAATCGAAAAGCTTGAGCGCGGGCTCGTCGAAGGCATCGGCGACGCGGCGAATCTGCGCGAGCGTCCACGGACTGTTGCCACGCAGCTTGCGATGGCCCTGCGAAAAGCTCAGGTCGAGAATGCGGCACAACTCGGCGGTTTGCTGCCGCTTCCCGATGCCATGACGGGCCATCAACTCGCGCACGCGCTCCGCGACGGCGAGGGATTCCGAAGAAGACGTTTCAGTGACCATACAGCCAGTCGGATGCGTGAAAGTGGGCCTGCGAGGGGTGGGGTTCGGCGTGGGCCTCATGGCCCGTTCGCAGTCGGTCCGACATTGTAAATGGCGCGGGTCCGCGCACTCAAAATACCTTGGCGGACCGCGTGCAACATACTGGTGTTATTGGATAAATGCCCGCCGTTGCCGTTCGCTGGCGCGCACTTCACGCCAGCGCCGACGCGCGGTCGCGTTTCGGCTTCGATGCCACCGGAATCGAATCGAGCAGCGTCGAGAGCTGGTTGCGGGCGTCGCGTCCGCTGAATTCGCGCAATGTCGCGAGCAAGGTGCGCCACGGCGCGGGCCAGCGGGTTTCGCGCATGCAATGGCCGTTGGCGTCGGTGATACGAAGGAGGGTGGTGTCGGGAAAGAAAGTCAGGGTGACGGGGATGCCGTCGAGTACGCAGGTTGTAGTGCAGGCTTTCGAAGTGAACATGCTTTTTTAGGTTGATTAAGCGTCGAAAATTGACGGTCCGGTTGCGATAGCAACGTGCGTTCCCGGAGCGCGTCCGGCATTGTCGATCGCCGGGATCCATCAAGCAAGTTCACGAATGTTGAATGGAATATTTCAGATTTTGGCGACAATTGATGTCATTACCGACGATAAACTCGACGCCTCTTTAAATCGGAGGTTGTTGTGTTCGTTGCTGCTCTCTTGATTTTCCCAGTAGGCGTTGCGGCGCTTTTTGTACTGGCTCTGATCGCGAAAAAGCGTGCCGAAGGCTCGCGCGCCACGCAACGTGATCAACTTTCTTCGGTCGAGTCGGACGAAACAGATCGAGAACACGCATCGGACGAGCCGCCGCGCTAGGCAAGCAGCGCGATCCGCTTTTGCTATCGAACGATCGCCCTTTCGAATTGTTGCGCTATTAGCGCGGGACTATAGTGCCTCTCACGGCATGACAATCCAAAGCGACCAACAACGAAAGGAGACAAACCCATGAACCGTATCGACCTGGCCAGCCGCGTCGTGATCATCACCGGCGGGGCGCGGGGCATCGGCCTCGCGGTGGCGGAACGCGCGCTGGAATCGGGCGCCGATGTGTCGCTCTGGGATGTCGACGGCGAGCGCCTCGCGCGCACGAGCGCGGAACTCTCGGCGAAGTACAAGGAGCGCAAGATCAGCGACGCGGTCGTCGAACTGACCGACGAATCGTCCGTCGATGCCGCCGCGAAAAAGACCTTCGCCGCCCACGGCAGGATCGACGTGCTCGTGAACAACGCGGGCATCACCGGTGGCAACGGCACGACCTGGGAACTCGCGCCCGACGTGTGGCGTCGCGTGATCGACGTCAATCTGATCGGCCCATATCTGACGTGCCGCGCCGTCGTGCCTTACATGCTGAAGGCGGGCTACGGGCGCATCGTCAATATTGCGTCGATCGCGGGCAAGGAAGGCAACCCGAACGCCTCGCACTACAGCGCGTCGAAGGCCGGGCTGATCGGCCTCACGAAATCGCTCGGCAAGGAACTCGCGGGCAAGAACATCCTCGTGAACGCCGTGACGCCCGCCGCCGCCAAGACCGAAATCTTCGATTCGATGTCGCAGCAGCACATCGACTACATGCTCTCCAAAATCCCGATGAACCGCTTCCTGATGCCGGAGGAAGCCGCGTCGCTGATCCTGTGGCTTTCGTCCGAGGACTGCGCGTTCAGCACCGGCGCGGTGTTCGATCTGTCCGGCGGACGCGCGACGTACTGATTGCGGCTTCGGGAGAATCTCGATGAATCACTCCGCCATAGCGGAAGGCGCCGTCACGTCCCGCGTGATGAAGAGGCTGCTGCCGTTTCTGCTGCTCATGTACGTGCTCGCGTTTCTGGATCGCGCGAATATCGGCTTCGCGCAAAAGGCGCTGCAGCAGGACACCGGCTTGACGAATGCCGCGTTCGCGTTCGGCGCGGGCGTGTTCTTCATCGGCTATGCGATCTTCGAGGTGCCGAGCAATCTGCTGCTGCATCGCGTCGGCGCGAAGCTGTGGATGTGCCGCATCATGGTGACGTGGGGTCTCGTCTCGGCGGCGATGGCCTTCGCGCATAGCGCCACTGCGTTCTATACCTTGCGCTTTCTGCTCGGCGTGGCGGAGGCGGGCTTCTTTCCGGGCATCGTCTATTACCTGACGCGCTGGTTTCCGCAATCGTCGCGGGCGCGCGCGCTCGGCGTGTTCTACTTCGGCGCGCCGCTCGCGTTCATCTTCGGCGCGCCGCTTTCCGGCTTGCTGCTCGATCTGCACGGCGCGTTCGGTTTCAAGGGCTGGCAATGGCTCTTTCTGGTCGAAGGGCTGCTTGCGTCGATCGTCGGCGTATGGGCATTCTGGTATCTCGACGACGACCCCGCGAAAGCCCGATGGCTCACGCCGGACCAACGCGCGCTGCTCGTCGGCCGCCTCGACGAAGATGCGCGCGCCGCGTCGTCGCACGGTCCGCGAAGCGTGCTCGCGTCGCTCGTCGATCCGCGCGTGCTCGTGCTGTGTTGCGTCTATTTCCTGATTCAGGCCGCGGTCTATGGCGTCGTCTTTTATCTGCCGCAACAGGTGTCGGCGCTGCTTGGCACCAAAGTGGGCTTTCGCGTCGGGCTCGTGACGGCGCTTCCGTGGATCGCCGCCGTGATCGTCACGTGGATCGTGCCGCGCTACGCCGATCGCACCGGAAGGCATCGGCCGTGCGCGGTGGCGCTGCTCGCGATGTCGGGCATCGCGATCGCCGTGTCGGGTGTGGCGGCGTCGCCCGTCGTGTCGATCATCGCGCTGTGCTGCGCGGCGAGCGGCTTCATCGCCGCACAGCCGCTCTTCTGGACCTTTCCGACGCGCTATCTGACAGGCGCGGGCGCCGCGGCCGGCATCGCGCTCATCAATTCGCTCGGCGGCCTCGGCGGTTTCTTCGCACCGATGGCCCGCACCGCCGCCGAAGCCGCGTTCCATTCGACGAGCGCCGGACTCATGGTGCTGGCGGGCGCGAGCGTGCTCGCGGCGCTCGTCATCGTCGCACTGGTGCGCGTGCCCGGGCGCAGCGAACACGCACCCATACCCGACGCCGCGAACGCGTCCTGAACAACGAAACCACACGTACGGAGCCACATCATGTCCATGCCCACGATCGCCCAGGTGCGCGCCTTCACCGTTCGCGGCGGCGGCGCCGATTATCACGACCAGGGCGCCGATCACTGGATCGACGATCACATCGCCACGCCGATGGCCCGCTATCCCGAATACCGCAAGAGCCGACAGTCGTTCGGGCTGAACGTGCTGGGCTCGCTCGTCGTCGAGATCGAGGCGAGCGACGGCACCGTCGGCTTCGCGGTGACGACGGGCGGCGAAATCGGCGCGTTTATCGTCGAGAAACATCTGGCGCGCTTTCTCGAAGGGCAGCGCGTGACCGACATCGAAAAGATGTGGGATCAGATGTACAACGCGACGCTCTACTACGGGCGCAAGGGCATCGTGCTCAACGCGATTTCGGGCGTCGATCTCGCGCTGTGGGATCTGCTCGCGAAGGTGCGCCGCGAGCCGGTGTTTCATTTGCTCGGCGGTCCGGTGCGTGACGAACTCCAGTTCTACGCGACGGGCGCGCGCCCCGATCTCGCGAAGGAGATGGGCTTCATCGGCGGCAAGATGCCCTTGCAGCACGGCCCGGCCGAAGGCGAAGAAGGGCTGCACAAGAACATCGCGAAGCTCGCGGACATGCGCGCGAAAGTCGGCGACGATTTCTGGCTGATGTTCGATTGCTGGATGAGCCTCGACCTCAACTACGCGAAGCGCCTCGCGAACGCGGCGCGCGAGCATGGCCTGAAATGGATCGAGGAAGCGCTGCCGCCCGACGACTACTGGGGCTATGCCGAACTGCGCCGTTCCGTGCCGGCCGGCATGATGGTCACGACCGGCGAGCACGAAGCGACGCGCTGGGGCTTTCGCATGCTGTTCGAAATGGGTTGCGCGGATCTCGTGCAGCCGGATGTCGGCTGGTGCGGCGGCATCACCGAGCTCATCAAGATTTCGGCGCTCGCGGATGCGCACAACGTGCTCGTCGTGCCGCACGGTTCGTCGGTGTACAGCTATCACTTCGTCGTGACGCGTCACAACTCGCCGTTCGCCGAGTTTCTGATGATGGCCCCCAAAGCCGATCAGGTCGTACCGATGTTCACGCCCTTGCTGCTCGACGAGCCCGTGCCGGTGAATGGCCGCATGAAGGTGCCGGAGACGCCGGGCTTCGGCGTGCGGCTCAATCCTGAATGCAAGCTCGAAAGACCCTATACACACTGAACGAGGCATCGCATGTTGCTAGAGAACAAAGTCGTCGTGGTGACGGGCGGTTCGCGCGGCATCGGCCGTGCGATCGCGCTCGCGAGCGCGCGCGAAGGCGCCGATGTCGCGATCAACTACTGGGGCGACAACGACAGGTCCTATGGCAAGGCATCGGCGGTGGAATCGATCGTCGGTGAGATCGAGGCGCTCGGGCGGCGCGCGATCGCCGTCGAAGGCAATGTGGCCGAGCGCGACACGGGCATCGAGCTGATCCGGCGCACGGTCGATGCGTTCGGCCACGTCGATGTGCTGTCGAGCAACGCGGGCATCTGCCCGTTTCATGCGTTTCTCGACATGCCTGCCTCCGTCTATGAGACGACCGTCGCAGTGAACCTGAACGGCGCGTTCTACGTGACCCAGGCGGCCGCGAACCAGATGAAGACGCAGGGCACGGGCGGTGCGATCGTTGCGACGAGTTCGATCAGCGCGCTCGTCGGCGGCGGCATGCAAACGCACTACACGCCGACGAAGGCGGGCGTCCACTCGCTGATGCAATCCTGCGCGATCGCGCTGGGGCCGTATGGCATCCGCTGCAACTCGGTGATGCCCGGCACCATCGCGACGGACCTGAACGCCGACGATCTCTCGGACAAGGACAAGCGCGCATATATGGAAAAGCGCATTCCGCTCGGGCGACTGGGCGAACCCGACGATGTCGCGCAGTGCGTCGTCTTTCTCGCGTCGGACCGCGCGCGCTATGTGACGGGCGCATCTTTGCTCGTCGATGGCGGTCTCTTCGTCAATCTTCAGTGAGACGAACCCGCCGAGTACTTGCGCAACAACGCGATGAAGTATTCGGCGGGCTCGCTCAGCGTCTCGAACTTGCGGCGCAGCAGCCCGAAACCCGACAGGCTCTTGCCGATCTCGATCGGCAGCTCGATAAGCAATTGCGCCCGCAGATAATCGCGCACGACGGACTCCGGCAGCATCGCGACGGCTTCGCTGTTTTGCAGCAGTTGCAGCGTCGCGAAGATCGACGCGCATTCGACGATATCGGCGGGCGTCGTCAGCCCGGCGCGGGCGAGTTCGTCTTCGAAGAGGCCGCGCGCGGGACTCGTGATCGGCTGCAAAATCCACGGCCAGCCGACGAGCGTGGCCAGCGTGAGTTCGGTCTTTCCGGCAAGCGGATGCCCCGCGCGCACGACGAGCCGCATCGCCTCGCGTGCGAGCGGCTCGAAGTCGAAATCGTTGTGCTGCAGCGGCGTCGTCAAGCGGCCGAGCGCGAGATCCACTTCGCGGCGATGCAGCAATTGCACGACCTGATCGCTCGTCTCGCCGAGGATGCGCACGTTCAAAAGCGGTCGCTCGGATTTCAGTTCGGTGACGGCCATCGCGAGCACGTCGGGCGCGGCGCCCATGATCGCGCCGACCGTCAGTTGACCGTGGCCGCCGCGGCGCTTGGCGTCGAGATCGTCGGCGAAGCGCGTCAGGTCCGCGAGCGAGCGGCGCGCGTACGCGAGCGCGGCCGTGCCGAGCGACGTCGGCTGCATGCCGCGCGCATTACGCTCGAAGAGCAGAAATCCAAATGCTTCCTCGATATCCGCGAGCATGCGGCTTGCGCTCGGCTGCGCCACGTTGATGGCCTCGGCGGCCTGATGCAGATTGCGCGCGTCGTCGAGCGCGACCAGAAGCGCGAGGTGCTTGAATTTCAGCCGATTGACGAGCGCATTCGGCGACACAGTTTGGGACACGTTCTGAATCATTCGACAGTCCGCTTTGAACCGCGCGATGATACGGCGCAGCGATACGTTTTTGCGATCGGCCAATCCTGCAATCGGATTGTCGTGTTATCGGTCGGCGAATTATAGTCGCAGCACAACGAGTCCCGAACACAGGGATTCACCAATCAAAAGAAGGTGGGCCGCCATGGAGACAGTGGCATTTCGCATGACCCTGAAGCCGGGCATGCGCGAGGAATACGAAAAGCGCCATCGCGAGATCTGGCCGGAACTGGCCGATGCGTTGCGCGACGCGGGCATCCGCGAATACCGGATCTTTCTCGACGAATCGACCGGGCATCTCTTCGCCATCCATCAGCGCACGGATACGCATACGACAGACTCGTTGCCGGCGCTCCCCGTCATGCGCAAGTGGTGGGACTTCATGGCCGAGTTGATGGAGACACACGCGGATAACTCGCCTGTCGTGACGCCGCTCGTGCCTGTCTTTCATCTTCCCTGAAACGTTCGCCTCTTTCGCGAGGAACGCCATCATGCAGGTCGTCGATCCGCACATTCATCTGTGGGACCTCAAGACGCATCATTACCCCTGGCTCGCGAATCCGCAGACATCGTTCGTCGGCGACGCGCGCGACTTGAAGCATGACTATCTGCTCGCGGATCTGCTGAACGATGCACAGGACATCGACGTGTTGAAGCTCGTGCACGTCGATGCGAATCACGATCCCGCCGATCCCGTCGAGGAAACGCGCTGGCTGCAATCGATAGCGGATAAGGACGGCATGCCGGACGGCATCGTCGCGGGCGCGGACTTGTCGGCGGACAACGCCGAACAGGTGCTCGAAGCACATGCGGCGTTCGCCAATACGCGCGGCATCCGCCAGATTCTCAACGTGCATGACAACAAGCTGTACGACTATGTCGGGCGTCATTACATGCGCGAGCCGCAATGGCGCAAGCATTTCGCGTTGCTCAAGCGCTTCGACATGTCGTTCGATCTGCAGCTTTATCCATCGCAGATGGAAGAGGCCGCGCAACTCGCTCGCGAGCATGCGGACACGCAATTCATCGTCAATCACGCGGGCATGTTCGTGGACCGCAACTCGACGCACGGCTATCGCGCGTGGCGCGAAGGCATGCGCATGCTGGCTGCGTGCCCGAACGTCGCCGTGAAGGTGAGCGGCTTCGCGATGTTCGATCATGACTGGACCATCGAGAGCCTGCGTCCTTATGTGCACGAAACCATCGACACGTTCGGTATCGCCCGCGCGATGTTCGCATCGAACTTTCCGGTGGATCGGCTGTTCGGCACGTACACGGCGTTGTGGAACGCGTATGCGCACATTGTCGGCGATGCGAGCGAGAGCGAGAAACAAGCGCTTTTCGTGCGCAACGCAGAACGCATCTATCGCATCTGAGAGGTAACGACATGACGACGCCACGTCTCGAATTGAGACATGCAAGCAAATCGTTCGGCCGCGTGCGCGCGCTCGGCGATGGCAGCCTGCAACTCTTCCCCGGCGAAGTGCACGCGCTGCTCGGCGAAAACGGCGCGGGCAAATCGACGCTGGTGAAACTGCTCGCGGGCGTGTATCAGCCCGATGCGGGCGAACTGCTCGTCGAAGGCGTCGCGCGCCGCTTCGCCAATCCCGCCGAAGCGCGCGATGCGGGCATCGCCGTGATCTATCAGGAGCCGACGCTTTTCGCGGACCTGTCGATCGCCGAGAACATCTATATGGGCCGACAGCCGCGTGACCGTTTCGGCCGGATTCGCTACGACGAGATGCATCGCGAAGTCGATGCGCTGCTGTCGTCGCTCGGCGTGAGTCTGCGGGCGCAACGGCTCGTGCGCGGGCTGTCGATCGCGGATCAGCAGGTCGTCGAGATCGCGAAGGCTTTGTCGCTCGATGCGAACGTGCTCATCATGGACGAGCCGACCGCCGCGCTTTCGCTGCCCGAAGTGGAGCGGCTCTTCGCGATCGTGCGCGCATTGCGCGAGCGCGACGTGGCGATTCTCTTCATCACGCATCGTCTCGATGAAGTGTTCGCACTGACGCAACGCATGACGATCATGCGCGACGGCATGAAGGTCTACGACGCGCTCACGCAGGACATGAACATCGATGCGATCGTGAGCAGAATGGTCGGCCGCGATCTCGACACGTTCTATCCGAAAGCCGATGTCGTGCCCGGCGACGTGCGTCTTTCGGTGCGCAATCTCACGCGCGAAGGCGTGTTCAAGAACGTGTCCTTCGATGTGCGCGCGGGCGAGATCGTCGCGCTGGCGGGGCTCGTCGGCGCGGGGCGCAGCGAGGTCGCGCGCGCGATCTTCGGCATCGATCCGGTCGATGGCGGCGAAGTGAAGATCGCGGGCAAAAAGCTCGCGCTGGGACATCCGGCGGCGGCCGTGCGCGCGGGACTCGCGCTCGTGCCGGAGGATCGTCGCGCGCAAGGGCTCGCGCTGGAACTGAGCATCGCGCGCAACGCGTCGTTGACCGTGCTCGGGCGCCTTGTGCGCCACGGACTCATCACCGCGAAAAGCGAATCGATGCTCGCGTCGGACTGGGGCAAGCGGCTTCGGCTCAAGGCGAGCGATCTCGAAGCGCCGGTCGGTACGCTATCGGGCGGCAATCAGCAGAAGGTCGTGCTCGGCAAATGGCTCGCAACGAATCCGAAGGTGCTCATCATCGACGAGCCGACGCGCGGCATCGACGTGGGCGCGAAGGCGGAGGTGTATCGCACGCTTGCGGAACTCGTGAAGGAGGGCATGGCCGTGCTGATGATATCGAGCGAGCTGCCCGAAGTGCTCGGCATGGCCGATCGCGTGCTCGTGATGCACGAAGGCCGCATCAGCGCGGATATCGCTCGCGCCGATGCGAACGAAGAACGCGTGATGAGCGCGGCTTTGGGCGCAACGCCGAACTCACTGGGACGCGCAGCATGATGACACGACACTCTCCCACGCTACCCGCGATGCCGCCATCCGAAACCAAACGCACGAGCCTCGCGGTCTCGATCGCGAAGAGCCGCGAATTGACGCTTTTCATCGTGCTGCTCGTGTTGATCGGCGCGACGGCCGCGGTCAAGCCCGACTTTCTCAATCTGCAGAATCTGCGCGACGTGCTGCTCAACGTGTCGATCATCGGCCTGCTGACGGCAGGCATGACGATCGTGATGCTGATGCGGCATATCGATCTGTCGGTGGCGTCGGTGGTCGGCGTATCGGCATATGCGGTCGGCAGTCTCTTCGTGATGTTCCCGCACATGCCGGTGATCGTCGCGATGTTCGCGGGCATCGGTATCGGGCTTGCGATCGGCGCGGTCAACGGCGCGCTGGTCACGTTCGGACGCGTGCCTTCGCTCGTCGCGACGCTGTCCACGCTGTATATCGTGCGCGGCGCGGATTACGCATGGGTCCACGGCGGTCAGATCAACGCGACGAGCCTGCCCGATGCGTTCGCGACCATCGCGACAGGCGCGCTTCTCGGCGTGCCGAATCTGGTGCTGATCGCGCTGGCCGTGCTGATCGTGTTGTCGGTGTATCTGAAGCAGTATCGCGGCGGACGCGAGCACTATGCGATCGGCTCGAATCCCGAGGCCGCGCGGCTTGCGGGCATACGCGTGGACCGGCGCGTGATGATCGGCTTCCTGCTGTCGGGCGCGATCGCGGGGCTTGCGGGCGTGCTATGGCTCGCGCGCTTCGGCACCGTCGATGCCAGCACGGCGAAGGGCATCGAGCTGCAGGTGGTCGCGGCGGCCGTGGTAGGCAGCGTCGCGATCACGGGCGGCGTCGGGACGATCGCGGGCGCGACGCTCGGCGCGCTCGTGCTCGGCGTCATCAATATCGCGCTCGTGGTGTTGCGCGTGTCGCCGTTCTGGCAGCAGGCGATTCAAGGCGCGCTGATCGTTGCGGCGATCGCGCTCGATACGTTGCTCGCGCGCTCGGTCGCGCGCCGCATGATGAGGAAACGCGATCATGGCTAAACCCGATTCCGCTCTCTCCACGACCAGGCGCCGCCATCTGCAATGGGAAGCGATGCTCGCGATCGTGCTCGTCGTGTCGCTGGTCGGGGGGCGCGTGCTGTCGCCGCTCTTCTTGTCGGCGGCGAATGTCTCGAACATGCTCGCCGACTTCACCGAGATCGCGCTGATCGCGCTGCCGATGACGCTCATCATCGTTGCGGCGGAGATCGATCTGTCGGTGGCGTCCGTGCTCGGCGCATCCAGCGCGCTGATGGGCGTGCTGTGGCACATGGGCTTGCCGATGCCGCTCGTCATCGTCCTCGTGCTTCTGTTCGGCACGCTCGCGGGCCTGCTCAATGGCCTCGTGATCGTGCGCTTCGGGCTGCCGTCGCTCGCCGTGACGATCGGCACGCTCGCATTGTTTCGCGGTCTCGCCTACGTGCTGCTCGGCGATCAGGCAATCGCGGATTTTCCCGCGTCGTATACGGCTTTCGGTATCGATACGGTCGGCGACACCTTCCTGCCGATGCCGTTCATTCTGGTGATTGCAGGCGCGATCGTCTTCACGGTCATGTTGCAGGCGACGCCCTTCGGCCGCAGCCTCTTTGCGATCGGCGCGAATCCGACGGCCGCGCAGTTCTCGGGCATCGACGTCGCGAAGACGAAGCTGAAACTCTCCATGATGTCGGGCGCGATGGCGGCGCTCGCGGGCATCGTCTATACGTTGCGTTTTACGAGCGCGCGCGGCGACAACGGCGAGGGCTTCGAGCTTTCCGTGATCGCGGCGGTGCTGTTCGGTGGCGTGAGCATCTTCGGCGGACGCGGCTCGATGATCGGCGTGCTGCTGTCGCTCGTGATCATCGGCGTGTTGCGCAATGCGCTGACGCTCGCGGATGTATCGAGCGAAACGCTCACGATCGTGACGGGCGCGCTGTTGCTCTCGTCGGTGTTGATACCGAATCTCGTCGCGCGCTGGCGGGCGGCGCGCGAAAAGCGTCTGATGGCGCAGACGCTTTGATTCGGTGATGTTGTCCGTTGCGGGTATCCGTTGCAAACCAGCGCAGTCATGCGCAATGACAGGAGACTTTACGACATGAAAAAGCTCATTCGATTCCCGCGCGGCCCGGCGCTCGCGGCGGCGTTGCTGGCCGCGAGCGTCGCGCTGACGGCAAGCGCCGCCGATATCAAGAGCGGTTTGAAGATCGCCTTCCTGCCGAAGCAGATCAACAATCCGTACGAGGTGATCGCCGATGACGGCGGCATGGCGGCGATCAAGGAGATGAAGGGCGACGGCAAGGTGGTGGGGCCGTCGGATGCGGGCGCGTCGTCGCAGGTGAGCTATATCAACACGCTCATTACGCAGCGGCAAAACGCGATCGTGATTGCGGCGAACGATGCGAACGCGGTCGTGCCGTATCTGAAGAAAGCGATGTCGCAGGGCATCAAGGTCGTGACCTTCGATTCCGACACGGCGCCGGATGGCCGGCAGATCTTCGTGAATCAGGCGGATTCGGAAGCGATCGGGCGCGGGCAGATTCAGTTGCTGTCGAAGCTGATCGGCGGCGAGGGCGAGTTCGCGATTCTATCGGCGACGCCCAATGCGACGAATCAGAACACCTGGATCAAATGGATGCAGGAGGAGCTCAAGAAGCCCGAGTATTCGAAGATGAAGCTCGTGAAGATCGCCTACGGTAACGACGACGATCAGAAGTCGTTCGTCGAGACGCAGGGCTTGTTGCAGGCGTATCCGAACCTGAAGGGCATCGTCGCGCCGACATCGGTGGGGATCGCGGCGGCGGCGCGTTATATATCGAGTTCGCCGGCGAAGGGCAAGGTTGTCGTGACGGGCCTGGGCACGCCCAATCAGATGCGCGCGTTCGTGAAGAACGGCACGGTGAAGGCGTTCCAGTTGTGGGACCCGGGTCAATTGGGTTATCTCGCGGCGTTCGCGGCGGCCAATCTCGCATCGGGGACGATTACCGGGAAGGAAGGCGATTCGTTCGAAGCGGGCAAGTTGGGTAAGCGGACGGTGGGCAAGAGCGGGGAAGTGATCCTCGGGCCGCCGACCACGTTCGATGCGGCGAATATCGATAACTTTAATTTTTGAGGATGTGGGTTTCGAGAGGTTGAGAGTGTGATGAAACGCCCTTCGGGGCGTTTCTTTTTTCAGCGGCTGCCGCGTTGTCGATGGGTGGCGGAAAAGCCTTTGTGATCAGCGAGTTGAGGCGATGCTGCAAGGGCCGAATCAGAACCGAGTCGGCTTGCGATGACGACGCGCTGATCGACATATGCCGCGGCCGGTGCCTTACCTGTACCAAAAGCCTAGAAGCGACGAAGCGAACGTTTCCGATGACACAGCGAACGGAGCAATGACCAGCGCTGCCATTACGACGGCACGAATCGGTTTCTTGATTTTTTGCATGTGTTTCTCCTTGACCGACGATTCGCTGAATTACGAACGTCGACGCGTAGACTAGCAAGGAGGTTGTTCGCGGATGGAGCCGAGAATTCCTAAATGTCCTCGAATGTTCTGACCGCCGGACATATAAGTCCAAGGTTTGCAGTCTCTCGCCTTTAATCTTGTTGAACTTATTTTCTAAGGCATCCAGACAAGATGGTTTATCCGGCTTTGCGAGAGGATCCGAACTGGACGTGGGGTGGTGCATCTCCACATTCACACACGAGTCCGCCAGGCGTGGCCGGGGCCGTCCTCCCGGCTTCGCGAACGAGCGCGCGCGAGGTGGCGCCGAGCGCTACGCCCCATGACTTGTCAGTCGACGGATTCGGCGTGAGCCACCCCCGCACCAATGGCCTTCACTTAATCCCCTGCCCACCCCTCAAAACCTGCACCGCCATCGCCGATTCGAACTGCGCGTGCACCGTATCGCCCTTCTTCAAGTCCGCAAGCGACACATCCGGCGCGACTTCAAGCGTCACCGTATGGCTCGGCCCGCGCAAGGTCACGCGTCGGTTCTTCGTATCGACGCGCTCGATCGTCCCGATCACCTCGACGACGCGCGCCTGCGCCATCACGCCGCCCGATGCCGGAATCGCCGCTTCGCTATCGATGCGCTGACGGATCCCGTCGGATTTCACCTTCGCCGCGCGAACGAGCAGCGCGCTGCGATATTCGATGTTCACGATATCGCCCAACTGCAGCTTCTTGACATCGCCGATTTCGGGATTGACCGACACGTCCACGACGCGGCCAGCCGGGCCTTGCAGCGACACGCTGTTGGTCACGGGATCGATGCCGACCACGCGTGCCTGCACGTGCGCGACCGCTGCCGCGCCGCGTGCCGTCGAAGCCGACGCCGCATCCTGAGCCGATGAGTTGCCGATCGCCGCGAAGGCGAGGGCGGCGCAAGTCGCCAGCCGCGTGACGGAGCGGCGCGGCCATTGGCTTGACGAACGAATCATGAGTTCTCTCCTGTGTTCAGTTAGCACTTCGTTGATTGTCGCAAGCAGCGCCTCAGCGGCGCGACTTCGACAACAAATGTCCCAGCCCAAGATTAGTTGCGATCTGCCAGATATAAACGCGCGAGTAACGCACGCCGTAACGCCGTTCGATCAACTCGCGCAGACGCGAATTGGTCCAGGTATCGCTCGCGAAACCATGTTCGCGTGCCGGTCCCTGCAGCGCCGCGGCGATCCAGTCGAGCGCCTCGCGATCGAGCACCGACGCGCGCCCGCCGACGCCCATCTTCGCGAGCGCGTCGAGACCGCCTTCGGTGACGATGGCCTTGTAGCGGCGCACCGTCTGCACGGAAAGATGCAACTCCTCGGCCACCGCCTCGACCGACGCGCCATCGAGCAACAAACGCCCAGCCGTCATGCGTCGCACGACGCTCGGCAGTGTGTCGGGGCGAGAGAGCATGGCGCGCGCCGCTCGATCGTTCGGATTACGTGCGATTGCCCGCGACATCGGGCACGACCGTGCGCAGCGCAATCGGCTCTGATGCCCGTCCCTGTGTCCGTCGATGCGCGCGAGCACCAGGTGCATCGCTGCGGCGTCCGTATGCGTTCATGTTTGCCCCCTTGTCGAATGGAGACGGCGGGACTTGATTTGGGCGTGCTTGACGTCGGCCGATGCGCGACTCGTCTTTCTGAGCCGACTTGCAGAGAAGTACCAATAAACGTTTTCAGGCCCGACGGGCAACCATCGGCGAAAATTTTTTGGGCTTGATTAATGTCGGCGAATTGCCTATGAAAGCTGCCGATGAGCAGCGAATGCGCGATCGACGACGCAAGACGCGCGGCGCGGCGTGCAATGCCGCGCGCGTGCGTTTCAACGCGTGTTCAGTGTGACGTGCAGGCCTCGTCGGCGGGACGGAGGGTGCGCGCGTGCGTCAACCGCGTCTATCCCGATGAATGACCGACGACTTCTCAAACGCGATAGAACTCGATGTCCTGACCGGCGTGAACCGCGCGCTTGAGCCACTCGGGCATATCGCCGAGGCCGTCCCACGTATCGCCATTCGCGTTTCGGAATATCGGTGCGGCGCCATCCCCGGAGTGCGGGAATAAAGGCAATTGCGGCATCGGCCGTCTCGCCTTGGGCGCGCCATGAGCCCCGTTGGTCTTGGTGAAGGAGGGCGGTGGAGTAACCACCGGCGCTTCGGCCAATGCTTCAGCCAACGCTCTTTCCGTTATGCCGAACTCAGCCATTCGGCTGCGCAAATACGCAATGATGCTGTCTCGCTTTCTTTCGTCCACGGCTTTCCTGATTCAGCTTTTGATTTTCAGAAGACGAACCGAAACCCCGCGCGGACCGGGGCGGTTCGAAGACTCGAATATAAGTGTTTTATGAAGCGTGACGCAGTGCTTGCTCCGCGTCAATTAGTGTATTTACCGCACGCCTATTAATTCGCCGGTGGCTTCGCCTTTAATGCGGGCATTGCCCCGAATGCGAACGTTCGCCCGCCCCGCGCATCGCCGTGACGGACGCGCGAAACGAATGCGCGCGGAAAGTCACGTCGGGGAGCCACGAACCGATGGCGAAGCCCGCGCCGCCATGCAACACGCGCGCGATACCTCGCTTAACCCTATTGTATGCTGCTTGCGGCAAGTATTAAAACGTTTTAACGACTGTGTTGTTCCCCCGGTAATTCCGCACCATGCGCGCGAATGGCGGCAATCAGTTCCGCGGGCGTTATTTCATAACGCACTTCGCGGTGAATGCCGGGTTTGCGCTCGTCGATTTCAATCAGCAGTACGGCTTTGCCGTCCGCCGCGGGTTCGAGGCGCAGCGAACGCACTTCCTGTCCGCTGGCATCGTCGTATTCCGTCAGCAGCGTCATGGCGCCCGTTGCGGCGCTTCTCGGCATCGACATTCTTCCTCCCGTCTTGCGACGTCGTTGTTGTTGTTTCACCGCGCCATCGACCGGCGTGCACGAAATTCGGGCGCGCTACATTGGGATTCAGATTGACGAACGAGGCGGACGCGAAAGGCGGCGCGGCCAGCGCTACCCTCCGGTATCTCATTATTGCCTGTCAAAAGTGCGCGCGTCCAGCGGGAGGCGCATGGGATTATTGTGTCCCTTTATTTTATGCCGGCGGCGCGTCCGTTCACGCGCTTTTGCCGATCGCGTCGCGCGCCTGGCTCGCGAGCTCGAACGAACGCAGGCGCGCCTGGTGATCGAAAATCTGCGCGGTGATGATCAGTTCGTCCGCCTGCGTCTGCTCGATCACCGAGCGCAGGCCGGCTTCGACATCGGCCGGAGCGCCCACGACCGAGCACGCGAGCGCTTGCTCGACGCCCGCGCGCTCGGCGTCGCTGCACGCCACGGATTCCACGGGCGGCGGCAACTGGCCCGGCGTGCCGCGACGCAGATTGATGAACTGCTGTTGCAGCGACGTGAAGTGAAAGCGCGCTTCGTCGGCGGTATCGGCGGCGAAGACGTTGACGCCGACCATCGCGTAAGGCTTTTGCAGCGTCGCGGACGGGCGGAATTGCTTGCGATAGACCTCGAGCGCGGTCAGCAGGTAATCCGGCGCGAAATGCGATGCGAACGCGAACGGCAGCCCCAGCGCGGCCGCCAGTTGCGCCGAGAAGAGGGACGAGCCGAGCAGCCAGATCGGCACATGCAGTCCGGCGCCGGGCACGGCGCGCACGCGCTGGCCTTCGACCGGATCGGCGAAATAGCGTTGCAATTCGACGACGTCGTCAGGGAACGATTCCGCGCTGCCGTGC
Source organism: Caballeronia jiangsuensis (assembly GCF_046030135.1). Classification (NCBI taxonomy): domain Bacteria; kingdom Pseudomonadati; phylum Pseudomonadota; class Betaproteobacteria; order Burkholderiales; family Burkholderiaceae; genus Caballeronia; species Caballeronia jiangsuensis. Next base: position 232,065 of record NZ_JAQQDB010000003.1, read on the forward strand.
ATATCGCGGCGCAGCGCTCGCGCGGTGGTCTGGTCCGTTCCGGGCGCGCGTCCGAGCCCGAGGTCGATGCGCCCCGGAAACAGCGACGCGAGCGTGCCGAACTGCTCCGCGATCACGAGCGGCGCATGATTCGGCAGCATGATGCCGCCCGAACCGACGCGGATCGTCTTGGTGCCCGCCGCGATATGGCCGATCACGACAGCGGTCGCCGCGCTGGCGATCCCCGTCATGTTGTGATGCTCGGCGAGCCAGTAGCGCAGATAACCCAGGCGCTCGGCGTGGCGGGCGAGATCGAGGGAATGGGCGAAGGCATCGGCCGGTGTCGAGCCGAGCGGAACCGGAGAAAGGTCGAGTAGCGAGAAGGGGATCATTGCGGCTTTCCGAAAGCGTGGCGGATCGCGATGCATCCACACCGCGCCGCAGACCACGCGTAAAAAAACCGATTGTGCCGAAACTCCGGAAAACCTGCCGGATCGGGCGGGCGCGTTTCGCTCAGGCGAGGCGCGGATAGCCGCGCGCGATGGCATCGCGTTCGTAGTCGAGAATCGGCGTGTAGTCCGCTTCGCTGCGCCGTACGATGCCTTTGAGCCGCAAGCGGCTGGCGAGCGCGGGATCGCGATCGAGCGCATCGGCGAGTGCTTGAAAAATTGTGTCGATGGAGTCAGGCGGCACGCGCATCGACGCGATGAACGGCAGCGCGCCCGCGCTGGCCGTCATGCCGAGCACGCGCATGCCGGCCGTCAGTTCCGGCCGATGCGACTGCGCGAACGCGAACGTCACGCAGTCGATCGCGGCGACATCCGCGCGCTGCTCGACGAGCGCACGCAGCGAGGCCGGATGCGCGCCGGTTTTCGTCACGGAGGCGAAGAAGCGTCCGTCGTGCGCGAACGGGGCGACGGCGTGCCGGAAGAGGTTCATGCCGCTGTTGGAATCGTCGTCGTTATAGGCGGCGCGCAGGCCACGGCAGCCTTCGATCGATTGCACCGAGACATGCCCGCCCGCGACGATCACGCTGCGATACGAGCCGTTTTCGCAGCCGGGGACGTCGAAGTCGGGCGCGCCGACGAGCCGCACGCGATTCGCGAGCGCATGCACGAGCGGATAGCCGCAGGTCTGCGAGAGCAGCACATCGTCGCGCAGCCAGAAGGCAGTGAGATCCGGACCGGGATCGACGATCTCGAGCGTATCGCCGCGTGCGCTCAGCCAGTCCGCGAGAGGGTCGCGGACGTGGGCGAGCAGCGCGCGCCAGTCCGCGGCGAGCGCGGGCGTGACGTTGTACATCGGCAGGGCGGCGAGCCATTGCATCGCGAGCGGAGATCGGATGTCGATGACGGATCGTACAGCGCCGTGCGTCAGCTCGCGAGGCTGGCCGTATCGGCGCTGTGCGCGTCCTGGCGTCGGCCGGCCGGCGATTCCGAAGCGGCGAACGGATGCACCGGTTGCGCCGCCTGCGCGAGTGCATGGCGAATCGCCCATTCACCGTATCCGCGCACGACGAAACCGCCGTTGTTCGCGCGATACGCGTCGCGGCGGCGCGAATAGATCCGGCCGAGCGCGAACCACGGCACGCCGGGCAGATCGTGATGCACGGCGTGATAGTTGTTGTTGAGAAAGAGCAGACGCCACGGCCACGCGGCTTCGTTGACGACCGTACGTTCGCTTTCTTCCTCCGCCGCGCGATGCTCCTGAAACGAGCGCACCGAAGCCAGCGCGAGCGACGCATAACCGACGCCGAACACGAACGCGCGCCACGGAATGCCGCATCGCGTTTCGAGCCAGCTCGCGAGCAGCACGAGCGATGCGAGATGCGCCGCCCAGCTCGCGACGATGCGCCAGCGCCGCTCGACGACGGCCTGCACCGCCTCGCGCCACGATGCCGCGATCGAGAACCACGGCCCGATGAGCATGCGGCCCGCGAAGGTGTTGCGCGCGGCGAGCGCGGCGCGCAACACGGGGCCCGCGCTCGCCCACTGTTCGGGCGTCACGTAATAGCTTTCGGGATCGCGGCCCGGCTCGGTCAGATGCGCGTCGTCGTGATGACGCAGATGCGACTCCCGATAGACCTCGTACGGAAACCACACCGCGAGCGGGGCGATGCCGAAGAGCATGTTGACGAGCGGCCAGCGCGTCGGATGCCCGTGCATCAGCTCGTGCTGCAGCGACATGTACCAGCACGACAGCACCGCGAGCAGCGCGACGGATGGCACGAGGCCGATCGTGCGGGCGTTCATCGCGACGCCGAACCAGCCGCCGTAGATCGCGACGATCACCGCCCACGTCGGCCATTCGCTGCGCCAGTGCAAGGTTTCGCGTTGGCGCTGGAGTTCCTGGCGTTGGGCGTCGTCGAGATAGCGGGGCATGGCGGACATCGATAAAGGCGAAGTGCCATGCTAGCGGCGCATCCTGTTCGTCCCAACGAAGGAATCCGGCTAAGGATTTCGCGATCGGCGCAATAAGCATTCGATTTTTGGCCATGCATTCGCTCACGGTATCCTTTATTCCTTCGATACCGCACGCGCGCGCATATGACCGAACCGTTCGAGCCCGCTTCCGCGCCCACTCCGGCGCCTCGGAAACTCCCGCGCAAATCCGCGCGTCTCGTCGCCGGCCTGATCGCGTTCAATGTGCTCGCGTGGCTCTGGGCGCTCGTCGCGTTCCGCCACTATCCGCTCCTGCTCGGCACGTCGCTGCTCGCGTATTCGCTCGGGCTGCGCCACGCGGTCGATGCCGACCATATCGCCGCCATCGACAACGTCACGCGCAAGCTGATGCAGGAAGGCAAGCGGCCGCTCTTTGCCGGCTTCTTCTTTTCGCTCGGCCATTCGACGATCGTCGTCGCGGCCACCGCGCTGATCGCCGCGACCGCGATGGCCGTGCAAGGCCGATTCGCCGAGTTTCGCGAGATCGGCGGGATCATCGGCACGTCGGTGTCGTCGCTCTTCCTGTTCGCGATCGCGGCGATGAACCTCTTCGTGCTGCGCGGCGTGTGGCGCGCGTTCAGGCGCGTGCGGCGCGGCGAATCCTGCCGCGACGAAGACATCGATATGCTCGCGGTCGGCGGCGGGCCGCTCGCGCGCATCGCGCGGCCGCTCTTCAGGCTGATCGGCAAAAGCTGGCACATGTATCCGCTCGGCTTCCTGTTCGGGCTCGGCTTCGACACGGCCACCGAAATCGGCCTGATGGGCATCGCGGCGGCCGAAGCCGCGCGCGGCATGCCGGTCTGGTCGATTCTCGTGTTTCCGGTGCTCTTCACGGCCGGCATGTCGCTCATCGATACCGCGGACAGTCTGCTGATGACGGGCGCCTACGGCTGGGCGTTCATGAAGCCGATCCGCAAGCTCTACTACAACCTCACGGTCACGTTGGTGTCGGTGCTGATCGCGCTGCTCGTCGGCGGCATCGAGGCGCTGGGTCTGATCGCGGACCGGCTGCAACTGAAGGGCGGACTGTGGGATGCGAGCGCGTCGCTGGCCGAGCACTTCGGGCTGCTCGGCTATGGCATCGTCGCGATTTTCGCTGCGTGCTGGCTCGTTTCCGCGCTCATTTACAAGTGGCGCGGCTATGACGCCATCGACGGCACCATCGCCCGTTAGGTCGATGGGCATTCTTCCTGCTTCGTGGATGCGCCAGCCGCTCATCCACCTTCCGTATCGAGCGGCGTTCAGGGAGAACGATCATGAACGAGCCGCAAGCCGGGGCCGACTCGCCGCACCTCGATAGCGCCGAGCAGGAACAGGCCGCCGAACACTCCGCACCGCATCCGCTCGTCATTCATGAGATCGTGCGCGAAGAAGGCGAAGTCGCGATGGAGCGCACCTTCGCCGCGCTGATGTGGTCGGCGCTCGCCGCCGGCCTTTCGATGGGTTTCTCGTTTCTCGTCCAGTCGATTCTCGAAAGCGCGCTGCCGGAGACGGGATGGAGCGGCCTCGTATCGAGCTTCGGCTACACGATCGGCTTCGTCTTCGTCATTCTCGGACGTCAGCAGCTCTTCACGGAGAGCACACTTACCGCGGTGCTGCCCGTGCTCACGCGACGCGATCTCGTGACCCTGTTCAAGGCGCTGCGTCTCTGGGCGATCGTGCTTTTCTTCAACCTCGTCGGCACGACGATCTTCGCGGCCATCCTCCAGATTCGCGGCGTATTTTCGCCGGAAGTGAGCGAGGCGCTCGCGAAGGTCGCGATGACGCCGCTGTCCGCCGAGTTCGGCGTGACCGTCGTACGCGGCGTGTTCTCCGGCTGGCTCATCGCGCTGATGGTGTGGCTCCTGCCGAGCGCGCGCTCGGAGCGTCTCCTGACCGTCCTGCTCGTGACGTACACCGTCGCGGTGAGCAAGCTCACGCACGTGATCGCGGGATCGGTCGAAGCGGCGTACGCGGTGATGATCGGCGCGGCCAGCGTCCCGGACTACTTCCTCGTGTTTCTCGTGCCGACGTTCATCGGCAACGTGATCGGTGGCGTGTCGCTCGTCGCGATCGTCAATCATGCGGCGATCGCGCCGGAAATCATGGGCGTGCCGCAGAAGCACGACGACTGAACGCGGGTGTGGCCTGTCACTTGTTGTTGCCCGCGCCCGTACCGTACAGCCCGTTGTCGAAGCCGCCGCTGCCTTCGGTCTTGTGATCCTTGCCCGCGGTCGCGGAGCGGCCCTTCGCGGCATCCTTCGACTGCGGCTTCTGCGATTCATGCATCGCGGTGCCCGACGGAGCCGCGCTCGATGTCGAATCGGACTGGCGATTGTCCTGACTGCCGGCGCTGCCGCCGTTCGTGATCTGCGCGACGCCGTACGTGCTGAACGCCGAGATGACGCCGGCGAGGATCGCATTCGCGAGCATCGGCCAGGGCCGGCGTGCGCCGCGCGCGCGTTCGTGACGATGAGTGGACATGGCAGCTCCCGGCATGATCGAAGGTCTTTCTTTCGAGCATGAACGGTGCCCGGCGTACCGGCGGGACGCGTCCGCGATGCACGCGTGCCGTGAGAAGTCGGGAATTCGCAAAGCCGTTGCGCGCCCGGCTCGTCACGAGACGCGGGCGCGAACGAAGGATTCGCGCCGCGGCGCGAGCGGCGAAAGCGGTTGTCAGGCCGCTTTCGCCCAAAGCCTGTTGGTCGACTTCCTGCGGCTGCCGGAGCCGTCGCGCGGGCCGCTGTCGACCGTATCGAGCGCGATGCGCAGCGCCTCGATGCGCTGCTTCTGCGCGGGCACGAGCGCATAACCCTTCAGCACGGCGGTGAGACGCTCGCGCCAGTACTCGACGTTGAGCGTGCCGGACGATTGTTTGTGCATCGTGCGAAGTTGCGCGAGTGCGCGCTCGATGTGTTGAAGCTCGACGTCAGCCATCGCCGAGGGCAAAAGGCTGCCCTTGGTCTCATTCTTCTTCTTCATTTTTTGGTCTTCCTCTCGGCCATACGACGCATGGTCCCGACTTCGGACACGCACGCCGTTCAGGCACCCCGTTCACCCGCGCATTTTTTTGTAGCGTTGCGGGTGGCCCTTGCTCTTTTCTTCGGTAGACCGACCGTTGCCCGTCTCAGCGAGTTCGATCGTTAACAAAAATGTACGCAACGCGAGCCTGCTGGCTCCGTCTGTCATCGCACATTCATGTGATGGGGATGTGGGGATTTCGATGTTGCGCCGCGCCAGGGCGGCGCGGATCGATAGCGACGGCGGGAAGATGCGCTTATTCGCCGCTCTCGGCGGGCGCTTTCGCGGTGCGCTTGCCGCTGCGGCCGATCTGTTCTTCCATCGCGAGATCGAGCTTGCTCACCCTGCGTGGCTTGCCGGGTTCGCGCGCGTTGACGAACGCGACGAACTCGTCCATCGGCATGGGATCGGAGAGTTTTTTCGAACCTTCGGCCGAGCGCTCGACGAGATAGAAGAGGCCGCCCGGCATCGAGATGGCCGCGTAGCTCGCGTTGCCGCTGCGCGTCTTGAGCCGTTCGACGGCGCTGATGGCTTTGGTCGAGCGCATGATGTGCCTGCTTATTTCTGGGGTTCGTCGTGGGCGGTCGCATCCGCCGGCGCGCATTTCTTGCCCGCGCCTTCGATCCACAGATTCGACGGATGACGCTGCCCCGGATAGAAGCGATACGTGGTCTCGCCGTTGTCGTAACGGACCTTGATCACGTTGGAATCGCCGAACTCCAGCATCACGCCTTGCGGGATTGCCGTCTTCTGATATTTGGCGTCGTGCTTCTTCGCTTCGTCGGCGATGCACTGGACGATGCCGTTCACCTTGTTATCGGTCGATGACTTCTCGACTTCGGGTTGTCCTGCATCTTCGTTATGAAACTGGGCGCAAGCGGCGAAAAGCACAGGCAACGCGAGCGCCGCGGCGAGTTTTTTCATGGTCTTTCCCGTTTGATCTCTTGGTGCCGAACACGACATTAGAGCACAAGCCCTTTACAGTCCGGTCAGGTTCGCGGGCGCGCCTCGGGGTGCGCATGATCGATGCAGCAAGGCCCGCGCCCGCCTGCGCGCCGCTCAGGCGTCGGGCGGGACGTCGAGCAGCGGCAGCGTGCCGCCGACGATGCCCGAGAACACCGGCCCCGCCACCGTGCCGCCGTAGTAGGTGCCGCCCGTGGGCTCGTCGATCATCACCGCGACGATCACGCGCGGATCGCTCATCGGCGCGATGCCGACGAACGATGCCCGGTACTTGTTCGCCGCATACGAGCGCCCGACCTGCTTGCGCGCCGTGCCCGTCTTGCCGCCGACGCGATAGCCTTCGACCGCCGCCGCGCGCCCGGTGCCGTGGTCGCCGGTCGCATTTTCGAGCATGCTGCGCACGGCCTTCGCGGTCGCGGGCTTCGTCACCTGAAGGGCGTCGCGGCGCGCTTCGCCCTGAATCAGCGTGGCCGGATGGAAGCGTCCATCGCCGGCATAGGCGGTATAGATCTGCGCGATCTGCAGTAGCGAGAGCGACAGGCCGTAGCCATAGGCCATCGTGGCCTGCTCGATCGGCTTCCAGCGCTCGGGCGCGCGCAGGCGGCCGGTCGCCGCGCCAGGGAAGGTCAGCTCGGGCGCGCGGCCGATGCCGTATTCGCGGTACTTGTCCCAGATCGTCTGCGCGGGAATCTGCAGCGCGAGCTTCGTGAGCGCGACGTTGCTGGACATCTGCACTGCCTCGGCCACGGTGATGATGCCGTGATTCGACGTGTCGTGAATCACGTTCGGCCCGAGCTTGAAAGTCCCCGGCGCCGTATCGATGCGCGTGTCCGGCCGCACGCGGCCCAGATCGATCGACAGCGCGGCGACGAGCGGCTTGATCGTCGAGCCGGGCTCGAAGGTGTCAGTGAGCGCGCGGTTGCGCAACTGCTCGCCGGTGAGGCGCGAGCGGTCATTCGGATCGAAGCTGGGATAATTGGCGAGCGCGAGCACCTCGCCGTTCCTCGCGTCCAGCACGACGACGCTGCCCGCGCGCGCCTTGTGCTTCGCGATCGCCGCTTTCAGTTGCGAGTGCGCGAGCTGCTGGATGCGCCGGTCGATGGTCAGTTGAATGGTCTCGCCGTTCTGCGGCATGGCCGGTTCGCCGATCTGCGAGACGACGCGCCCGAGGCGGTCGCGAATCACCTCGCGCTGGCCGGCTTCGCCCGTCAGACGCGTATCGGCGGCGAGCTCGACGCCTTCCTGCCCGTGATCCTCGTTATTGGTGAAGCCGACGACGTGCGCCGCCGATTCGCCTTCGGGATAGAAACGCTTCGTGTCCGGCACGAGCGTGATGCCCGCGCGCCCGATCGTCTGGATGCGCTCGGCGGACTCGGCTTCCACCTGACGCTTGAGCAGCACGAACGCGCGGTTCCCATCGACGCGCCGCTGCAACTCCTTGGGCGGCATGTCGAGCAGGCGCGCGATCTCGTTGCCGTGGTCGCCGTCGAAGAGCTTTGGCGTCGCCCAGACTTCATAGGTGGCGAGGCTCACGGCGAGCATCGCGCCGTTGCGATCGACGATGCGCCCGCGCGTCGCCGAAAGCGCCAGCGTGCGCTGATAGCGCTTCTGGCCTTCGCCGATATAGAACTCGTGGTCGATGACCTGCACCCACAGCGCGCGCCCCGCAAGCGACAGGAACGCCGCCGTGACGCCCATCACGACGAGACGCGAGCGCCACGCGGGCAGCCGGTTCACGAGCATCGTGCTGCGGTGATGCGTCTGGAAATCGCTGCCGCCGCGCGTCTTCTTCTTGAACATCGTGGTCCTGTGATTAAGCTTGGTTGTGCCGGCCGGGGTGTCCGCGCATCAGGGCAGACGGGCGAGCGCGGCGTCGAGACCGGGGTCATCCGGCAGACGAATGCCGAGCTCGTTTTCGAGCACGCGGCGCAGATCGGCGACGCTGTCGAGTTCGCGATGATCGCTGCCTTCGCGTTCGTCGTGCGCCGAGAAGCGCCGGTTGAACAGGCCGAAACGTTTGCCCGGCGCGAGACGCGCGGCCAGCAGGTTGTGCAGGAAAATCGACTGCGGATAGGCGGACACGAAATAGTTGGTCATCTCGTAGTCGGCGTCATACTGCGGGTCGAGGTCGAAGCGATACACGCGCGTCCATGCGCCGTTCACGAGCGCCTGCAGGATATAGGCGGGCGGCTCGCCGCCGGCATCGTCGAGGCGGAAGGCGCCGTGGGGCGTGATCTGTTCGAGGCCCGTCTGGAGTGCGAGCGGCGCGGACAGCGTCATGCCGCCGAAACCGACGTCGGTGAGGAACGTGCCTTCGTCGAGATCGACGAGCAGAAGCATGTGCGTGCGCGCCGGCATCTCCGGCGCATCCCGGCCCCAGAGGACGCGGCCCGCGAAGCTGCGCACCCGAAAACCCAGCGTCTGCAGTACGCTGCGAAACAGCAGGTTATGCTCGTAGCAGTAACCGCCGCGCCGGCTTTCGACGAGTTTGCGCTGGACTGATTCCAGATCGAGCCGCACCGGACGGCCGATCAGCACGTCGAGGTTTTCGAACGGAATGGTCTGGGGATGGAGCAGATGCAGCGCGCGCAGCGTGTCGAGCGTCGGCGCGGGCCGCGCAGGTCCGGAAAAGCCGATGCGCTCGAAGTAAGCGGCAAGGTCGATGGAAGTGTCGTGTGCGTTCATGTAGTCCAGGCCTCGAGTCGGCTTCGATGTCGCAAGATCGGCGAGCGCAGGCGCCGAGCGCGCATATTTTACGACACGAAAGGTTAAAAATTACAAACTGCATACGTTTTTTGGCGCGCGGGTGTGTAGTGCGCCATCGAAATGAACTGTGCCGTATCGATGCAGGTCTTTCCAGGTTCACGCGCAACTGACAAGGGGCGATACGCCATGCCGAAAGAATCGAACGAAGCGAATCAATCGAACGAAGCGAATCCCGCGAACCCGGCGAGCGCGACATGCGCCGGCAAGCATCCCGCGCCGCCATGCACGCTCGTGATTTTCGGAGCCGGCGGCGATCTCACCAAGCGGCTCCTGATGCCGTCGCTGTACAACCTGTCCGCCGACAAGCTGCTCGACGACGGCATGGAAATCATCGGCGTGAACCACGGCGAGCGTGAGACGTCCGATTGGCGCGACGAGCTCACGCAGTCGCTGCGCACCTTCGCCGCCGACAAGGCCGCCACCTTTCACACGTCGCAGTTGAACGAAGAGGCATGGAACTGGGTCGTTGGGCGGCTCGAGTATTTCCCCGGCGAATTCGAGGAAGACGAGACCTTTGCGCGGCTCAAGGCGCGGCTCGCGAAGGCGAAGTCCGGCAACATCATGTTCTACCTCGCGGTGGGCGCGCGCTTCTTCCAGCCGATCATCGAGCATCTCGGCGCGGCGGGCCTGCTCGAAGAGAAGGACGGCAACTTCAGGCGGCTCGTCATCGAAAAGCCGTTCGGGACCGATCTGGCGTCCGCAAAGGCGCTCAACGCCTGCATCCTCAAATTCGCGGACGAGTCGCAGGTGTATCGGATCGACCATTTTCTCGGCAAGGACACGGTGCAGAGCATTCTCGCCGTGCGCTTCGCCAACGCGATGTTCGAGCCCATCTGGCGGCGCGAATACATCGACAACGTGCAGATCACGGCGGCGGAGACGATCGGCGTGGAAGGGCGCGGCAAGTTCTACGAGCAGACCGGCGCGTTTCGCGACATGCTGCCGAACCATCTCTTCCAGTTGCTCGGGATGGTGGCGATGGAGCCGCCCAATTCCTTCGATGCCGAATCCGTGCGTGACCGCAAAGCCGAAATTTTCGATGCGATCCGCCCGCTCACGGCGAACGATGTCGTGCTCGGTCAATACGAAGCCGGAGCGGCCGGGCCGGGCTACAAGGAAGAGCCGGGCGTCGCGAAGGACAGCAGTACCGAAACCTATGCGGCGGCGCGTGTGTATGTCGAGAACTGGCGCTGGGCGGGCGTGCCGTTCTATCTGCGCACCGGCAAGCGGCTGACCGAGCGGCGCACGGAGATTTCGGTGCAACTCAAAGCCGTGCCGTTTCTGCTGTTCCGCGATACGCCCGTCGATGCGCTCACGCCGAACGTGTTCACGCTGCGCATCGATCCGGCGCACGGCACGACGTTCGATTTCAACGTGAAGGTGCCGGGACCGGTGATGCAGATCGGCAAGGTGCGATCGGCCTTCAACTACGCGGACTTTTTCGCGGAGCGGGCGAACGTCGGCTACGAGACGCTGCTCTACGACTGCATGCTCGGCGATGCCACGCTCTTCCAGCGCGCGGACAGCATCGAGACGGCGTGGGCCGCGGTGGATCGCGTGCTGCATCCGGACAGCCCGCTCGCCGTGCACGGCTACGCGGCGGGCAGCGCGGGACCGGCGGAGTCGGATCAATTGCTGGCGCAGGACGGCCGCACATGGCGCGCGCTGACCGATACGCGCAAGAAGGACTGACCTCATCAATCATAAGGACAACGAGCGTGAGCACAGAATCAAGAGCCAAACAGAAAACGCATGTCTCGGCGGACAAACTCGCGATCAAGGCCGAACGGATTCTCGCGATCGATATCGGCGGGACCGGGTTGAAGGCGGCCATCATCTCCGAGGATGGCGAGATGAAGAGCGACCGCGTGCGCGTGGCGACGCCGCATCCGGCGAAGCCCGACGTGGTCGTGGAGACGCTCATCGAACTCATCAAACCGATCGTCGCTGAGCCGCCGACGCATATCTCCATCGGCTTTCCGGGCGTCGTGCGCGAGAACGTCGTGCTGACCGCGCCGAATCTCGGCACACCGGCCTGGCGTGGCGTACCGCTCGCGCAACTGATTTCCGAGCGCCTGGGCGGCATGCCCGCGCGCATGATCAACGATGCCGAAATGCAGGGGCTCGCGGCGATCGAAGGGCGCGGCATCGAAATGGTGTTGACGCTCGGCACCGGTGCGGGCACCGCGCTCTTTCGCGACGGCGAATTGATGCCGCATCTCGAACTCGCGCATCATCCGGTCGCGAAGGACAAGACCTACGACGAATACATCGGCAACGCGGCGCGCGAGAAGGCGGGCAAGAAACGCTGGAGCCGGCGCGTGGAGAAGATCATCGGCATTCTTGCGACGCTTGTGAACTACGACAAGCTCTGGATCGGCGGCGGCAACGCGGCGCACATCAAGTTCAAGCTGCCGGATAACGTGGCGATCGTGTCGAACGCGGCGGGCATCGAAGGCGGCGCGCGGCTGTGGCATCCGCGCTCGGTGCGCGAGACGCGGCAGTTGCCGCACTTCAATCAGCGGGAAGGGGCGCACTGATGAACGCTCAAGGCAAGTACGGCCTGCACAGCGCGACCGGCGACGGCGCCGCGGCATTCGAAGCGCTCGCCCGCGCGGAACTGGTCGTCACCGATTGCGACGGCACGCTGCTCTACACCGACAAGGCGCTCGGCCAGCCCGCGAAGGACGCGGTGCGCCGTCTGCGCGAGGCCGGCGTGCGCTTCACGGTGGCCAGCAGCCGGCCGGGCAAAGGCATGCGGCATATCGTGGAGGCGCTTGCGGTCGATATGCCTTATGCGTCGTACAACGGCGGCAGTCTCGTGAGGCCGGGCACGTGGGAGGTGCTGTCGTCGCACAAATTGCCGCGCGATGTCGTGCAGACGACGCTCGAAGCGCTCGCCGCCGCGAACGTGGACGCGTGGGTGTTTATCGACGATGCGTGGTATCTGACGAATCCCGAAGGCACCTACGTGCCGCTCGAAACGCGCACGGTCGGCTACGAGGGCGTGCGCGTGACGCGCTTTGACGATGTCGATCTCGACGCGGTCGACAAGATCGTCGGCTCGACCGCCGATACGGCGCTGCTCGCGCGCGTGGAAAGCGATTTGCAGCGGCAACTGGAAGGTCGCGGTCATGCGGCGCGCTCGCAGACCTACTATCTCGACGTCACGAGCCTCGCGGCGAACAAGGGTACCGCGGTGCGCGAACTCGCGCAAATCGCGGGCGTGCCGCTGGAACGCGTGGCCGTGCTCGGCGACATGGGCAACGACGTGGCGATGTTCGAGATCGCGGGTGTATCGATCGCGATGGGACAGGCATCCGACACCGTGCAGCGTCAGGCGAGCCTGGTGTCGAAGAGCAATGACGAGGATGGCTTCGCGATCGGCATTGACGCGCTGTTGGCGGCGCGCGGTGCGGCCTGAGGTATTGCGGGCGGGAAAGGGGGCATCGACGCGTCGCGCAGCCTTGAACGGCCAGGCGCGGGGCATGCGGCCGCGTCGAAGTACAGGTGATCCGCGGGTTGGTTCAGAAGCGTGCGCTGCGGATCAGGCTCACGCTGGCTGCGGATGAATCAGATGAGGCGGTCAGGCATCAACGACGGCGCATCGGCGCACGCGGGCCGCCGCCGCTGGCGCGCTCGTCCTTGTGACGGAAGTTGATGCGGCCCTTCGTCAGGTCGTACACCGACAGTTCCAGCGTCACGCGGTCGCCGGCCAAAATACGGATGTGATTCTTGCGCATGCGGCCCGAGGCGTACGCGCCCACGACAACGCCGTTGTCCAGCGTCACGCGATAGCGGCTGTCGGGAAGCACTTCGTCAACGATGCCGTCGAGTTCGATGAGTTCTTCTTTCGCCATATGGGGCTCCTGTGATGATTAGTAATGGGTGCATCTGCAAATCCTACGCCGATGAAGCGTCGAGCGCCGCTGCCCGCAGGCTGCGTCGCTACGAAACGTTAGATTCGATGCAAAGCGTGGCCTGGCACGTCCGGCACGATCAAACGTGCGATCGGATCGCGCCGCGTCTCTATTTCAGGCTCGTTGTGAGCTTGACGGCATAGGCCGGACGACAGGGCGAACCGCGGGGGCGGCGCGCCGTGGCCGGCATGACCGGGACGGCGACATCGGCGAACAGCATGGCCGACGTGCGGTTGATACGAAAAGCGGTGAAAATGTGACGTGCGTTCACGTCATATGCGGTCGATGGGCCTGTTTGCAAGCCCACTCCACATTCTCGCGCAAATCGCTTGATTAGACAATGAATTTCGCCTGAAGGTTCCTGAAAGACGCTTTCTCGCTACAGCCAGCCCGCCTTCTTGAAGCGCCAGTAAAGCACGAGATCGACGATCAGCATAACCGCGAGACAGGTCGGATAGCCGTAGATCCAGTCGAGTTCCGGAATCGATTTGAAGTTCATGCCGTAGATGCCGGCGATCATCGTCGGTACCGCGAAGAGGGCCGCGAAGGAGCCGAGGCGCTTGGTCACTTCGCTTTCCGCGAGCGCGATCAGGCCGAGATTCACCTGAATCGCCGTGACGATCATTTCACGACGCCCTTCGATCGTCTTCACGATGCGCAGCAGGTGGTCGTACACGTCGCGGAAATATTCCTGCATGCCCGAACACACGCCCGGCGATCGCCCGCCATACAGTTTGCTGACGGCTTCGAGCAGCGGCGCCGTGTGATGCTGGAGAATCGTCATGCGCCGCTTCAACGAGTAAAGATCCTCGATGATCTCGCGCGATTCCACCGAGCCTTTCTGTTCGAAGATGCGCTCTTCCACTTCGTCGACTTCGGCGCCGAGCGTTTCCAGCACAGGAAAGTATCGATCGACGACGGCATCGAGCAGCGCGTACATCACGAAGGCCGGCCCGTGCTTGAGCAGATGCGGCTCGCGCTCGCAGCGCTTGCGCACTTCCTGAAAGCCTTGCGTCGTGCGATTGCGCACCGAGAGCACATAGTTCCTGCCGACGAACACGTTCATCTCGCCGACGAGCACCTCGCCTTCTTCATCGAACTCGACGGTATGGAAGACCGCGAACAGCGAGTCGCCGTATTCCTCGATCTTCGGCCGCTGATGACCATGCTGCGCATCTTCGACCGCCAGCTCATGCAGACCGAACTGGTGTGTCATATGCGCGAGTTCGCCGGGACCGGGCTCTTTCAATGCAACCCAAATGAAAGAGTCGGGCATATCGCGATAGGCGTTGATATCGTCGATATTGACGTCCGCGAGTTTCCGGCCGTTCTGATAAGCCGCGCAATTGACCAGCATGGGGCGCCCTTTATAGTTATTTCGATGTCACCGGCCACGCGTCGATGGGCGCTCGAAGTCGCGTGATGATTCGCGTGGGGCGCGAGCGCGTGGCCTCCATCCATCGAATCTTAGCTGGACATGCGCACTGTTGCCAACGAGCGTCGATCGTGCTGCGCTCGTTTCCCGCCATCAAGTCGTGCTGAAGTCGACGGCGTATTCGGTCGGCGACGGCAGCGTCGGAACATGCGCGGACTGCGAATCGAGCTTGGTCAGCTTGCCCTCGACGGTCGCGCCGATATCCATGCGCAGCTGCTGATAGTAGATGTTGCCCAGCACGCGCGCGTTGGACTGAAGTTCGACGAAATGCGCGACGGTGACATCGCCCGTCACGCAGCCATTGATGATGACATCGTAGGCACTCACATTGCCGCGAATGGCGCCCTGATCGCTCACAACGAGCAGCGTTTCTTCGCCGGGGCGGCCGCTCACGTTGCCCGTCACCTGACCGTCCATGCGCAGGCCCTCGCTGAACTCGAGATCGCCGGAGATATGAACGTTATGCGCGACGAGCGTCGCGAGCTTGGCCATCTTGACGCCGGTGGAATCCTTCTTGGATGAAAACATGTCGAGTCCTTGCGATGCGGTAAGGGGTTACACGAAAGCGAGCGTGCGAGGCGTGCCGCTCAATCGGGCTTGTGCTGTTTCTTGAGGAAAACGAGGTCGGTTTGCAGACGCTGAATCTCGGCCGTGCCGTCCGCTACGCGCTGTTCCAGCGCCGCACGGGTCGCCGCTTCCTGTTCGAGTGCGAGTTGCGCATGCGCGAGCTGATCGCGCAACGTCTGCTCGGAGGCGGGCGGCGCGCAGAGCGCGTCGAGCTTGTGCGCGTCCTCGTTCGAACGCTTGAGCGCGAAGCCCGCGGCAGCGAGCGCGGCCATCGCGCAGATGGCCGCGATCAAGCCTAGCCAGATGCCCGCGCCGCGCTTGGGCGTGAGCGAATAGGACTGACGAGTCAGTTGCAGCGACGGCCGCTTCGAATCAACTTTGCGCATTCGGCTTGCGCCTGAAGAGCGCGAGAAAGGGTGAGGGATTGATCTGCGCGCCGTCGACGATCACTTCGAAATGCAGATGCGGGCCCGTGGAGCGTCCGGTCGAGCCGACTTCCGCGATCTCCTGTCCGGGCATCACATAGTCGCCGGCTTTCACGAGGACGCGCGATGCGTGTCCATAGCGCGTCATCGTGCCGTCGCCGTGACGGATATCGACCGCGTTGCCGTAGCCATTGCGCTCTCCGGCCTGCACGACGCGTCCGCCCGCGCTCGCCAGGATCGGCGTGCCGGTTGGCGCGACGAGATCGACGCCCGGATGAAAGCTCAGATGTCCGGTGAACGGATCCAGACGATTGCCGTAAGGCGAGCCGCTGCGCGCGCCGGGCGCCGGTTCGCGGCCGGGAAACGCCATGTACGCGGCATAGTGCGCGAGCGTCTGCGTCTGCAACTGCGAGACTTGGTCGTTCACGCAATCGATGATGCGTTGCGTGCTTTTCAGACGCTGCCGCGGCGCGCCCGTCGTCGTGTGGCCGGTATCGCAAAGGCGTGGCGGCAGCGCCGGGCCGCCGGCGCCGTCGAGCGACGATGCCGGTTCCTCGCTGTCCGGCAGCGGCGGCACGTCGTGCACGCCGGACGTGCCGCCCGTGCCGTGCGCGGCCTTCAGATGCGCGTCGAACTCGTGCAGCTCGTTCACTTCCGCGGACAGCCCTTCGACGCGCGGCGCGAGTTCGATCAGCGCGGCATTGATCCGCCCGAGCTCTTCGATCTCATACGAGCGGCGCGACGTCAGCGCCCGCTCTTCGCCGAGATGGCTGCGGCCGAACATCGTGCCGATGGCGATGCCGAGCGCGAGCGCGGCGATCAGAAGCGTGATCGCGCCGATGATGGCGATGGCGCGCGCCGTCCGCGCCTCGACGAAGCGGATGCGCTGGCGGGACATGGTCCGCCGTGACCAGATGACGAAAGCCATCAGCGCGCGGAGCGGCCAGTGCGGCCGGCGGAAAAAGGACTAAGGAAAATCACGGGGATGGAGTGCGCCGCGCTCTCCACGGCAAAACGATAAGACTGGGCGCCGATTATGCACGACCCTGCTTGCACAGGCGATGTTTTAAGCAGGATATCGAAGCAAAATTACACGAATTCATCGGGTCAAATTTTGTGACGCGCGATTGGGCATCGACGGATAACACGTTCGATCCGATCTCGCTGTCATAAAACGTGATTCGATCAGGATGACTTGACATCGACCCACGCCATCTGCGTGCCGTCGCCCATCAGGAATCCGCGGTTCGCTTCGGCGGCCGCGCGCAGATAGTCCCAGACGGCCGTGATGCGCTTCAGCTTGCGCAGGTCTTCGCGGCAGGACAGAAAGAAAGCGCGCGTCACGACGATCTCGTCCGGCAGCACCGGCACGAAGCGTGGATCGGCGGAGGTCATGAAGCACGGCAGGATCGCGAGCGCGCGGCCCTGCAGCGCCGCGAAGTATTGCGCGATCGCGCTCGTGCTGCGCCAGCGCGACACCGCGCCCGGCACCGCGCGTTCGAGATACAGCAGTTCGTAACTGAACGCGAGATCGTCGATATAGCTCGCGAAGCGATGATGTCGCAGATCCTCGCTCGCGCGGATCGGACCGTGCGCGTCCAGATACTCGGCGGTCGCGTAGAGCTTGAGGCGGTATTCGCAGAGCTTCGTGTAGACGTACTGGCCCTGCTCGGGGCGCTCGAGCGTCACGGCGATATCCGCCTCGCGCTTGGACAGGCTCACGAAATGCGGCACCGGCAACAGGTCGATGGAAATGTTCGGATGCGCGTCCTGGAAGCGCGCGAGCTGCGGCGCGAGAAAAAAGCAGCCGAAACCTTCCGTCGAGCCGACGCGTACGTGTCCCGACAGCGCGTGGCCCGTATTGGCGATCTGCTCGGTGGCGGATTGCACCGTCGTCTCGATCGAATCGACGAAGCCGAGCAGCCGCTGGCCCTCGGCGGTCAGAATGAATCCGCCGCTACGCGACTTGTCGAACAGGAGAGTGCCGAGCGCATCTTCGAGCGCGCGCACGCGCCGCGCGACCGTCGTGTAATCGACGCCCAGGCGCTTGGCCGCGCCACTCGCGCGCTGCGTGCGGGCGACTTCGAGGAAGAAGCGCAGATCGTCCCAGTTCAGGCGGGCGAGGTCGAACTTGGCGGTTTGCATGGCGTTTTTTTGCATATCGATCGGGTGTTTTTATGGTGCCATGATGGACTTTTGCATAACTATACTCAAGTAAACGACCGTGCAGCAGTGCAGGCCGATTTCTTATAAACGGAGACGACATGCCTTTTCCCTTCGGCGCCGCACCGGCGTCCCGTCCGCGCGTCTTCGCCTCTCATCCCAACCCCCGCGTTTGCAACTTTCCAGACAAGGAGTGACTCGTGAATATCGCTGCTGAACATCCGGCGCAGAATACGTCCGTCCGTACGGCCAAGCTGCTGATCGACGGCCAGTTCGTCGATTCGAAGACGACCGAATGGCGCGACATCGTCAATCCCGCGACACAGGAGGTGGTCGGCCGCGTGCCCTTCGCGACGATGGACGAGGTGAACGCCGCCGTTGCCGCCGCGCACAAGGCGTTTCAGACGTGGCGCACGACGCCGCTCGGCGCGCGCATGCGTCTGATGCTGAAGTTCCAGGATCTCGTGCGCCAGAACCAGAAACGCATCGCGCAGACGCTCACGGCCGAGCAGGGCAAGACGCTGGCCGATGCCGAGGGCGACATCTTCCGCGGTCTCGAAGTCGTCGAACATGCGTGCTCGATCAGCACGCTGCAGCAAGGCGAATTCTCCGAGAACGTCGCGGGCGGCGTCGATACCTACACGCTGCGCCAGCCGATCGGCGTCTGCGCGGGCATCACGCCGTTCAACTTCCCCGCGATGATCCCGCTGTGGATGTTCCCGATGGCGATCGTCTGCGGCAACACCTTCGTGCTGAAGCCGTCGGAACAGGACCCGCTTTCGACGATGGAGCTCGTCGAGCTCGCGATCGAAGCAGGCGTGCCGCCGGGCGTGCTCAACGTCGTGCATGGCGGCAAGGAAGTCGTGGACGCAATCTGCACGCATCCCGACATCAAGGCGATCTCGTTCGTCGGTTCGACGGCCGTCGGCACGCATGTCTACAACCTCGGGAGCCAGCACGGCAAGCGCGTGCAGTCGATGATGGGCGCGAAAAATCACGCCGTCGTGCTGCCCGACGCGAACAAGGAACAGACGCTCAACGCGCTCGCGGGCGCGGGCTTCGGCGCGGCGGGCCAGCGCTGCATGGCGACGTCGGTGGCGGTGTTCGTCGGGGCGTCGAAGGAGTGGGTGCCGGAACTCGTCGAACGCGCGAGGACGCTCAAGGTCAATGCGGGCATCGAACCGAATACGGATGTCGGCCCGGTCGTTTCGAAGACGGCGAAGGAGCGCATTCTCGGCCTGATCGGCCGCGGCGTGGAAGAGGGCGCGACGCTCGCGCTCGATGGCCGCGGTATCGACGTGAAGGGCTACGAGAGCGGCAATTTCATCGGCCCGACGATCTTCACGAACGTCGATACGGACATGTCGATCTACAAGACCGAGATCTTCGGCCCGGTGCTGTGCGTGGTCGAGGCCGACACGCTCGATGACGCGATCGCGCTCGTCAATCGCAATCCGATGGGCAACGGCGTCGGTCTCTTCACGCAGAGCGGAGCGGCGGCGCGCAAGTTCCAGAGCGAGATCGATATCGGCCAGGTGGGCATCAACATTCCGATTCCGGTGCCGGTGCCCGCGTTCAGCTTTACGGGCTCGCGCGGCTCGAAACTGGGCGATCTCGGGCCGTACGGCAAGCAGGTCGTGCAGTTCTACACCCAGACCAAGACGGTCACCTCGCGCTGGTTCGACGACGCCACGGTGAACGACGGCGTCAACACGACCATCTCGCTGAGATAAGAAAAGGAGACGGAGATGAAAATAGGCTTTATCGGCCTCGGGCACATGGGCGGCCCGATGGCCGCCAATCTCCTCAAAGCGGGTCACGCGGTAACGGCGTTCGATCTTGTGCCCGATGCGCTGGACGCGGCGAAAGCGGCGGGCGCGACGCTGGCCGCTTCGCCGCGCGCGGCCGCCGAAGGCGCGGAAGTCGTCATCACGATGCTTCCCGCAGCGCAGCATGTGAAGTCGGTCTATCTCGGCGATGACGGCGTGCTCGCTGGCGTCGCGAAAGGCGTGCCGCTCGTCGACAGCAGCACGATCGATCCGGCCACTGCGAAGCTCATCGGCGAAGCGGCGGCGAAGCAGGGCAATCCGTTCGCGGATGCACCGGTCTCCGGCGGCGTCGTCGGCGCGCAGGCGGGCACGCTGACCTTCATGGTCGGCGCCGACGAAGGGCTCTTCGAAACGCTGCGCCCCGTGCTGTCCGGGATGGGCAAAAACATGGTGCGTTGCGGCGAAACGGGCACCGGTCAGATCGCCAAGATCTGCAATAACCTGCTGCTAGGGATTTCCATGATCGGCGTCGCGGAAGCGATGAAACTGGGCGAAACACTCGGCATCGATCCGACGAAACTGGCGAGCATCGTCAATACATCGACCGGGCGTTGCTGGAGTTCGGATACGTGTAATCCCTATCCGGGAATCGTCGAAACGGCGCCCGCCTCGCGCGGATATTCGGGCGGGTTCGGAGCGGATCTGATGCTGAAGGATCTGGGCCTTGCCGTCGATGCGGCGCGTAGCGCAAAGCAGCCGGTTTTCATGGGCGCGCTGGCACAACAGTTGTATCAGTCGATGAGCCAGCAGGGACTCGGCGGACTCGATTTTTCAGGGATTATCAAGCTATACGCCAAGCAACAAAACGGCCAATAAGCGATCAAACGAGTTATGGGTTCGGTACGCACGCGCGTGCCGAATTCAAGGGTCTAAATAACAACGTTGTTCAGTTGCACTGCACAATGCATCGTGTAGTCCCTTACTGGGTGTGATCATCGGGAATACGATGATTCGCTTTCCCGAAAATTGTCCTATTCTGAAAGCACGACGCCCGTCTGCCGTTCGGTCAGAACGCTCCGGTTGCGCCACGGTGCAGGTAGAACGCCCGTCGTTTTCGGGCAATCAGATGAGGAGTACGCGATGCAAGTAACACGTCACTTAAATATGGAATTGCGGCACGCCACGGTGCCGACTTATGTAGCCAGCTATTTCTTTCCGTTGCTGCTATTGGCATACGAAGCCTGGCGAGTGGGGTCTTGGGTCGCGGTGAACGGCTTCAACTTCATGAACTTCAACTCGATGGGTTATGAGTTCGCGTTGATGATCGCCGTGTTCTGTATGCAGGTCATCGTGGAAATCGCGTTCCTCGCGGGCGCCGTTCTGACGAAGCACAAGGATGTCGGCCACCGGCTGGCAAATTTGTCGCTGGGTCTGTTCTGTTCGCTAGTGGTGCTGGGTTTCGATCTTGCACTGCAATATGGTTTGAGCGGAAGCTGATCGCTGACGGCTCCCTTGCATGATTCGAAAGAAGAAACGCCGGCTCTCCGCAGCCGGCGTTTTGTTTTTGGCGCGCCTAGCAACCTGCCGCGCTCGGTAAGGTCGGCGGTGCCTCCGAACGCGCTTCATAGCATTTTCTGTCCGCATCCTTCAGCGCGCTGCGCAGGCCTTCTTCCACCACCGGATGATAGAAAGGCAGCTTGAGCGTTTCATCGAGCGTCAACTCAAGTTGCAGCGCCCACGCGAGCAGATGCCCCAGATGCTCCATCGCCGGGCCGCAGCCTTGCGCACCGCGAAGCTCGCCGGTTTTCGCGTCGGCGTAGACGTGCAGCAAGCCGCGGTTTTGCCGCATCACGCGGCTTCTGCCCTGATTCTCGAACGATACCTCGCCGGTCACCGTCATCTGCTTGTCGAGCTCGTCGTACGATGCGCCGACGCTCACCGCCTGCGGCTCGCTGAACACGATCGAGAAGGGCACCTTGCGCCTGACCGCCTGCACGTCCGGGAAGCGCGCGGCGTTGTCGCCGGCGAGCTTGCCTTCGTCGGCGGCGTCGTGAAGCCAGGGGCGCGTGCCGTCGCAATCGCCCGCGATGAAGACGGAACTCGTGCCGCATTGCATCGTGGTTTCGTCGAACAGCGGCACGCCTTTTTCGTTCAGTTCGATGCCCGCGTTTTCGAGCGCGAGCGGCGCGAGATTCGGTCTGCGGCCCGTCGCTGCGAGCACCAGATCGACGCGCTCGACGTGGCTCGCGCCATCCGGCGAGGTGAAGCGCAGCGTGGGCACGCCGTCTTCGAGCGACATCTTTTCGAACTTCGCGTCGGGATCGAAATAGAACTCGTCGGCGAGCGCGGCGGCGAGCGCATCGCGCACGGGTTTGTCGGTAAGCCCTGCAACGCGGCCGCCCTTGCCGAACATGAGGATATCGACATCGAGACGCGCGAGCGCCTGTCCCAGCTCCAGCGCGATCGGTCCCGCGCCGAACACCGCGATGCGCTTCGGCAGCGTGCGCAGCTCGAAAAGATCGTCGCTCGTGATGAGTTTGTCGCCGAACACCCTCAGTTCCTCGGGCACGCTCGGCGCCGCGCCCGTCGCGATCACGACGCTCTTCGCCTCGACGCGCGTGTGATCCCCGACGACGAGCCGCGTCGGCGCTTCGAAGCGCGCCTCGCCGCGCAGCACGATGCCGCGGGGCAGCGCGTCGGTTTCTTCGAGCACGCTCTTGACGAAGTAATCGCGCTCGCGCCGCACGTAGTCGAGCACATGCGCATAGTCCGCTTCGAGCGCGTGCGTGCCTTCGATGCCGCGCGCGGCCAGCGAACGCGCATCGTGCAAACCATTCGCCGCCGCGAGCAGCAGCTTCGACGGCATGCAGCCGACGCGCGCGCAGGTCGTGCCGAACTCGCCGCCCTCGATCAGAACCGCGTTCGCGCCCGCGAGCCGCGCCGCGCGCAACGCGGCCATGCCCGCGGTGCCTGCGCCGATCACGGCGACGTCAACCTTGATTTCGTTCATTCCGTCCCCGTGTTTCTGTCGATGCGATGTCAGCCGTTATCCGCGAATCCGGGATAGAGCGTCATGCCGCCATCGACGAAAAGCGTCGTGCCGACGACGTAATCGCTGTCATCGGACGCGAGCCAGACCGCCGCGCGGCCGATATCCTCCACTTCCCCGACTCGCCCGTACGGAATCAACGTCAGCAGCTTGTCGAGCTTCTCCTGCGTGTCCCATGCGTCCTTGTTGATCGGCGTGCGGATTGCGCCGGGCGCGATGCCGTTCACGCGAATACGCTGCGGCGCGACTTCCTGCGCGATGGTTTTCATCATCATCTGGATGCCGCCTTTGGACGCCGCGTAGTTCACGTGTCCCGCCCACGGAATGACCTCGTGAACCGAGCTCATGCAGATGATCTTGCCGAGCGCCTTCGACACGTCGCGCATGCCGCGCCGCTCGAATACGCGCACGGCGCGTTGCGCGGTCAGGAATTGTCCGGTGAGGTTCGTTTCGATGACCGTGTTCCAGTCGGCGAGCGTAAGCGCGGAAAACTTCGCGTCCTTTTGCAGACCGGAATTCGCGACGACGATATCGATAGTCCCGAAGCGCTTCACGACGGCATCGAACATCGCGTCGATCTGGGTTTCATCGGACACGTCCGCGCCGACCGCGAACGCTTCGCCGCCTTTCGCCGTGATCGCGGCGGCGAGTTTTTCGGCCGGTTCCGCGTGCGAGTGATAGTTGATGGCGACGTGCGCGCCCGCGTCGGCGAGCGCGGTGGCGACGCCCGCGCCGATGCCCGAACTCGCGCCCGTCACGAGCGCGATCTGGCCTGCGAGGGGTTTGTGCATGTGCAGTTCCGTGATGGTCAGTCGTTCCTCGGCAGCAAGGCGTGCGCCCACGGAAGGAAGGCTTCAGCGACTCTTCAATTCCTCATACACTTCGGCGTATTTCAGCGCGGCCGCTTCCCAGCTGAAGCTCTGGCCCATCGCGCGCTTGACGACGGCTTTCCAGTCCGTGCGTCGCGCCTTCAGTGCGAACGCGCGCCGGATCGCGCCGACGATGCCCGCGCGATCGAAGGTATCGAAGACGAAGCCGGTCGCGAGGTCGTCGGCGAGATTTTCCAGCGAGCTATCGACGACGGTGTCGGCAAGCCCGCCCACACGATGCACGAGCGGCAGCGAGCCGTACGCGAGCGCGTAGAGCTGCGTGAGGCCGCACGGCTCGAAGCGCGACGGCACCATTACCACATCGCTGCCCGCGATGATCGAATGCGAGAGCGTCTCGTCGAAACCCAGCTCGATCGCGACCGCGCCCGGATGCGCCGCCGCCGCGTTCTTCATGCCGGTTTCGAGCGCCGGATCGCCCGTGCCGAGCACGGCGAGCTGGCCGCCGCGCTGCACGATATCGGGCACGGCCGAGAGCAGCAGATCGAGCCCTTTCTGCTCGGTGAGCCGGCTGACGACGCCGAAGAGCAGGGCGTCGTCGTCGCGCGCGAGTCCCATGCGTTCCTGCAGCGCCGCCTTGCACTTCGATTTCGCCGATGGCTTCGACGCGGTGTACTTCGCCGCGATGGATTCATCGACCGACGGGCTCCAGATCGAATAATCGACGCCGTTCAGGATGCCGGTGATGTCGTAGGTGCGCGTCTGCAACAAGCCGTGCAGCCCGGCGCCGTGCGCCTGCGTCTGGATTTCGCGCGCGTAGGTCGGGCTCACCGTCGTGATGCGGTCCGCGTAGTAGAGGCCCGCCTTCAGGAACGAGACGTGGCCGTAGAACTCCACGCCGTCCACCGCGTAGAAGTCGGCGGGCAACTGGAGCGCCCCGAATTCCGACGCGGCGAACGTGCCCTGGTACGCGAGGTTGTGCACGGTCATCACGCTCGCTACCCTGGCCGCGCCGTCGCGCTCGAATGCGCGCAGATACGCGGGCGCGAGTCCCGCGTGCCAGTCGTGCGCGTGGACGATATGCGGTTTCCACGCCGGATCGGCGCCCGTCGCGATGCGCGCCGCCGCCCAGCCGAGCAGCGCGAAGCGGCGGTCATTGTCGGCATATGAGCGATGCGCGGCATCGAGATACGGATTGCCCGGGCGATCGTAGAACTGATCCGCGCGCACGACGTACACCGCCACGCCGTGCGGCTGCAGCACGCCGCGTTCGAGCCGCACGTTGCCCGCGCCGAACGCGGCGCCCAGATCGGCGACCGGCTGAAGGTCGTCGAGGCCCGCGAGCACGGCGGGAAAGCCCGGCAGCACGACGCGCGCATCCGTGCCCAGTTGCGACTGCGCGGGCGGCAATGCGCCGACTACATCGGCGAGGCCGCCGGTTTTCAACAGCGGAAACATTTCTGCTGCGGCATGCAGCACGCATACGGTCATCGGCGCTCCCGTCGAATGGATTCGTGTTGTCGTGGTCGTCCGGCGCGCCGACGCCTAGCTTTGCGGCAGTCGCGCCAGTGCATCGCGCGTGATGAGCGTGACACCCGACTCAGTCCGGAAGAAGCGCGCGGCGTCGTCGTCCGGATCCTCGCCGACCACGAGACCTTCGGGCACCGTGCAACCGCGATCGATCACGACGCGCTGCAATCTGCAACTCGGCCCGATGGTCACCTGAGGCAACAAGACTGCCTCATTGATGTTACAGAACGAGTGCACCCGCACCGCCGACGAAAACACCGACTTCGACACCTGCGATCCGGAAATCACGCAGCCGCCGCACACGAGCAGATTCGTGATGGCGCCTTGCTGGCCGTTCAGGTCGCGCACGAACTTGCCGGGCGGCAACTGTTCCTGATTGGTCCAGATCGGCCAGTTGCGGTCGTAGAGATCGAGTTCGGGGATGGTCGAGGCGAGATCGAGGTTCGCCGACCAATAGGCGTCCACCGTGCCGACATCGCGCCAGTAGGCGGGCGCTTCGGGATCGGTGCTCGACGTGACGCACGACATGCCGAACGGATGCGCGATCGCCTTGCCGGTCGTGACGACGCGCGGAATGATGTCCTTGCCGAAGTCGTGATCCGTGTTCGACGTCTCGATGTTCTCCTGCAGCATGTCGTAGAGATATTTCGCGCTGAACACGTAGATGCCCATGCTCGCGAGCGCGATATCCGGCTTGCCCGGCATCGCGGGCGGATCGGCGGGCTTTTCTAGGAAGTCCGTGACGCGGCGGTTCTCGTCGACGTGCATCACGCCGAACGCGACGGCGTCCATGCGCGGCACCTCGATGCAGCCGACCGTGCAGTCCGCGCCGCTCTCCACATGGTCGAGCACCATGCGCGTGTAATCCATCTTGTAGATGTGATCGCCCGCCAGCACGATGACGAATTCCGGCCCGATCGAACGGACGATATCGAGGTTCTGATAGACGGCGTCGGCAGTGCCGCGATACCAGCTCGAATCGACGCGCTGCTGCGCCGGCCAGATATCGATGAACTCGTTGAACTCGCCGCGCAGGAAACCCCAGCCGCGCTGGAGGTGCCGGATGAGCGAATGGGCCTTGTATTGCGTGACGACGGCGATGCGGCGGATGCCGGAATTGAGGCAGTTGGACAGCGCGAAATCGACGATGCGGTACTTGCCGCCGAAGTGGACGGCCGGCTTCACGCGCTTGTCGGTGAGCGGGCCGAGGCGGGTACCGCGCCCGCCGGCGAGAACGATTGCGAGGGTCGACTTTTGCAAATCGGTGCGATTCTTAGACAGCGTCTCCATGCCAGCCTCCTGATTTGACCTGCGACTATTGATGTCTTGCCGTGTGTTCGTCCTCGTGTGCTTTCGCTGTTGCGTCGATGAGCATTATCCGGCGCGCATTCGACTCCGTGTGCTGAACTCGCTCGTTTTTTTCGCGTTGATGCACCGCCGATGCAATCGGATCGATCGAGCAAGCGGCGTGCCGAACGGCGCACGGGCGTGCTGCGCGGCGTCTTCGGGCGATGATGGTGTTGCAGCCACGCGACCTTTTGGGCTTCTGATCGATCGGATCGCTTGATAAAACCCGTGTTGGCAATTTATATCGAACGGGCCATGCCGCAGTGCGTCGAGGCACGGCACAATACGAAGATCGAGTTGCCTGCGCACGCCCGCAGACGGCGTCCACGGGCGCTCTTCGTAAAGTCGCTGTTGCGCTGCGCCGCACGACCATCGGCGCGACAAACGTTTCACCAGTCCGGACACGATCAATCGGGAAAGCAGAACATGAACAACGTCCTGAGCATTCAATCGCATGTGGTGTTCGGCCATGCGGGCAACAGCGCCGCGGTTTTCCCGATGCGGCGTCTGGGCGTCAACGTCTGGCCGCTCAACACCGTGCAGTTCTCCAATCACACGCAGTATGGCCGCTGGACCGGTAGCGCGTTCGACGCCGACGAGCTTCAGAACGTGATCGAAGGCATCGGCGCGATCGGTGTGCTCGCGCGCTGCAACGCGGTGCTGTCGGGCTATCTCGGCGCGCCGGAGCAGGCTCGCGCAGTGGTCGAAATCGTGAAGATGGTAAAGGCCGTGAACCCGCGCGCGCTCTATTTCTGCGATCCGGTCATGGGTCAGACGGGCGGCTGCACGGTCGCGCCGGGCATCGAGGATTTCCTCGTCACGACCATGCCCGAAATCGCCGATGCGATCATCCCCAATCACGTCGAGCTGGAAAAGCTCGTCGGGCGCACCATCGAGACGGTGGAAGAAGCGGTCGACGCGTGCCGCGACGTGATCGCGCGGGGCCCGCGCATCGTGATGGTGAAGCATCTGCTCGATCGCAACAGCCGCGCCGACACTTTCAACATGCTCGCCGTGTCGCCCTCCGAAGCGTGGTTCGCCCAGCGCCCGCTGTATCCGTTCGCGCGGCAGCCGGTGGGCGTAGGCGATCTGACGAGCGCGGTGTTCGTCGCGCGCACCCTGCAGGGCGATTCGCTGCGCACGGCGCTGGAGCACACGCTCGCGGCGGTGAATGCCGTCGTCAAGGCGACTTATGATGCGGGGCGCTACGAGCTGGAAATCGTCGCGTCTCAGGACGAGATCGCGAAGCCGACCGACCGTTTTCCCGCAATCCGCGTAACCGGCACGGAGCGAGCCAGGGGCCGCTAGGTCGCCCAGCCGTTCGCTTCCATCAGGCCGAAACGCCACGACAGGCGCCGCGTCGCGGCGAGAAGGGCGCGTGCCAGCGGGCCGTCCGCAGTGCTGTCGAAGCCGCCCGACGAGCCGATCAGCGCAATCACGAGACATACGCTGCCGGTGTGATCGAAAACCGGCGCGGCCAGCGCATGGATGCCGGGCACCGGCACACCGAGCGCCGTTTCGAGGCCGCGTTCCCTGATACCGTCGAGCCGCGCGCGATACGCGGTATCCAGTCCCGCATCCGGCGCCGAACCCGCGAGGCGGATGTGATCCTGTTCCATCAGTGACGCGAGCATGTCCGCCGGCAGATGCGCGGCGTAGACGCGCCCGATCGCCGTGTTGACGAGCGACATCGCCGTGCCGACTCTCAAGCTGACATGCTGTGGCCGCGCCGATTCTTCCAGCCGTATCACGGTCGGGCCGAGCGGGCCGAGCGCGGCGGCGGCAACCGTCATCGACGTGCTCGCGGCGAGCGCGACGATTTCGCTTTCCGCATCGCGGATCGGCGAGAGACGTTGCAGCGCGATGAGCCCGAGCTCGCGGCTCAACCGGCCCGCGTGAAAAAGCCCGGCGTCGTCGCGCGCAAGCAGGCCGACCTTCACCAGACTCACCAGATGCGCGAACGCTTTCGCGGGCGGCATGCCGGCAGCGGCGGCCAGATCGCGCAGCGTGAGCGGCTGGCCTGCCGCAACCAGTGCGCGCAGCAGATCGCCGGTCGCGTCGAGTGCGTTGATGCCGCGCTGCGGCTTGATGTCTTCGTCGAACGTCGTCATGAAAGCAATCCGGTGATATCGCGTGCCGCGTCTTTCAACGCGCGCGCCAGCGGGCCGTCCCAATCGACATCGCACAGGCCGGTCGGGCCGATCGCCGTCAGTGCGAGTTGCATGCGCTGCGCGCCGTCGAATACCGGCACGCTCATGCTGCTGACGCCCGGACTCGGCGCATCGACGCCGCGTTCGATGCCACGCGCCCGTATCTCACCGATGCGCGCGCTCATCTCTGGCGCGTCGGCTTCGGCCTGATGCGCGAGCATCGCGGCGACGCGGGCGTCATCGTCGAAAGCGCGGAAGACGCGTCCGGTCGCCGTCGCGGAAAGCGACATCACCGTGCCGACGTGCAAATTGACATGCAGCGGATAGCCGCCGCGCTCGTAACGCACGATGGTCGGCCCTTGCGGCCCGGCGACGCTGACCGCGACGCTCATGCCGGTCGCGAGCGCCAGCGCCGGAACGCGTGACGCGGCCGCGCGATACGCCGGCTGATGTTCCAGATTCAACAGACCGAGACGCAGCGAAAGCGGACCCGGCTCGTAGTTGCCGGTGAGCGCGTCGCGCTTGACGAGCCCGAGACGCGTGAGGCTCACGAGATAGGTATGCGCCTGCGCGGTCGAGAGCCCGGCGGCTTCGGCCAGCGCGCTCAACGCGAGCGGCTCGCGCCGTGCGGCGAGCGCATCGAGCAGACGCGCGCCGACTTCGACGCTCTGAATGCCGCGCTGTTTTTTCTCTTCGCCGGCTTCGGCGTCAGGCGTGGCATGAGTGGGACGAACCAAGAGCGCTCCGCGATCGATAAAAGTGAACGAATGGCAGATGTTAGCCGAGCAGGAATCATCCGATGACGCGATTCGGTATTTACCCTTGATTTGCAAATAACAAGCGCACTTGCTGTTGACAAATATCATCGCCACGACGATCATCCATTCATCCCCACGAGAATGGAATCGAGACACGATCATGGCAAAAGCATTCGCATCGCAGGCCGATCTGGAAGAGAAGAAGGTCACCTTCACGCAGCTTTCCGAGAACGCGTACGCGTACACGGCTGAGGGCGATCCGAACTCGGGCGTGATCATCGGTGACGACGGCGTTCTGATCGTCGATACGACCGCCACGCCGGCAATGGCGCAGGACCTCATCGCGAAGATCCGCGGCGTCACCGACAAGCCGATCAAATACGTCGTGCTGTCGCATTACCACGCGGTGCGTGTGCTGGGCGCGTCGGCGTATTTCGCGGAAGGCGCGCAGCAGGTCATCGCGAGCCGGGGCACGTACGAAATGATCGTCGAGCGCGGCGAGCAGGACATGAAGTCGGAAATCGAGCGCTTCCCGCGTCTGTTCGCCGGCGTCGAGACGGTGCCCGGCCTCACGTGGCCGACGCTCGTCTTCGAGAAGGAAATCACGCTGTTCCTCGGCAAGCTCGAAGTGAAGATCGCCCATCTCGGCGCGGGCCATACGAAGGGCGACACGGTCGTCTGGCTGCCGTCGCAGAAGGTGCTGTTTTCCGGCGATCTGGTCGAGTACGACGCCGCCTGTTATTGCGGCGACGCGCAACTCGAAGAATGGCCCACGACGCTCGAAGCGTTGCGCGCGCTGAAGGCGGACAAGCTCGTGCCGGGCCGCGGTCCCGCGCTGCTGTCGCCAGCGGAAGTCGACAAAGGCCTCGACTACACGAAAGATTTCGTCACGACGCTGCTGCAGGCGGGCCGCGAAGCCGTCGCCGAGAAGCTCGATCTGAAGGGCTCGATGGCGCTCACCCGCCGCGCGATGGACCCCAAGTTCGGCCACGTCTTCATCTACGAACACTGCCTGCCGTTCGACGTGTCGCGCGCCTATGACGAGGCGAGCGGCATCAAGCATCCGCGCATCTGGACGGCCCAGCGCGACAAGGATATGTGGGCCGCGCTGCAGGACTGACGGTCATCCCTCGCGGCGCGTACTAAAAACGCGCCGCTCTTCTTTCTGTTCAGGCAAAAAGGCGCGCTCAAGACGCCGGCCTTCTCACGCCCATCTGGAGCGAGACATGTCGAAGTCGATCAGCACGGCGGCGCTCAGCCCGAGTTCCGTCGCGGAAATACACGCCCTGTCGGACGATGCGCTGTTTCGCAAAATCGCGTGGCGCATCATTCCGTTTTTGTTTCTGTGCTACGTGGTGTCGTTTCTGGACCGCATCAATATCGGCTTCGCGCAGTTGCAGATGAAGCACGATCTCGGTTTCTCCGATGCGATGTACGGCCTCGGCGCCGCTGTGTTCTACGTCGGCTATGTGCTCTTCGAAGTGCCGAGCAACCTGCTGCTCGCGAAGTTCGGCGCACGCCGCACGTTCACGCGGATCATGCTGCTGTGGGGCGCGGCATCGGTCGGCATGATGTTCGTCGCGACGCCCGGGCATTTCTATCTGCTGCGCTTTCTCCTCGGCGTGTTCGAGGCGGGCTTCTTTCCGGGCATCGTGTTGTATCTGACGTACTGGTTTCCGGCGAAGCGGCGCGCCGGGGTGATGTCGGTGTTTTTCGCGGGCGTCGCGGTGGCGGGCGTGTTCGGCGGACTGGTGTCCGGCTGGATCATGCGCGACATGGCGGGCGTGATGGGCTTGCACGGCTGGCAATGGATGTTCGCGATCGAGGGCGCACCCGCGGTGCTGCTCGGCCTCGTCGCCTTGCGGGTCCTGGTGGACACGCCGCGCGATGCGCACTGGCTCACGCAAGGGGAACAGGAGCGCCTGGCCGCGCTGTGCCCGCAAACGAACGCCAGCACCGATGCGCACGACCGCCGCGGCCTGCTCGACGCGTTGCGCAACCCGCGTCTCTATCTCTTCGCGTTCATCTATTTTTCGCTGACGTGCGCATCGCTGACGCTGAGTTTCTGGATGCCGCTGATGATCCGCGATTTCGGCATCACCGATGTGCTGTCCGTCAGCCTCTACACCGTCGTGCCGAACGCGATCGGCGCGGTGGGACTGATTCTGATCGCGCGCCATTCGGATCGCGTCGCTGAGCGGCGCAAGCATTTCGCGTGCTGCACGATCGGCGGCGGCATCGCGCTCGCGGCGCTCACGCTGCACTTTCCGAGCTTTCCGCTGATGCTCGCGATTCTCTCGCTCGCGGCGACCCTGATTTTCGCCGCGCTGCCGATTTTCTGGGCCGTGCCCGCGAGCCATCTGCCGGGCAAGAGCGCGGCGGCGGGCATCGCGGTCATCAGCAGTATCGGCATCACGAGCGGCATCGTGAGTCCGTGGGTGATCGGCCAGATCCGCACCGTGACGGGCAGCATGGATCTCGCCGTGCACCTGCTTTCGCTGTTGCTCTTCGCGAGCGGCGCCGCGCTGCTGTTCGGGCTGCGTGGCGAACGGTCCTCAACGCGAAGCGCCTACTGAGGCGCGGCGGCGGCCGCCATCGCCTTGAAGTTTTCGGGCGTGGCGAAAGCGAGATATTCGGCCTGCATCTCGGGCGTGAGGAATTCGAGCATCGTCGAGTTTTCGATCCAGAATTCGATCACGCGGAAGAAGTTGTCGCCGCGCGTGCAGCGCACCGCGCGCCAGCCTTCGCGCTCGCCGATCGCGATGACGTCTTCCGCGCTCAGCTTCGTCGCGATCGCCATATGGAACGCGCTGTACTGCGGACGCTTCAAAGTATTGGCGCCGTAGCTGACGCTTTCCTCGTGACCGCCGCCCGGCGTGATGACCTGATCGCTCGGATAGACCTCGATGATGCTGCCTCGATCGTCGCCCGCGACCGCCATCCACGCGTCGGGAAACGGCGAGAAGGGCGCGGCGAAGCCGTCCCACAGTTCGGCAAGCACGTGCGCGACGTGCTTCGGATCGTTGGCGGGAAGGGATGCGTGGAAGATCATCGCGGTGGACTCCGATGGAGGTGGGCAGGACTGCGCGGCGATGCTTTCATGTCGCGCGCGTCGGTGTCAATCAGCGTCGCTACTGAGCGCTGATACCGTTCGATCGCGCAGGAGAAAGTGATTGCTTCATTTTTGTAACGTTCAACCTGAAGATCAGGGTGACCTTTGCAGGTCGGAAACTTTTAAGGTTTGCTAACATTGTGAAAGAGAGAGCCCTATAAGTAATTTTCAACATTTCAGGTGAGCAATGCGAGTGAGTCAAGGAGGCACCAAGATGTGGTGTCCGACATGTAGACAGGTAACTGTCTGCAAAGGTATTAGCCCAAGTTTCATCGGCGAATCGGGACGACGTTGGCATCGCACGGATCATAACGACATAAACTGGTTCCGCCGGGGCCGAGAATGTCAGACGTGCCTCACGGCTTTTGTCACTGCCGAGATTGACGAGCAGTTCATAGATGAACTGGTCGAGCTAAGAGATTCACTCGCTGAACTGAAGAAAAATGCCGAGGCCTACACGAAAGAATCGAGAGCAGCCTCTGCATCGCTTGAAAAGCTCACGAATGCCTTGAGCGTGCTCCGTGCGCTGAAAATGTACGAAACAGCTTAGTGCAGGGTCTCTTTGTCCACGCCGTTGGCTAAAGACCACATGGAGGTGATCCGCGCATCTTGTCATTGCGCGGCGTTTCAGATGTGTGATTGAGCTTACTCGGTCAGCTGCTTGGGCGGATGCGCTTCGCTTGCGAACTTAGCGATATCCGCCGTCAGTCGCGCCGCATCGCTCAGAAAAACGCCATGCGGCGCGCCTTCGTAGACGACGAGCCGCGCGTTCGGAATCAGGTGCGCCGTGAGTTGCGAGGTCAGTTCGAGCGGATTCGACACGTCGCGGTCGCCCTGCACGATGAGCGTCGGCACGTCGATATCGCGCAGTTCGTCGCGAAAATCGCCGCTGCTTACCGTTTCGTTGCACGCGAACAGCGCCTGATGCGACGTGCGCAACGCCATTTCCCGGATCCAGTCGATCATCGCCTGCGATGCGCCCGGCCCGGCGAACGGCCGCGCATTGTCTGCGAGCCACTTTGGATAGTCCGTCATCAAGTCGTGCTGGAAGGCGTCGACGTATGCGCGGTCGATGCCATCCGGATTGTCCGGCGTCTTCGCCAGCATCGGCAACGTCGATGCGATCAACGCCAGGCGTGCGACGCGCGCGCTGCCGTGACGCGTCAGATAGCGCACCGCTTCCGCGCCGCCCATCGAATAGCCGACGAGCGTGACATTCGAAAGATCGAGTGCGTTCATGACGGCGGCGAGATCGTCCGCGAGCGTGTCGTAATCGTAGCCGGTGGCCGGATCGCTGGAGCGGCCGTGGCCGCGCCTGTCGTAGGCGATGCAGCGAAAGCCCTGACGCGCGAGCGGCAGCATCTGATACGCCCACATGTCGCCCGGCAGCGAATAGCTGGGGACGAATACGATGGTCTTGCCGTTGCCGTGCGTAGCTTCGGGCTGCCAGTCGCGATAAAAAAGCTCGACGCCGCCGCTCGTCGCGACGTAATTCGGGCGGGCGATTTCGGCGTGAACTCGATAATGATTCGCGGGCATGTCCGTCTCCTTGTCGATGATCAGTGTGATTGCATCGTCGCAGGAGGAGGTGGGCCGGGCAATTACGTCGAAGGTAATAGGCCGCATGCAAAAAAACGCCGCCTGGAGAGGCGGCGGGAGTGCATCCGTGTGGGGGCTCGATATTCCGAGGGCGGACGCATGAGGAGGTGGGGCAACCCAGTATGGCAAAGCCCTGCACGAAACACAATCGCGGCCGCGAATTACTGCGTTTCAGGATAGATCGCGCGGATCGTTCGATATGCGAATGAATCGATCGGACTGTTGCGAGTTGCGATGCTGTCAGCAGGCGTCCGCGCTCGTCAGCCTCGGATAGCCGGGCTGGCTGGAATCGATCGTCGTCACGCACGCGCCTTCGTTGAGTTCGAGCGTGCTGTCGACATCGCGCTTCGAGCCGTCGTTCATCTGCACGCTATAGCGGTTTACCTTCGCGGTCTGTTCCGGCGCCTTCTCGAACAGGCTCGTCAGATCGAAGCTCAGGCCCGCGCCGCCGCCCACGCCATTCCAGCCATTCCCGCCGATGCCACCGGCACCCACGCCGACCGATGGGCCCGAAGACGGCGCCGCGCCCGTCGACACGGTCGTCAGATATTGCTTGCCGACGATTCGCCCGATCGCGAGCTTGCTGTCCGCCGGCAGCGGCGCCGATGCCCCCGGCCCGGTCGCGCACGCGGCGAGCGTGGCGAATGCGACGGCCGCGAAGCACGCACGCGCCGCGCGTCGAATTCCTTTTCGATTCAATTTCATTCCAGCCTCTTGCGTGCGCCCGCACGCGTTTCATTGGCCCTCGAAGCGAGCGCGCGTGTCTCATGAGAAACGCGCGCTCGCGCCGGCGTGTCCGAAACGTCGCGCAAAAAAACGCCGCCCGGCGGAGGGCGGCGCTTGTCTGCGATTCGCTTCGAAACCAGCAGGCCGGTGCGCATCGCGAGGGACGCGATGCGCGGCCGGAATGTTGAACGAATGCGCGCCGCGATTGAACCAGAATGCTCTGATTCCTTGCGCGGCGAATGTTGTGCGTCGTCAGTCTTTCAACAGATACGCGACGATCGCATCGCACACGCGGCCGAACATCTGCGTGCCGGTGACGGTCGTGCAGCCGCGCGCGCGAGCAGCTTCGATGAAGGGCGTAAGCGGCGGTTTCGTCACAACGTCGCCGACGAAGGTCGTTGGCGGCAGGCGCGAGACGTCGATCGGCAGCGCATCGCCGGGACGCATGCCCGCCGGCGACGCGTTCACGATGAGGTCGTAGCTTTCGGCGGGCGCATCGTTGGCGACGCTCACCGCGCCGCGGCCCAGCGCGGCGAGCCGCGAGGCGAGGGCGCTCGTGCGCCCGGCGTCGAAATCGCGGATCGCGAGCGACACGACGCCTGCATCGACGAGCGCGTGGCCGATCGCCGAGCCCGCGCCGCCCGCGCCGATCAGCAGCGCGCGTTTGGCCTTCGGCTCGCAGCCCGCGTCCCGCAGCGCGGCGACCATGCCGATGCCGTCCGATGCGCCGCCGTGCCAGGTGCCGTCGGCGTCGCGCTTGAGCATGTTGACCGCGCCGAGAAACGCGCCTTCGTCCGTCAGCGACTTGCAGTGCGCCGTCGCGCCGAACTTGTGCGGCACGGTGATGATGACGCCGTCGCAGTTCTGCAAGTGCGCGATGCCCGCGAAGAACGCGTCGAGATCGCCGGGCGCGACGTGCGCCGGAATCACGATCGCGTCGCGGCCCGCCGCTCTCAGCGCCGCCGTCACGCCGGAGGGCGAGCGCACCTGCGCGATCGGATCGCCGACGATGAAATAGACGCGCGTCGCGCCGCTCAAGCCCGCATCGAGCGATGCGGAAAAGGAAGTGTCCTGCGCCATGCCTTGCCTGCCTCCTGATTCGTGATCGAAATCTGTGATAGCCCGTGATGTGAATAGTAGTTGAATATGGAATAGCATTCAACAAAATCGTGTTTGCTAGTTGAGGCAACTAACGGTCAATGATTCAAGCCTCCACGAGACTGCAAGAGCACCGCGAGGTCGAACGCGAATCGTTGTGGCCTCTGCAATGCAGGGATCCGCGACAGAGCGCACGCCCGTCACACCTCACAACGCATCAGGCACATGCGCGCCCGAATTCACGCCGGCCGCTGCGAGCGCCTCGTGCAGCGTGTCGAACACGTTCGACGCCCCGAGCACCGGCGTAAGCCCGTGCCGATCCATGTCGTTGCGCAGAAAGCGGTTCACGCGGCCGAAGATCACCGCGACGCCGCGCGCCCTCAGCGTCTCGATCAGCTCGCCGATCGTGCGGGCCGCCGAGTAGTCGAGATCGGTGATCGCGCCGGCATCGACGACGAGATGACGCAATCCGTCGGATGCCGTATCGACGAGCTTCGTCACTTCCGACGCGAAAAAATGATCGTTCGCGTAGAACAGATCCGCGCCGAAGCGGTAGACGATCAGTTGAGGCGTGGTCATCGCGCCGGGTTTCGTCGGCATGAACTGCCAGGGTTTGCCGGGCGCGACGGGCATAAGCACCATCGTGTGCGGGTGATAGCTGTGGCGCACATGCCGCATCAGCGAGAGCGCGACCGCGAGCAGAATGCCGTGCTCGACGCCCGCCAGCACCACCGCGGCCGCCGTGATGAGCGCGAGCGCGAATTCGCCCGGACTTTCGGCGCGGATGTCCTTCAGGCTCTGCACGTTGACGAGGCCGATGGCGATCGTGAACACGATGGCCGCCAGCACGCAATGCGGCAGATAGCGCAGATAGCCGCTCAGAAACAGCAGCACGACGGCGACGACTGCCGCGAAAACGAGCTGTCCGAACTGGCTGCGCGTGCCGGCGCGCTCGGCCATCGCGGTCTGCGTCGGGCTGCCGTTGACGACGAAAGTGCCGCTCAGCGACGCCGCCGCGTTCGCCGCGGCGAGGCCGAGAATGTCGCTGTTGGTATCGACGTCCTCGTGATACTGCTGCGCGAACACGCGCGCGGCGGCCGCGCTCTGCGCGATGATCATCACGAAGCACGACGCCGCGACGGGCACGATATCGAGACATTGCTGCCACGTGACCTGAGGAAAGCGGATCGGGGGCAAGCCGCCGTCGATGGGACCGAGCACCGAAATACCGCGCGCCGCGAAGTCGAAGAACTTGCTCGCGACGATGCTGCCGATCACCGCGACGAGCGGTATCGGCAGACGAGGCGCGAAGCGCTTGCTGCCCAGGATGGCGACGATCACGACGAGCGCGAGCAAAAGCGTCGGCCCGTGCGCGTGCATGACATGCCCGATCACGTAGACGAGTTGCGCGAGGCTGCGCGAGGACGGATACGGCACGGTCATGCCGAAGAGGTCGCCGAGCATCGCGATCGACACCTGCACGCCGACGCCCGCGAGAAAGCCCGTCAGCACGGTGCGCGACAGAAAATCGGCGAGAAAGCCGAGCTTGAAGAGGCGCGCGAGCAGCAGGAGCGCGGCGGTCTGCAGCGCGACCATGCCCGCAAGCGCGACATATTCCGGACTGCCCGCGGCGGCCATCGACGAAAGCCTGCTCGCGAAGATCGTTGCCGTCGCGGAGTCGGCGGCCACCACGAGATGCCGCGATGCGCCGAAGAGCGCGAACGCGAAGAGCGGCAGGAACGCCGTGTAGAGGCCCGTCACCGCGGGCATGCCGGCGATGCGCGCATAGCCGAGCACCTGCGGAATGTCCATCGACGCGAGCGAAATGCCGGCGAGCGCGTCGCGTAACGCGGCGGCGCGGTTGATCGGCAGGATGCCTTTGAGCAGCTTCGTACTGGCCGGGGGCGTTCGGGTCGTGTCTTGCATGCGTGGCACCGTGTTCCTGAAGTAGCGAATCGTGCCCCAAGGAACAGGCGGTGCCAAGGCCTGCTTTCTCTACCGGTAGAACGCCACGGTTTGCCGCAATCCGTCGATGAGCGGCGTCTTCGCGAGGCCAGGGAGCATTCGCGCGAGCGCGGGATCGTCGGGAAAGGACGTCGCGATGGGCAAGGGCGCGCCCGCCGCGTCGATGCGCGCGTCCGGCGCGATCTGCGTAAGCGTCGCGATCACGGTTTGCATCGGCGTGATATCGCCCGCGAGCGTGAACGCGTGCGCGCCGTCGAACGTGTGAGTGAGCGCGCGTTCGTAGG
Organism: Caballeronia jiangsuensis; assembly: GCF_046030135.1. Taxonomy (NCBI): domain Bacteria; kingdom Pseudomonadati; phylum Pseudomonadota; class Betaproteobacteria; order Burkholderiales; family Burkholderiaceae; genus Caballeronia; species Caballeronia jiangsuensis. The sequence continues at coordinate 269,938 of NZ_JAQQDB010000003.1, forward strand.
CGGCGGCGACGTCGTCGGCGTAGACGAGTCCCGTCGCGCCGGTGAAGGGAATCGTGTACGGCTCGCCGCGCGCGGCCGCACGGCAGGCGAGGCTCGGGCCCGCGCTCGATCCCGTCTCGCGCCCCGCGCCGTACACGACGAGCGGCCGGAAACCGATACTCGCGATCCCGTGGTCGTGCCAGTACGCGCGCGCCGAGCCTTCGCACGCGAGCTTGAACGCGCCGTAGTGCGTCGTAGGGAACGGCGTCGCGCCGTCGTCGGGGCCGAAGACGCCCGCGCTGCTGGCATACAGCACCGAGCGCAAGCCGCACGCGATGGCCGCGTCGAACACGTTGAGCGTGCCGATCAGATTGATGCGCGCGCCGCGCACCCGATCGGCGGCGCAGGCGGGCGTGAGCACGCCGGCGAGATGGATGACGGCGTCGCAGCCTTCCAGCGCTCCCGCGACATCGCTCGCGTCGCCGATATCGCCGATCCGCCATTGCACGTCATCGGCGCGTTCGGGCGCGAGCGCGCGCAGGAGCCGCGCGTCCTCGCGCACGTCGAAAGCGCGCACGTCCATATCGCGGGCGAGCAGCCGCCGCATCACCCACGCCGCCAGAAAACCGCTCCCGCCTGTCACCAGCACTCGCATATCGTTCCTCCGTTCGTCTCAAAAAAGAACTTGGCTTCATCCGCGTTTCTGGAATAGTATTCCATTATCAAAGCGAGTTCTACTGAAAACACGCGTTGCGGGTCGTCGAATGAAATGATGATTTGTAGCGCGACGGAGCGGACGAATGGTAGAGACACTGAACAATCTGGGACAGAACGAAACGTTCGATGTAATCGTGGTCGGCGCTGGCGGCGCGGGCATGTCGGCGGCGCTCGTCGCGGCCATCGACGGTGCGCGCGTGCTGCTCGTCGAAAGCACGGAATACGTCGGCGGCACGACGGCCTTTTCGGCGGGAACGACGTGGATTCCCGCGTCGATGCACGCGGCGAGCGTCAATCGCGACGATACATCCGCGAACGCCGAAGGCTTTCTGAATCGCGCGGTCGGCGAGCGCAGCAGCGTCGCGATGCGCCGCGCGTTTCTCGATGCCGGCCCGAAAGCCGTCGCGCATATCGAAGCGAACTCCGACGTGAAATATCGCGCGCGCCCGTTTCATCCGGATTATTTGTCCGAAATCGAAGGCTCGACGCTGCGTGGACGCGCGCTCGAGCCGCTGCCCTTCGACGGCCGCAAGCTCGGCCGCGCGTTTTCGCTGATCCGTCCGCCGATTCCCGAATTCACCGTGCTCGGCGGCATGATGGTCGATCGCGACGACGTCGGGCACCTGCTCAACATGACGAAGTCGTTCGCGTCGTTCAGACACGCGGCGAAGCTGCTCGCGCGTCACGCGCGCGACCGCATGAGCGCGCCGCGCGGCACGCGGCTCGTGATGGGCAACGCGTTGATCGGAAGATTGCTGCATTCGTTGCTTCAGCGTGGCGTCACGGTGCTGACGAACACGAAGATCGATGCGTTGGAGAGCGGCCCGAACGGTATCGAAGCCGTGACGCTGAGCCACGTCAACGAGCGGCGTCGCGTGAACGTGAAAGGCGGCGTGATTCTCGCGAGCGGCGGCTTCAACCGTCATCCGACGCGTCGCAGGGAGATGTTGCCGGGCGCCGATCCGTCGTGGTGTCCCGGCGCACCCGGCCACACCGGCAGCGCGCAGGATCTCGCGCTCGACGTGGGCGCGCGCTTCGGCGAGAGCGCGTTGTCGAACGCGTTCTGGGCGCCGGTTTCCGTGCGCAAGCGCGCCGACGGCACGACCGCCGTGTTCCCGCACTTCATCATGGATCGCGGCAAGCCGGGCATGATCACCGTCGACAAGACCGGCAAGCGCTTCCTCAACGAAAACACGTCGTATCACCTGTTCGGCATCGCGATGCAGAAAGCGAACGAAACGACGTCTTCGGTGCCCGCGTATCTCGTCACGGACTCCGAAGGATTGCGCAAGTACGGGCTCGGCATGGTGCGTCCGGGCGGCAAAGGGCTCGCGCCGTTTCTCGCCGATGGCTATCTGGTCGAAGGCAAGACGCTCGACGAACTGGCGACCAAGCTCGGCATCGACAAGACAGGCCTCGCCGATAGCGTCGCGCGCATGAATCGTTATGCGCAGACCGGCGTCGATGAGGATTTTCAGCGCGGCACGACGGATTATCAGAACGCCAATGGCGACGCCAACTGGAACGGCCCGAACAAGTGCCTCGGTCCGATCGGCCAGGCGCCGTACTATGCGGTGCGGCTCTATCCCGGCGATATCGGCGCGGCGACCGGCCTCGTCACCGACACGCACGCGCGCGTGCTCGATCGCGACGATCGGCCGATCGGCGGCCTTTACGCGTGCGGCAACGACATGCAGTCGGTGATGGGCGGCGTCTATCCCGGCCCCGGCATCACGCTCGGTCCGGGTCTCGCGTTCGGCTATCTGGCGGCGCGGCATGCGGTGGCGCGCGGCAAGGCATCGCGCGCGGCGTTGACGGACGCGCGCGATGAAGCGCTCACGTTGCCCGTCGAACTTCAATCGCCCGCACACGCCAAATGAAGCTCGAACCGATTCTCGAATGCGACGTCCTCGTGCTGGGTTCCGGCGCGGGCGGCTTGTCGACGGCCGTAACCGCGGCGACGCAGGGCCTTTCCGTGCTCGTCTGCGAAAAGGAAGACGTGTTCGGCGGCACGACCGCGTGGTCGGGCGGCTGGATGTGGATTCCGCGCAATCCGCTCGCGACGCGCGCGGGCATCGTCGAAGATGAAAGCGTGCCGCGCACGTATCTGAAGAGCGAGCTCGGCGCGCAGTTCGACGCCGCGAAGGCCGATGCGCTCATCGAGCACGGGCCGCGCATGATCGAATTCTTCGAGCGCAACACGTCGATGCGTTTCATCGACGGCAATCGCATTCCCGATTTCCACACGACGCAAGGCGCGGCCACGGGCGGGCGCTCGGTCTGCGCGATGCCGTTCGACGGGCGCGAGCTCGGTCCGCTGATCGACAAGCTTCGGCCGCCGCTGGCCGAAGTGACGATCAAGGGCATGGCGATCGCGTCGGGGCAAGACCTCGCGCATTTTCTGAACGCGACGCGCAGCGCAAAGTCGGCGTGGCACGTGACGAAGCGCTTCGCCGCGTTCGCGTGGCACATGCTGCGCTATCGCCGTTCGATGCACCTCGTGAACGGCAATGCGCTCGTCGCGCGCCTGTTGAAGTCGGCGGCGGATCGCGGTGTCGATCTGCGCACCGGCGCGCGCGCGGTGTCGCTCATGCGCGAGGAGAATCGCGTGACGGGCGCGCGCGTCGAGATCGACGGCGTGATGCATGAAGTGCGCGCGCGGCGCGGCGTCGTGCTCGCGTGCGGCGGTTATCCGCACGACGCGAAGCGTCAGGCCGAGACGTTTCCGTATGCGCCGCACTGGTCGGCTGCGCCGAAGAGCAATACCGGCGATGGCATTCGTATCGGCGAAGCGGCCGGCGCGCATTTCGATGCGTCGCTCGAAGCGCCCGCCGCATGGGCGCCGGTTTCGCTCGTGCCGAAGGCCAAGGGCGATGCGGCCGCGTTTCCGCATCTGATCGAGCGCGCGAAGCCGGGCGTGATCGCTGTGACGCGCGCGGGCCGGCGCTTCACGAACGAGGCGTCGTCGTACTACGACTTCATCTCCGCGCTGATCGGCACCACGGCGCCGGGCGAGGAAGCCTGCGCGTGGCTCGTCTGCGATCATCGGTTTCAGCGCAGATATGGCCTCGGTTTCGCGAAGCCGTTTCCGTTCCCGCTCGGCCCGTATGAGCGCTCGGGTTATCTGAAATCCGCGCCGACGCTCGAAGCGCTCGCGCAGCAATGCGGCATCGATGCGCGCGGCCTCGCCGATACCGTCGCCACGTACAACGGCTACGCGAAAGACGGCTTCGATCCGCAATTCCACAAGGGTTCGACGCCGTACAACCGCGTGCAGGGCGATGCATCGCACACGCCGAATCCGTGTCTCGCGCCGATCGCCGATGGCCCGTTTCACGCGGTGAAGCTCGTGCCGGGCAGCCTCGGCACCTTCGCCGGACTCTCGACGGATGCGCGCTCGCGCGTGCTCGACGAATCGCGCACGCCGATTCGCGGCCTCTACGCGGTCGGCAACGACGCCGCGAGCATGATGGGCGGCCACTATCCCGCGGGCGGCATCACGCTCGGCCCGGCGATGACCTTCGGCTATCTCGCGGGTCTCGAACTGGCCGAACCGGCCCGCGTCGACATCACGAATCTCTCCAACTTCAAACAGGCAAGGACTCTGCAATGACTCTGTACGACACAGTCACGTTGACGGTGAAGATCGGCGCGAACGCGCAAGTCTTCGAGAACATCAAGGCGAGCGGCGATGCAGCCGGCTCGAAGCTGCTCGGCTGCTGGTATTCGGATATCGGCGCGCTCGGCAAGGTCATGGTGCTGCGCGGCTTCGAATCGGAGGTCGCATTGATCAAGGAGCGCCAGCGCCTGCTGCTCGAAGGCAATCCGTTCGGCTGCGGCGAATTCATCACCGATGTCGAAGTGAGCAGCTACGCGCTCTTTCCGTTTCTGCCGCCGATCGAGCCCGCGGTACACGGCGGCATCTACGAGATGCGCGTCTACGGCACGAAGCTCGCGAGCCTGCAACATACGATCGATGCATGGAAGAACGCCGTGCCGGAGCGCACGACGCGCTCGCCGCTCATCGGCGCGATGTACGCGCTGGATGGCACCGTGCCGCGCTTTCTCAACATCTGGCCGTACAAGAGTGTCGACGAGCGCTCGCGCATTCGCGCGGAAGCCGTGAAGGACGGCATCTGGCCGCCGAAGGGCGGACCGGCTCATCTGACGACGATGGAATCGACCATCTACATGCCCGCGCCGTTCTCGCCGCTGCGCTAATTGGAGACATCGATGTCACGACGCAAGCTGTCTTTGTCCGCGCTGACGGTTCTCGAACTGACGCCGCCGCAGATGGTCGAGTGCGCGGCGCAGGCGGGCTACGATTTCGTCGGCCTGCGGCTCTTGCCGGCGACCGATACCGAGGTGCGCCATGAGATCGTCGGCGCGACGCCATTGAGGCGCGAAACGCTCGCGGCGTTGAAAGACACCGGAATCGGCGTGCTCGATGCCGAAATCCTGCGCCTCAAGCCCGACACGAACGTCGCCGATTACGAGCCGATGCTCGAAACCGCCGCGGCGCTCGGGGCGCGCTACGTGCTCGTCGCGGGCAACGATCCCGACGAGGCGCGCACCGCCGACCGGCTCGCGGCGCTCTGCGATCTCGCGAAACCGTATGGCCTGTCCCCGTCGCTCGAACCGATGCCCTGGACCGACGCGAAGGACATCGTGCAGGGCGCGCGCATCGTGAGGGCGGCAGAGCGCGCGAACACGGGCCTGATCGTCGATCCGATTCATTTCGACCGCGCGGGATCGTCGACAGAAACGCTGCGCGAATTGCCGCGCGAATGGTTCGGCTACGTGCAGTTCTGCGATGCGCCCGCCGAGCGTCCGGCCGATCTCGACACGCTGCTTTATCAGGCGCGTGCCGAGCGCATGATTCCGGGCGAGGGCGGGATCGATCTCGCGGGCATCCTGCGCGCGTTGCCGGATGGCTTGCCGCTCTCGATCGAAGTGCCGATGAACCAATGGGCGAAGACCGCGAACGCGCTGACTCGGGCGAAGCGTCTGGGTGACGCGACGCTCGCGGTGCTTGAGGAGACCTACGCCGAACATTGATGCGTGCCGGTTGAATTCCGAGGTGGAATCGTGTTCTACTCATGCCGCATCGGAACTTCGAGAGACTGAAAGATGGCAGGGAATCTTGAGCGGGCGTTGTCGATCATCGAGTTGCTGGCGAAAAACGGCGGGCGGATGCAGCTCGCCGCCATCGCCGATACGCTCAACATTCCGCGCAGCGGCACGCACCGGCTGCTCGCGATGCTGATCGACGAAGGCTATGTCCGGCAGGACGAGGATCACGGCGAGTACATGCTCGCGCTGAAGCTCGTGTCGCTCGCGCTCATCTATCTGTCGACCGGCGGCGTGCTCGATGTGTCGCAGCCGGTGCTCGACCGGCTCGCGGCGCAGTCGGGCGAACTGGCGCGCCTCGGCGTGGTCGAGGGCGATCACATCACGTTCGTCGGCAAGGCGCAGGGCGCGAAGTCCGGGCTGCGCTACGACCCCGACATGGGCAGCCAGCCGCCGCTGCATTGCACGGCGAGCGGGCAGGCATGGTTGTCGTCGCTCACGGACGAGGAAGCGCTCGAACTCGTGTCGAAGCAGGGCGGCCTGGGCAAGCCGGGCGCGGGCGGTCCGAAGGCGCCGAAGACGATTGCGCAATTTCTCGCGGACCTGCAGGCGGCCCGCGAGCGCGGCTATGGGATCGCGAGCGAGACGTACGAGGCCGGCATGACGTCGATGGCCGCGCCGATTCATCATCCGGTGACCGGTGTGGTCGTCGGGGTCGTGAGTCTCGCTGGCCCGACGAGCCGTTTGCCCGACGCACGGCTGAAGGAGCTTGCGCCGGCGCTGCTGGAAGCGGCATCGGACATGGGCGCGGCGACGTTGAGTTCGCCTTATTTCAAGCGGCCGGTGGTGAAGACGGAGGAAGCGGTTGCGGTGGGGAAGGTGAAAAAGAAGAACGTGAACGTGACTTGATGCTACGCGCAATCGGCCGGACGGACGAGGTGACGGGCGGGAAACGCCTGCGTTATCATCGTTTTCACTATGAAACGAGAATTTGAAATGCCTACTCCACTCGATCCGATCGTCTCTGAATTCGCCACTGTTGAGGAAGCGGAAGCTTATGACCAGTGGTTTCGGGAGAAAGTAAGACGCTCGATGGCGGATACGCGGCCGCGCGTGCCGCATGACCAGGTGATGGCCGAAGTGGAAAAGGTCATCACTGAGGCCGAGAAACGTCACAAGTCGAGGGCCGCTTGACGTTCCAGATTGTATGGACTCAAACCGCGCGCCTCGACCTCCTGCAGATCATCCGTTATATCGCCGAACGCAACCCGTCCGCTGCACGAGCAATCAAGAGCGCGATTGAAGCAGCACCGCAATCTGCTGCGATCGCACCCTATCTGTATCGCAATGGTCGTATTCTGGGGACTCGTGAGATTGTCGTTCACCCGAATTACATCGTCGTTTACGCGGTAATGTCAGACCGCATCGAAGTGCTGAATGTGCTGCATGCAAGACAGTGCTATCCGTTCGAATGAGTGACGGTCGCAGTGAGTCAGCACTTGACGCTGACGGATAAGACACCCCATCCCGCGCTCCTGCACTATCCTCCACAGATCAAGCCCACACGAGGCCGATCATGAACGCGGCGCCCATCACCACGTCCCTGCGTGAAATCGATGACCTGCCGTCGCCGCGCGGCCTGCCGCTCCTGGGCAACCTGCATCAGTTGCCGCCCGCCACGCACCATCTGACGCTCGAACGCTGGGCTGCCGAACTCGGCACGCCTTACGTGTTCCGCTTCGGCACGACGCCCGTCACGGTCTGGAACGACATCGAACTGTCCCACGCCGTGATGCGCGAGCGGCCGCATCGCTACCGCCGCTATGCGCCCATCGAAAATATCCTGAAAGAGTTCGGCTGCAACGGGCTTTTCTCGATCGAGGGCGCGGCCTGGGAGCCGCAGCGCCGTCTCGTGATGCAGGCGCTGTCGATTCCCCACATCAAGGCGTTTTACCCTACGCTCGCCGCGATCACCGAGCGGTTGCGGCGGCGCTGGGAAGCCGCGGCGCGCGAGGGGCGCGTGGTCGACATGACAGACGATCTGAAGCGCTTCACGGTCGATGTCACGAGCGCGCTCGCGTTCGGCGAAGATCCGAACACGCTGGAAAACGAGCGCGTGCTGATCCAGGAGCAACTGGCGATGCTGCTGCCGATGCTGATGGCGCGCGTGAACGCGCCCTTCGCCTACTGGCACTACGTGAAGTTCCCGCGCGACCGCAAGTTCGATGAAGCGCTGATCGACGTGCATCGTCACATCCGCGAACTGATGGCGAGAGCACGCGCCCGCATGCGCGAGGAAGCGGCGGCCGAAGCGTGCGCGACGCCGCTCGGCGACACGGCCCACGCGCCGCGCAATCTGCTCGAAGCGATGCTCGCCCTGCGCGATGCGCCCGGCTCCGGCATCACCGACGACGAAGTCGCCGCCAACGTGCTGACGATGCTCGTCGCGGGCGAGGAGACGACGGCGACGTCGATCGCATGGGCGCTGCTCTTTCTCGGCTCCGACGATGCGTTGCAGGCGCGCGTCGCCGCATCCGCGCGGGGCGTGCTGGGCGACTCGCCGGTGTGCCCGAGCTATGGCGCGATGCGCGAGCTCGACCTGTGCGAAGCGGTGTGCACGGAAGCGAGCCGTCTGCATCCGGTCGCGCCGTATCTGTCGTTCGAACCGCTCGAGGAAGTGCGGCTGCAGGGCGTTCGCTTGCCCGCGGGCACGAAGATGTTCATGCTCAACCGTCCCGCGATGATGGATCCGAACAACTACGCCGATCCCGAGCATTACGACCCCGACCGATGGCTGCACGACCATCGGCATGAAAGCGCGTCACAGCGCGGCGCGCATGAACCGCGCGCCTATCTGCAATTCGGCGCGGGGCCGCGTGTGTGTCCGGGGCGGCATCTGGCGGCGGTGGAGATGCGCCTCGTCGTGTCGATGCTGACGGCGAACTTTACCGCCCGGCTCGCCACGAATCCCGCCGATATCCGCGAGATTTGCACGTTCACCGCGGTCCCGAGCGAAATGCCGATGCGTCTCGCCGTGCGATAACGGCGTCAGCCCGCGTCCACCGCGTCGGCAGCGGTTGACGATGGCGCCGGTACGCCGCCGCCTGTCGCCATCCACAGCACTTCGGCGTCTTCCTCGCTCGTCGATATGGCCGCGTGGCCGGTGCGGCTGTCGAAATAGATGCTGTCGCCGGCATTCAGATGCGTCGGCGCGTAGAGTTCGGAGTAGAGGCACACGCTGCCGCTCATCACGTAGAGAAATTCTTCGCCTTCGTGACGGCCCCAGTCGTCGAATGCATCGAGCGTATGCGCCGAAATGCGGATGCGAAACGGCAGCATCGCCTTGTGTGCGAGCTCCGTTGCGAGCAATTCCATCTGATAGCCGCGATACGCGTGGCGCTGCCCCTCGTCGCGGCGCGTGAGCGCGCGCCGGCCGCTTGCGTTCGGCGCGGGCGCCGTGCCGAACAGTTCGGCAAGGTCGATCTGCAGCCCGCGCACGATTTTCTGGAGCACGTCGAAAGTCGGCGACATCAAGCCGTTTTCGATTTTCGACAGCGCCGACCGCGATACGCCGCAAAGCCGGCTCGCGGTTTCGAGCGTCAGATCATGCGCGAGCCGTGCGCGTTTCACCCGGCGTCCGAGATCGGATGCGGATTGTTCGGGCGAATTTTTCGTGCTGGGGCTAGGCATAGGAGAATCGTTTTGTTTCCGATCATAACATCGCGCGAGCGCCGCCAGAATGCTGAGCGACGCCGCGAAACAACCCGAATCTACCGCCGCAAAAGGCCGCCCGCATTGGTGACAACCCCAATATTGTCCGCTGTTGTGAGCGACGGCGGCAGCGCGTATAGTGGCCGGACTTACGAAAGTTTCTTATCAGAAACTTCGATCTGAAGAACGCACCGCTTCAAAAGGACTCCCATCGTGAACGCACAATCGATTCTTTCCGACCTCGGCATCGCGAGCCTCGTCACCGATGGCGACATCGCCGTGACTTCACCGATCACGGGCGAAGTCATCGGCCGGGTGAAGCAGAACACCACCGCCGACGTCGACGCCGCCCTCGGCGCCGCGCGCACCGCGTTCGCCACGTGGCGCAACGTGCCCGCACCGCGACGCGGCGAGCTCGTGCGTCTGCTCGGCAATCGCCTGCGCGAGAAAAAGAAGGCGCTCGGCCGCCTGGTGTCGCTCGAAGCGGGCAAGATTCTTCAGGAAGGCTTGGGCGAGGTGCAGGAAATGATCGACATCTGCGATTTCGCCGTCGGTCTCTCGCGCCAGTTGTACGGCCTGACGATCGCGTCCGAGCGCCCCGGCCATCGGATGGCGGAGACGTGGCATCCGTTCGGCGTGTGCACGATCATCTCGGCGTTCAATTTTCCGGTCGCGGTGTGGTCGTGGAACGCGGCGCTCGCGCTCGTGTGCGGCAATGCGGTCGTGTGGAAGCCGTCGGAGAAGACGCCGCTCACCGCGCTCGCCGTCGATCGCATTCTCCGTGACGCCATCGAGGAATTCGGCTCGGCGCCGGCGGGTCTCGCGTCGGTGATCATCGGCGGGCGTGAAGTCGGCGCGGCGCTCGTCGCGGACAAGCGCTCCGATATCGTCAGCGCGACGGGCAGCACGGAAATGGGCCGCAAGGTCGGCGTCGCGGTGGCGGAGCGTTTCGGCCGCTCGATTCTCGAACTGGGCGGCAACAACGCGGGCATCGTCTCGCAGACCGCCAATCGCGATCTCGCGCTGCGCGGCATCCTGTTCTCGGCGGTCGGCACGGCGGGACAGCGCTGCACGTCGCTGCGGCGTCTTTTCGTGCATGACAGCATCTACGACGAAACCGTCGCGCGCCTGAAAGATCTCTACGCGAAGGTGCCGGTCGGCAATCCGCTGGAGCAGGGCGTGCTGATGGGCCCGCTCATCGACGCGCAGGCATTCGCGCGCATGCAGGACGCGCTGGAGCAGGCGAAGGGCGAGGGCGGCAAGGTGTCTGGCGGCGAGCGCGTCACCGTGAAGGGCCAGGAAAACGGCTACTACGTGCGCCCGGCGCTCGTCGAAATGCCGTCGCAAACGGATGTCGTGCTGAAGGAAACCTTCGCTCCGATCCTCTACGTGATGCGCTATTCCGACTTCGATGAAGCCATCGCCGCGAACAACGCCGCCGCGCATGGTCTGTCGTCGTGCGCGTTCACGACGGATCTGCGCGAGGCCGAGCGCTTCCTGTCAGCATCGGGCAGCGATTGCGGCATCGCCAACGTGAACATCGGGCCGAGCGGCGCGGAGATCGGCGGCGCATTCGGCGGCGAGAAGGAAACCGGCGGCGGACGCGAATCGGGCTCGGATGCGTGGAAGGCCTACATGCGCCGCGCGACCAACACGATCAACTACTCGTCGGAATTGCCGCTGGCGCAGGGCATCGACTTCAATCTGAGCTGAGGGCGATGTGAGTTCAAGCGTTGTCATCGTGGGCGGCGGGGTGATCGGCAGTTCGGTGGCGTACTTCCTGCGCGCATCGGACCCGACGGTGCAGGTGACGGTGATCGAGCGTGATCCGACTTACGCGCGCTCGTCGTCGGCGCTCTCGGCCGCCTCGATCCGGCAGCAGTTCTCGACGCCGCTTTCGGTGCGCATGTCGCTCTTCGGCATCGACTTCCTGCGCTCGATCGGCGAACGGCTCGAAGTGAATGGCGAACGTCCGTCGATCGATCTGCACGAAGGCGGCTATCTCTTTCTCGCGACGCCGGCAGGCGCGGCAACGCTGCGCGAGAACCACGCGCTGCAACGCGAACTCGGCGCGGACATCAGCCTGCTCGATCCTGCGCAACTGCATGCGCGCTTTCCGTGGCTCAATACGGACGATCTCGCCGCGGGCGCGTTCGGCGAGAGCGGCGAAGGCTGGTTCGATGGCTACGGACTCGTGCAGGCTCTGCGGCGCAAGGCGCAGTCGCTCGGCGCGCGCTATGTGACGACGGAAGTCGTCGGCATCGAACGCGAAGGACGGCGCGCGAGCACCGTGCGCGCGGCCAACGGCGAAACGTATCCGTGCGATGTCGTCGTCAATGCGGCGGGCGCGTGGTCGCGCGCGATCGCGGCCATGCTCGGCATCGACATTCCGGTGTACGCGCGCCGGCGCAGCATCTTCAACGTATCGTCGCCGGCGAAGCTCGAACGCGCGCCGTTGCTGATCGATCCGACCGGCGTCTATTTCCGTCCGGAAGGGCGCACGTATATCTGCGGCACGTCGCCCTCGGCGGACAACGATCCCGACGATCTGCCGCTCGACGAAGTCGATCACGCGCTCTTCGACGATGTGATCTGGCCGACGCTCGCGCATCGCGTGCCGGAATTCGAGGCGTTGCGGGTGGAGCGTTGCTGGTCCGGCTATTACGAATACAACGTGCTCGATCAGAACGCGATCATCGGTTTCCACCCGGATCTGGAGAATTGCATTTTCGCGAACGGATTCAGCGGCCACGGCCTGCAACAAGGCCCGGCGACGGGACGCGGCGTGAGCGAACTGATTTTGCGCGGCCGTTACGAGACGCTCGATTTATCGCCGCTGGACTGGACACGCGTGCTCGAAGGCCGGCCGATCATCGAAAAGAATGTCGTATAACTGATAGATGACCTGGAAACGCCGCTTTCCATAACGGATCATTTAAGTCTGCCCGGTCTTTTGCACCGGGCATTTTTTTAGCTACGAAATAGACAGGCGGGTAGAAAACTGGCCGGGATGCGTTTCGAACGGGCATTCTTATCATCATCGTCACGCTTGCGTGCGAAGTCCATCAACGTAATCCACTAGGGCCACAGGCTTTCGATAAGCGCATTCTGGAACCATCGAGACGCTTTTTTCTTCGCGCTTCACAGAAAGGAGACAAAACATGGAAGCGAATACGAGCGCGCATTTCTATGCCTGGATCGACGACGGCGAACTGCCGCCGGACACGAGCGTTACTGTGTCGCATCGTTCCAGTCAGGTATCCGCGGCACCGGAATATGTCGCCGAAATTTGCGGACGTTTCGCAAAGACGGAAGAGGAAAAAAATTCCTGCGTGATTCGTGGTTATAACTGACGACTTAATGCAAGTGTTGCGCGCGTGACACGGTTTTTCACGGCGCACATAAAAGCGCATGAAAATGCGCACGGCGCTATTCATGAAGAAGCTTCATGAAACGCATAATGCCGGTTTAATCAAGCCGGCGTGGTGATTCTTGTGTGCGTTGTCAAACGGAAATAATCGTTGATTTGTAAATAGAACCCGCCGTGTGCGGGTTTTTTCATGCACGGCGCATTCTGCAAGGCGTTCGATCCGTTCGGCAGTCCGCGCCCGGCGATGGCACAATCGCTCGCAAACGCACGCAATCAGGAGCAGAAGTGGCGAATCTGGATCTGGACAATCCGTTTCTCGAAGCGCTCGGCGCGACCTTCACCGAATGGCGCGCGGGCTATGCCGAATTCACGATGCCGATCCAGGCGGGACATCTGAACCGGCAGCGCATCCTGCAGGGCGGCGCGATCGCCACGCTGCTCGACGCGGCGTGCGGCTACGCGGGCCTTTTCACGACGGGCGACGCGCCCGTGCACGGCTTCACGCTCTCGCTGACCGTGAACTATCTCGATCGCGGCATCGGTGACAAGGTCGTCGCGAAAGGCTTTCTCGAGCGGCAGGGACGCTCCGTGTACTTCGCGCGCGGCGAGGCGTGGGTCGACGATCGCGTGATGATCGCGAGCGCGCAAGGCACGTTCAAATACGCCCGCTGATTCCCACACGTCCGCCGATGGCCACGCGAAACCTCCTCAGACGCCTCGATCTCACGACGCTGCAACTCTTTCTCGCGGTATTCGAGGAGGGCACGCTCACGCGCGCGGCCGAGCGCGAGGCGATCGCGGTGTCGGCGGCGAGCAAGCGGCTGCTCGAACTGGAGCAGGCCGTTGGCGCCGTGCTGTTCGAGCGCAAGGCGCGCGGCATGCAACTGACGCCTGCGGGCGAAACGCTGCTTCATCACGCGCGGCGTGTATTGCGCGATGTCGAGAACATCGGCATCGAACTCGCCGAACATGCGAGCGGCGTGCGGGGCTATGTGCGGATGATGGCGAACCTGTCCGCGATCGTCGAATTCCTGCCGGAGGATTTGCGCGCGTTTTCGTCCGTGCACGACCAGATCAAGATCGATCTCGAAGAGCGGCCGAGCGGCGGTATCGTGGAGGGCGTGGCGGACAGTCTCGTCGATCTCGGTATCTGTTCCGGCGATGCCGACACGCGCGGACTCGAAAGCGCGCATTACCGTCACGATCGGCTGGCGCTCGTCATGCCCGGCGATCATCCGCTGGTGCAGCGCGCGAGCGTCGCGTTCGCTGAGACGCTGGATTTCGATCACATCGGCCTGCATTCGGCCAGCTCAATCAATATGCGCACGCATCTCGCGGCGCGACAGGCGGGGCGTGCGCTGCGGCTGCGCATCCATGTGCCCGGTTTCGATGCCGTGTGCCGCATGGTGCAGGCCGGCATGGGCGTGGGCGTGCTGCCGTTGCAGGTGTTCGAAGCGATGGGCCGTCAGCTCGGGCTTGCGGCTGTGCCGCTCGATGACGAATGGGCCGCGCGTAGCCTCGTGATCGTCGTGCGGGATTCGGACGCGCTCTCGCCTGTGAGTCGGTTGCTGTTCGAGCATTTGCGGACCGTCGAAGCGCGGGGGTAGAGGTTGTTGTTGGCGCTTTTGCTGGTTGTTTTTCGTTGGATCCCGATTTCGCTGTGGTCTATTAGCACTGCCCCTGTGCGGGGCGGCAGTCACTTTCTTTGCTGCTGCAAAGAAAGTAACCAAAGAAAGCAGCTCGTTTAAGCCCGCGGTCACACGCACGTTGGCCATGCTTGCCAGCCGGAAGTGGCACTCGCCTAAGTGTCGCCCTCGAGAGACTTGCCGGGCTTGGCTCGCGCACGGTCTGACACATCGCACCACAGAACAAACTGGTTCAGCACCAAATAGCTCCGGCCCGCTTCGCGGCCGACCGGTCAATCGGGTCGGCGCGCGCTTCTTCTCGACGGTTTCCCTCGCATCCCCAACGGCAGCGCGTAGCGCTGTGCCGAAGCCATTTCGTGCTGAACCAGCGCGCTGAATCGTCTCGGGCGGCAGACCGTGCGCGAGCCAAGCACGATTGGGCTTTCGAGGGCGCCACTTAGGCGAGTTCCACGGGCGGCTGGCAAGCGTGGCTAACGTGCGTGTGACCGCGGGCCTAAACGAGCTGCTTTCTTTGGTTACTTTCTTTGCAGCAGCAAAGAAAGTGACCCCCGCCCCGGGGAGGGGCAGTGCTAATAGACCACCGCGAAACCGGGATCCGGCGAAAAACCGAACGTCTCCGAACCACGCCCCCCAACGACCGTTCGCATTCCACGAACGATCCTTGCCGAAATGCGGTTGGACGCCCACGAGCGTTCGCCAATAAGCTTGTCTCCACAGTACAAATCAGGAGACAGGCACCATGAGCGGACCCCTTCAAGGCATTCGCGTCATCGAAATCGGCACGCTGATCGCAGCGCCTTTCGCGGCGCGCATGCTGGCCGAGTTCGGCGCGGAAGTCATCAAGATCGAAGCGCCAAACAGCGGCGATCCCCTTCGCAAATGGCGAAAACTCCACGAGGGCACGTCGCTCTGGTGGTATCTGCAATCGCGCAACAAGAAATCGGTGTGCGTGAATCTCAAGTCGCCCGAAGGCGCGGACGTCATCAAGCGGCTGGCCGTGGATGCCGACATCGTCATCGAAAACATGCGTCCTGGCGCGCTCGAAAAGCTCGGCCTTGGCTGGGACGTGCTGCACGCGATCAATCCCAAGCTCACGATGGTCCGCATCTCCGGCTACGGCCAGACGGGCCCGTATCGCGATCGGCCGGGCTTCGGCGCGATCGGCGAAGCGATGGGCGGCATCCGCTACACGACGGGCGACGCCGAAGGCCTGCCGGCGCGCGTCGGCGTGAGCCTCGGCGATTCGCTCGCGTCGCTGCATGGCGTGATCGGCGCGCTGATGTCGGTGCTGCGCGTGAAGACCGGTCAGGGCGATGGACAAGTTGTCGATGTCTCGCTCGTCGAAAGCGTTTTCAACCTGATGGAAAGCCTCGTCCCCGAATACGACCTGCTCGGCCATGTGCGCGAGCGCAGTGGCGGGGCGTTGCCGGGCATCGCGCCGTCGAACACGTATCGCACGGAAGATGGCGGCTTCGTCGTGATCGCGGGCAACAGCGATCCGATCTACCGGCGCCTGATGCACGTGATCGGCCGCCCCGATCTCGCCGACGATCCCGCGCTTGCCCACAACGACGGCCGCGTGAAGCAGAGCGCGATGCTCGACGAAGCGATCACCGCCTGGACCTCGCATCACTCCATGGACGACGTGCTCGCGACGCTCGAACGCGAGGAAGTGCCGTCGGGCCGCATCTACTCGGTCGCGGACATCGTCGACGATGCGCACTATCGAGCGCGCGACATGCTGCTGCAGGCGGACTTGCCGGGCGGCGCATCGGTGAAGATGCCCGGCATCGTGCCGAAGCTCTCCGACACGCCGGGCGAAGTGCGCTGGCAAGGTCCGGCGCTCGGTGAGCACACGCAATCGGTGCTGGAATCGCTCGGCTTTCACGCCGATGAAGTGCAGCGGCTGCGTGCCGAAGGAGCGGTTCAATGAATCATGCATACAAAGAACCACTGATCGTTCAGGAAGTCGCGCCGCGCGACGGCTTGCAGATCGAAAAGCAATGGGTCGAGACCGAAGACAAGATCGCGCTGATCGACGGACTTTCGACGTGCGGCTTCACGCGTATCGAAGCGGGCTCGTTCGTGTCGCCCAAGGCGATTCCTGCGCTGCGCGACGGCGACGCGGTGTTCAACGGCATCCGGCGCGAAGCGGGCGTGATCTATGTCGCGCTCGTGCCGAACGTGAAGGGCGCGGAACGCGCGCTCGCTGCCCGTGCCGATGAACTCAATCTCGTGATGTCCGCGAGCCAGACGCACAACCGCGCGAACATGCGCATGAGCTGCGAGTCGTCGCTGGCCGGGTTCGGCGATGTCGTGCGGCTCGTCGAGCGCGCTGCTTCGAAGGTCGCATTGAACGCCACCGTGGCCACCGCGTTCGGCTGTCCGTTCGAAGGGCGCATCGACGAGGATCGCGTCGTGTCGATCGTGCGGACCTATCGGGAAATGGGCATCGCCGGCATCACGCTCGCCGACACCACCGGCATGGCGAATCCGCGCCAGGTCGCGCGGCTCGTTACGCGGGTGCTCGAAGACGTGCCCGCCGCGGACCTGACGCTGCACTTTCACAACACGCGCGGTCTCGGCCTCGCCAACGTCCTCGCCGCCTACGACGCCGGCGCGCGCCGCTTCGATGCCGCGCTCGGCGGTCTCGGCGGCTGTCCGTTCGCGCCGGGCGCATCGGGAAACATCTGCACCGAAGACCTCGTGAACATGTGCGAGGAGATGGGCATCCCGACAGGCGTCGATCTGCAAAAGCTGATCGCGCTGTCGCGCACATTGCCCGCGCTCGTCGGACACGAGGTATCGGGACAAGTCGCGAAGGCGGGACGCAATTGCGATCTGCATCCGGTGCCCGAGTAAGTGCGGGCCATCTGATTCAAAAGACCAGAACAACATTGGAGACAATCATGAGCGATCTGAGCGTAAGCGCGGCGGACAAGCCGCAAACAACCGAAAACACCGCGGACATCATCCGCAAGGTGGCATGGCGGCTGATGCCGCTCATCATGCTGTGTTATCTATTCGCGTTCTTCGACCGCATCAACATCAGCTTCGCGAAGTTTCAGCTACAAAGCACGCTCGGTTTCTCCGATACGGCTTACGGCCTCGGCGCGAGTCTTTTCGTGATCGGCTACGTGCTGTTCGAAGTGCCGAGCAACATGCTGCTCTACAAGGTCGGCGCACGGCGCTGGATCGCGCGCATCATGATCTCGTGGGGCATCGCAACCGCGCTGATGGTGTTCGTGCAGACGGAGTGGCAGTTCTACGGATTGCGCTTCATCATCGGCGCGATGGAAGCAGGCTTCGCGCCTGGCGTGCTGTACTACCTGACGCTGTGGTTCCCGGCGAGCTATCGCGGGCGCATCACGTCGCTGCTGTTTCTCGCGTCGGCGTTTTCGGGTCTGGTGGGCGCGCCGCTTTCGGGTCTCGTGCTCGGTCATATGAACGGCGTGTTCGGCATTGCCGGCTGGCACTGGCTGTTCCTGCTTGGCGGCCTGCCTTGCGTGCTGCTCGGCGTGCTCGTGCTGAAGGTGCTGAAAGATCGCATCGATGACGCCGCGTGGCTCACGGGCGCGGAGAAGACCTATCTGAAGAGTCAGATTTCGACGCAAAGCCAGCATACCGACACCGGCCATTCGCTGTTCGGCGCGATCAAGACGCCTGGCTTCCTGATGCTCGGCCTGATCTACTTCCTGATTCAGATTGCGTCGTATGGCCTGAATTTCTGGGCGCCGCACCTGATTCGCGCGGCGGGCACGCAGAATCCGACGATCATCGGTCTCCTGACGGCGGTGCCGTACATCTGCGGCGCGATCTGCATGGTCGTGGTCGGCCGCATGTCGGATCGCTCGGGCGAGCGTCGCAAGTTCGTGGCGATCCTGCTCGTGATGGCGGCAATCGGCTTCTTCGCGGCGGGCATCTTCGACAAGCAGACGACGCTTCTCATCGCCGCGTTGGGCGTGATGGGCGCGGGCGTGATCGCTTCGATCCCGGCGTTCTGGGCGCTGCCGCCGAAGCTTCTGACCGGCGCGGGCGCGGCGGGCGGCATCGCGCTGATCAATACGCTGGGACAGCTCGGCGGCATCGTGAGTCCGGTGATGGTCGGCCGCATCCGCGACACGATGGGCAGCACGACGCCCGCGCTGTACGCGATCGGCGCGATGAGCGTGGTGTGCGCGCTGTTGCTGCTGTTCGGCTTGCCGCAATCGCTCAGGCAGCGCGATCATTCGGAGCAGAAGGCCTGACGCAGCGCCTGCCTCGAATGTGAAAACGCCCGGTGGAACGTTGCTCGTTCGCCGGGCGTTTTTCATCCGCTCCGCCTCAATCCTTCCACGTCCACTCACGAATCTCGTCGCGGTCGATGCCTTCCTCATGCGCATACCGCACGCTCTCGATGATCTGATTCTTGAGCCATTCCTTGGTATGCGCGCCGCTGCCGGCGATGCGCGGCACGCGGTCGATCACGTCGATCGCAAGCGTATAGCGGTCCACGCCGTTGATGATCGCGAGCTCGAACGGCGTGTTGATGTTGCCGCGCTCGCGATAGCCGTGCACGTGCATGTTCTCGTGATTCGTGCGGTTATACGTGAGCTTATGCACGAGCGTGGGGTATGAATGGAAGTTGAAGATCACCGGCTTGTCGCGCGTGAAGATCGAATCGAAATCGCGATGCGACAGGCCGTGCGGGTGATCCGTGTCCGGCAACAGCCTGAAGAGATCGACGACATTGACGAAGCGGATCTTCAGATCCGCGCAATTCGCCTTCAGGATTTCGACGGCCGCGAGCGCTTCCATCGTCGCGATATCGCCCGCGCACGCGATCACGACATCCGGCTCCGCACCCTGATCCGTCGAAGCCCAGTCCCAGATGCCGATACCCTTCGCGCAATGCACGATCGCATCACGCATGCTCAGATACTGCAAGTGCGGCTGCTTGTCCGCGACGATCACGTTGACGTAATCATGCGTGCGCAGGCAGTGATCCGCGACGCTCAACAGGCAGTTCGCGTCGGGCGGCAGATAGATGCGCACGACGCCCGGGCTCTTGTTCGTGACGACATCGAGAAAACCGGGGTCCTGATGCGTGAAGCCGTTGTGATCCTGACGCCACACGAGCGACGTGATAAGCAGATTGATCGACGGCACCGGCGCGCGCCAGTCGAGCTCGTTCTTCGCCTTTTCCAGCCACTTCGCGTGCTGATTGAACATCGAGTCGATCACGTGCACGAACGCTTCGTAAGTCGCGAACAGGCCGTGACGGCCGGTCAGCACGTAGCCTTCGAACCAGCCTTCGAGCGTGTGCTCGGAGAGCATCTCCATCACGCGGCCATCGATGGAGAGCGCGCCGCCGTCGGCGTCTTCGGGCAGCGTTTCTGCGAGCCAGCGCTTGCCCGATGCTTCGTACACGCCGTCGAGCTTGTTGCTGGCGGTTTCGTCCGGGCCGAAAAGACGGAAGCTCGTCATGTTGCGACGGATCACGTCGCGCAGAAAGGTGGCGAGCACGGCCGTCGGTGACTGATAGACGCTTGCCGCGCGCTTGAACTCGAACGCGTAATCGCGGATATCGGGCAAATCCAGCGACCGGCGCAGCAGGCCGCCGTTCGCATGCGGATTCGCGCTGATGCGTCGCGTGCCTTCGGGCGCGAGCGCGCGCAGCGTCTCGATCAGGCGGCCGTCTTCATCGAACAGTTCCTCCGGCCGGTAGCTGCGCAGCCAGTCCTCCAGCAGCGCGAGATTGCGATGATTGCTGGCCGGATCGGCGATCGGCACCTGATGCGAGCGCCAGAAATTCTCGACCTTATGGCCGTCGACTTCCTTCGGCCCGGTCCAGCCTTTCGGCGTACGCAGGACGATCATCGGCCAGCGCGGGCGCGTCACGTTTTGCGGATCGGCGCGCGCGTTCGTTTGAATGGCGCGGATCTCGCCGACGCAGCGTTCCAGCGTCGCCGCCATGCGCTGGTGCATCTTCGCCGGGTCGTCGCCTTCGACGAAATGCGGCGCGTAGCCGTAGCCCTTGAAGAGGTCTTCCAGCTCGTCGTGCGGAATGCGCGCGAGGATCGTCGGATTGGCGATCTTGTAGCCGTTCAGATGGAGGATCGGCAGCACAGCGCCGTCGGTCGCCGGATTGAGGAACTTGTTCGAATGCCACGACGTGGCGAGCGGGCCGGTCTCCGCCTCGCCGTCACCGACGACGGTCGCGACGATCAGATCCGGATTGTCGAACGCCGCGCCGAACGCGTGCGAGAGGCTGTAGCCGAGCTCGCCGCCTTCGTGTATCGATCCCGGCGTTTCCGGCGTGCAGTGCGAGCCGATGCCGCCCGGCGACGAAAACGCGCGAAAGAGCCTGAGCATGCCGCGCTCGTCGGCGCTGCGATCAGGATAGATTTCCGAGTAGTGGCCTTCGAGCCAGGAATTGGCGAGCGTCGCGGGCGCGCCGTGGCCGGGGCCGGAGACGAACAGCACGTTCAGGTCGTCGCGCCTGATCAGCCGGTTCAGATGCACCCACACGAATGACTGCCCCGGATCCGAGCCCCAGTGGCCGAGCAGTCGCCGTTTGATGTGCTCGGGCCTGAGCGGCTCGCGCAGCAGCGGATTCGCGCGCAGGTAGATCATGCCGGCCGACAGATAGTTGCAGGCTCGCCAGTAGGCGTCGATCTTTGCGAGGAGGTCGGCGTCGAGGGGCGTTTCCGGAGGGGCCGTGCGAAGGACGTCGTCGTTCAATTGCGTCTCCTTGGCGAGTGGGAGGATTGGTCGAGCGTCGGGCGTGCGGATTCGCGCAAGACGGGGGCCTGCGCGTCGTTCAATGATCGGAAATGTTTGTGGCGTTATGTTGGCAAAGATGGTGCGGCGCGGGCCGGGCGCCGCGAAACATCATAAGGGCGCGTCATTCCATCGCGGCGAGACGCAGGTCGTGGTCCATCAGAAGCGCCCGGTTGTCATTCCACATACCGATATAGTGGACCATGAAGCTGTCCGGACGCCGATAGATCCACGGCGTGTTGATGTCGATGAAGGACGACACGTGCAAATCCGGCCGCTCCTCCAACGTCTGTACGAATCGACTTTGATCGCCCATGCTCGCGTAGACGTCGGACTTGTCTTCCAGTTTCGCGCACTCATCTATCACGCGTGCCAGGGCGTCGTAGTTTTGCTGATTGCGCTGGAAGCCCATGATGCCGGAGTTGAAGGCCCACGTTCCCGCATCGCGCGCAAGCACGATGTCGCGTCCGTGCGTGAAGGGTTCGAGCCGCTGGTTCATGTCGTTGATGAGCACGTCGGCGTCGAGCCAGAACACCCATTGATGATCCGGCAGGTACTCGCGCAGCAGCGCGGCCTTGAACCAGTTGCCGGAAGTCTTGCCGTCGTTCAGTTGCGCCGGGATGTCGCGATGGACGTAGAGCGTGTAGCCGTGACGCTCGCAGTAGCGCGTGAAGTTCGTCTCCGCGATGCGCCCGTAGTTCGCGACATTCGGCGTATAGAGCGCGACGAGCGCAATCGGCCGGTTCGGCTGGACAACGCTGTGCGTCGACGTTTCGCGCACGCCGGTGTCGGCGAGCGTCATAAAGGGCAGGCCGCGCACGCGGCACTCGTTGATGTGCTCGATGAGCGCCGTGCGAAAGCGGCGATGCTGCTTCTCATCGCGAACGCTGATGGAGAACACCTTCCACTTGGCCCAGATGCTGTCGAGGTTGGGCGCTGCCGGGAGGACGAAGTGCACATCATCGCCAACGCGATGCTGGAACGGGCATGCGGTGAACGCGTGCAGCAACCCGGCCTCGCGTTCCGGCAGCACGACCCCGAAACGGCAGCGCTCGACGAGATCCGCGACCTTCTCACGGACCGCCTGCGTGTTGCGGAACATGAGGACGTCGGTTTGCGGCAGTTCGGAATCAACGCAAACGATGAGCCAGTCGCGGCCCGCCATCATCTCGGGCAGCGGCATCGAGCGCAGGATGGCGGCGTTCTCGCTCAGCAACAGCACGATTTCGTTGGATTGGGCCTGCGCGAGATGGCGCAGAAGCGTTTCGTACTTATAGAGCCAGCGGGCGTGGTCGCTGCTGCCGGACAGTTCGGAGAAGTCGATCTCGACGTGGCGATAGCCGTGCTCGCGCGCATAGTGGCGATGGTTGACGAGCGTCGCGGGCGCGTGGTCGAAAAGAAGGCTGATGACGATCATGGAAGCTGTGAGCGAATGGGAAATTGCGCTTCGGCGCACGAGGCGGCGCCGCATTAAGAGCCGCTCGGTTGAGCGAACCGTCTAGCTTCGCCCGAAGACCGATTTGTCCGGATGGGAACTATCCGAAAACCGCACGCAGTACGCCATTTTTCAAGCACTCATAGAATGTCCGAATGATCCGAAAATCCGCTTCAGAGGCAGACGCCCTGCAAGGCTTCCATCCGGCCGTCGCCGGCTGGTTCCGCTCGCGTTTTCCCGCGCCGACCGCCGCGCAGGCGCGCGCGTGGCCGCTCGTCCACGCGCGCCGCTCGACGCTCGTCGCCGCGCCGACGGGCTCGGGCAAGACGCTCACCGCCTTTCTCGCCGCCATCGACGAGCTCGTGCGGGACGGCGTCGCGCTCGGCGGGGCGCTGCCGGACGAGACGCGCGTCGTGTACGTGTCGCCGCTGAAGGCGCTGTCGAACGATATCCATGTGAATCTGGAGGAGCCGCTCGCGGGCATCGCACAGACGCTGCGAGAAGCGGGCGTGGCCGCGCCCGAGATCCGCGCGGCCGTGCGCACCGGCGACACGACCCAGCAGGAGCGCAACGCGGTCAAAAAGCGCCCGCCGCATATTCTCGTGACGACGCCCGAATCGCTCTACGTGCTGCTTTCATCCGATTCGGGCCGCGCGATGCTTTCGACCGCGCGCACGGTGATCGTCGACGAAATCCATGCGGTCGCGGGCAGCAAGCGCGGCTCGCATCTGAGCCTTTCGCTCGCGCGGCTCGACGCGCTGTGCGAAGACGCGGGCGGCGAGCGGCCGGTGCGCGTCGGTTTGTCGGCGACGCAAAAGCCGATCGAACTCGTCGCGAAGTTTCTCGTCGGCGAAAATGAGCCCTGCGAGATCGTCGATGTGGGCCACGTCCGTGCGCGCGATCTCGCGCTCGATATCCCGCCGATGCCGCTCGAAGCGATCATGTCGAACGATATGTGGGAGCGCGTCTACGACCGCCTCGCGGAACTCGCCGGACAGCATCGCACGACGCTCGTCTTCGTCAACACGCGCCGCATGGCCGAGCGCGCGGCGCGGCACTTGACTGAGCGCCTCGGCAAGGAAGCGGTCGCGGCGCATCACGGCAGCCTCGCGCGGGAACATCGGCTGGACGCGGAACAGCGGCTGAAGCGCGGCGAGTTGCGGGTGCTGATCGCGACGGCTTCGCTGGAACTGGGCATCGATATCGGCGATGTCGATCTCGTCTGCCAGATCGGCTCGCCGGGGTCGATCGGCGCGTTTTTGCAGCGCGTCGGGCGTTCGGGGCATCACGTCGGCGGCGTGCCGAAAGGGCGGCTTTTTCCGACCTCGCGCGACGATCTGATCGAATGCGCGGCGCTTGTCGATTGCGTGCGGCGCGGCGAACTCGACGCGCTGACGATTCCGCGCGCGCCGCTCGACGTGCTCGCGCAGCAGATCACCGCCGAAGTCGCGTGCCGGGAGTGGGGCGAAGACGAACTCTTCGAGCGCATCACGCGTGCGTATCCGTACGCGATGCTCGACCGCGCGCATTACGAGGCCGTGCTGCGCACGCTCGCGGAAGGCTATACCGGCCGGCAGGGCGTGCGCGCGGCTTACGTGCATCGCGATGCCGTCTCGCGCACGCTGCGCGGCCGGCGCGGCGGCAAGCTGACGGCGGTGACTTCGGGCGGCGCCATTCCCGACAACGCCGATTTCTCTGTGATCCTCGAACCGCAGGGCTTGCAGATCGGGACGGTGAACGAGGATTTCGCCGTCGAGAGCCTCGCGGGCGACATCTTCCAGCTCGGCAATACGTCGTACCGGATCATGCGCGTGGAAGGCGGGCGCGTGCGCGTGGAGAACGCCAACGGCCAGCCGCCGAACATCCCGTTCTGGCTCGGCGAGGCGCCGGGGCGCAGCAACGAGCTTTCGCACGCGATTTCCCGACTGCGCGCGGACATCGACGCGCGGCTCGATGACGGCGTGGATTCCACGGTTGCGTGGCTCGCGCGGGAAAGCGGCATCGGTGACGAACCGGCGCGGCAGATCGTCGATTATCTGGCGCGCTCGCGTGCCGCGCTCACCGTGCTGCCGACGCAGGACACGCTCGTCATGGAGCGTTTCTTCGACGAATCCGGCGGCACGCAGCTCGTCATCCACGCGCCGTTCGGCAGCCGCGTGAATCGCGCGTGGGGTCTCGCGCTGCGCAAACGCTTTTGCCGCACGTTCAACTTCGAATTGCAGGCGGCGGCGACCGAAGACGCGATCGTGCTGTCGCTGACGGGCAGCCACAGCTTCGCGCTCGACGAAGTGTGGCGCTATCTGAAATCGGCGAGCGCGGAACACGTGCTGATCCAGGCGCTGCTCGACGCGCCGCTGTTCGGCGTGCGCTGGCGCTGGAACGCGACCAATTCGCTCGCGCTGCCGCGCTACACCGGCGGGCGCAAGGTCGCGCCGCAACTGCAGCGCATGAAAAGCGAGGACCTGCTCGCGGCCGTGTTTCCGGATCAGGTCGCGTGCGCGGAGAACATCGCGGGCGAGCGCGACGTGCCGGCGCATCCGCTCGTCGAGCAGACCATCGACGATTGCCTGCACGACGCGATGGACAGCGACGCGTGGCTCGCGCTTCTGCGGCGTATCGAAGCGGGCGAAGTGCGGCTCGTCACCCGCGAACTGCCCGCGCCATCGCCGCTCGCCGCCGAGATTCTGTCGGCGCGTCCGTACGCTTTTCTCGACGATGCGCCGATCGAGGAACGCCGCACGCAGGCCGTGCTCGCGCGCCGCTGGACCGATCCGCGCTCGGCGGACGACCTCGGCGCGCTCGATCCCGAGGCGATCGCGAGCGTGCGCGACGAAGCCTGGCCCGATGTCACGAGCGCCGACGAAATGCACGAGGCGCTGACGACGCTCGCCTGCATCGCCGAGACCGAAGCGCAACGCGACCCGCAATGGCCCGCATGGCTCGACGCGCTGGCTCGCTCCGGCCGCGCGACGCGGCTGCGGATCGCGGAGCACGACGCGTTGTGGATACCCGTCGAGCGTCTCGCGTGCGTGCGCGCCGTCTACGAGCACGCGCCGATGCATCCCGCGCTGCACCCGCCGCCCGGCTTCGACGACGCCTGGGCGCCCGACGATGCGCTCGTCGAGATCGTGCGCGCACGATTGTCGGGATTCGGACCGCTGACGGTGCCGGAGATCGCGCGTCCGCTCGCGCTGCCCGCATCGGCGATCGCGCTGGCATTGACGCGGCTCGAAGCGCAGGGCTACGTGATGCGCGGACGATTCACGCCGGGCGCGCAGGCAGAGGAATGGTGCGAGCGCCATCTGCTCGCGCGGATTCATCGCTATACGGTGCGGCGGCTGCGTCGCGAGATCGAGCCGGTCGAGCGCCAGGATTTCATGCGCTTTCTGCTCGAATGGCAGCGCGTCGCGCCCGAAGCGCATGGCGAGGGCCGCGATGCGCTGGGCGCCGTGCTGGAGCAGCTCGAAGGATTCGAGGCGCCCGCCGTCGCGTGGGAGGATGAAATTCTGCCGGCGCGCATCGCCGATTATTCCGGCATGTGGCTCGACGATCTGTGCCGCGCGGGCAAGCTCGTGTGGACGCGCCCGGCGGGCCGTTCGCGCGCGTCGGGCGGTCCGGTGCGCGGCACGCCGATCGTCCTGCTGCCGCGCCGTCATCTCGATGCGTGGAACGGGCTGATGCGCCCGGACGAAGCGCCGCAGCTTTCGTCGCGCGCCGAACGCGTGTTCGATGCGCTGAAGGCCCACGGCGCGATGTTCTTCGACGAGCTTCTTAGCGACGTGCGTCTCTTGCGCACCGAGCTCGAAGACGCGCTCGGCGAACTCGTCGCGCTCGGGCTCGTCAACGCCGACAGCTTCGCGGGGCTGCGCGCGCTGCTCGCGCCCGCGGCGAAGCGCAACGCGTTCGCGCGTCGTCCGAGGCGCGGCGGCCTCTTCATCGGCGGAATGGACGATGCCGGGCGCTGGGCGCTCCTGCGCCGCGCGAAGCCGGACGATGCGCGCGAGGAAGGCGATATCGAGCACGTCGCGCGGACGCTGTTGCGACGCTATGGCGTCGTGTTCTGGCGGCTTCTGGAACGCGAGGCGCAATGGCTGCCGCCGTGGCGCGACCTGCTGCGTGTCTATCATCGGCTGGAAGCGCGTGGCGAGATTCGTGGCGGGCGCTTCGTCGCCGGGCTGGCGGGCGAGCAGTTCGCGCTGCCCGACGCGGTGCCGCTCCTGCGCGACATGCGCAAGCGGCCGAAGGACGGCGCGTTCGTCGCGCTTTCGGCGGTCGATTCGCTCAATCTCGTCGGCACCTTGCTGCCGGGCGAGAAGGTGCCGGCGCTCGCGGGCAATCGTGTGCTGTATCTCGACGGCCTGCCGGTCGGCGCGGTGGTTGCTGGCAAGACGCGCTATTTCGGCGATGTCGAAGGAGAAGGGCGCGAGCGCGTGCGTCTCGCGCTCGTCAAGCGCTCGGCGCGTTCGCTGGGTACGTCGTTCGGAAGCGGGATGACGGGCACCGGCATGCCGGTGCGCCATTGAAGCAGCGAGGGATGCGATCCCTCGCTATTGCCGACGTCACTTCTTCGTGACGATCTTGGTCGTGAACGGCCCGGTTTGGGCGGCCGGCACGTCCTTCACCGGCACGCCCGGATAATCGACGACACGATTCGTGTTCGACGCCGGCCGGATGCGGAACGACGCCCGCGAGCCCTCACGCGCGCCGCCGACGATCGTGTGCATCGCCTGCCTGTCGAGTTCGACGCTGTCGGCGAGATCCCTGATTTTGAGGACGGCCATGGATGTTTCCTCCAGAATGGGGAGTCGTAGTCGAGTATAGACAATCCGCCTTGCCGCGCCGGACCGACTCCACGATCCGGCGCGCCATACTTCGGTCGGCAAACGCCGATGGCGGCGAAAGGCGCATGCCTTCTGCCGCAAGGACGTTCGCTATTTCTATTGCGAAAGCCGTGCCAAGGCGCGGTACGTACCCAGATAAATCGCGCAAGGCCATGATTTGCCAGCGTTTTATCCGGTGCCGTCCATAATCGGAACAATGACGCGGCGCGCGATCTGCCGCCGCAGCGCCGACACTCGCCACCGATGTGTCGGTCTCCGAACGACATGTGCGCGATGCCGCTCATGATCGAAAACGCCATTTGCGAAAGCGTCATGTGAAGGCTAGTATCGAACGAGCACCGGGGTTTTGTTACTACAAGTAGTTTCGATCGATTGGAGACGCATCGCGACGCACAGATGACAAGTTTTGCGCAAGCGATTCGTACTTTTCGGGGCGACGGCGGGTCGCGCGACGAGTTCTTCGCAGGAGTGGACGGCGCATTGGCGACCGAGCAGACTCCGGCGAAGCGGCTCATGGAAATCCTCGACGAGGAGCATGCGGCGCGACCGTTGCCTCCCGACATCTATGCGGCCATCCGCCGCCGCATCGAGCATACGGGGCGCATGCGTCCGGAAGCCGATTCTCCCACGGGCCCCGCGAGCCGCGACGAGACGCGTCTGCAAACCTCACCCGGCTTTGCGCCGCCGCAGTCACGCGATCCGAGCAGCGGCACCGGTAGCCAGGCGACGCAGGTGATGGTCGATCACGATCAGCAGATGAAAGGCGTCGGCGACACGCTCAACAGCCGCTTCGTGCTGGAGGAATGTCTCGGCATCGGCGGGATGGGCACCGTGTACAAGGCGCTCGATCTGCGCAAGCTCGAAGCGTCGGATCGGCGGCCGTATGTCGCGATCAAGGTGCTCAATCTCCAGTTCCGCGGCAATCCGAAATCGCTGATCGCGCTCCAGCGCGAGGCCCGCAAGGCGCAACAGCTCGCGCACCGGAACATCGTCACTGTTTACGATTTCGACCGCGACGGCCAGATCGTCTATCTGACGATGGAATATCTCTCCGGCCAGCCGCTGTCCCGATTGCTTCGGAACCCGAATTTCAAGGGCATGCCGTTCTCCGAGGTCTTTCCGATCTTCAAGGGCATGGCCAACGCGCTCGCCTACGCGCACGAACGCGGATTTGTCCACTGCGATTTCAAGCCGCCCAACGTGTTTCTGACGGACACGTCGGAAGTGAAGGTGATCGATTTCGGCATTTCGCGCGTCATTCAACGGCCCGAGGAAGAAACCGAAGCGACCGTGTTCGACCCCGGCAGTCTCGGCGCGATGACACCCGCGTATGCGAGCCCGGAGATGATGGAGCATCGCGAACCCGATCCGCGCGACGACATCTACGCGCTCGGCTGCATCACGTATGAACTGCTGACGGGCAAACATCCGTTCGACCGCGTGCCCGCGCTGCAGGCGAGAAGCGCGGGCATGAAGCCGCAACGCCCTGAGCATCTCGGCAACAGACAGTGGAAAGCGTTGAAGGCCGCGCTCGCGTTCGAGCGCGAGGCGCGCACACCGACCGTCGCGCAATTCCTCGAAGAGATCGCCGAGGAGCACGCCGCGCCGTCCGCGGGCCGCAAGCAGAAAAAGGGCGGCGCGCCGAAGCTCGCGATCGGCGCGGCCGCGGTCGTGGCGGCATTGATCGCCGGGGCGGGTTATTACTTCTACGACCAGTCGGGACGCGGCGAGGAAAGCGCGCGCGAAGCGCCGTCGCGCCCATCGGAAGGAAGCGCCACGGGCTCGGTCACCACGCACGCGCCCGAGAACGCGGCGCCGGCTTCCGCGGTGGCGATCACGCCCGCAGCGCCGCCGACACCCGTTCCCGAACTCACGATGGCAGCCGTCACACCCGTGCTCGCGAGCGTGCCGTGTTCGGCGCTCGTCGCGTCGGTGCACGATCAGACCGTCGACGTGCAGGGCTTCGTGTCGCAGAAATTCGGTCTCGCGCGCCTGAAGGAAACGCTCGGCCGCGTGCCGGGCGTGAAGACCACGAACTTCGGCGTGCAGCAGGTCGCCGATGACAAGTGCGATCTGCTCAAGGTGTACGGCCCGTTCTGGACGGCCAACCGGCAGTCGGGCAGGCCCGCGTCGGTGCACACGCGGTCGCGCGCGACGCGTCTTATCGAAGGCGATCCGCTGATCATCGATCTGATGACGCCGGCGTTCGAGTCTTACGTCAACGTCGATTACTTCATGCTCGATGGCAGCGTCGTGCATCTGCTGCCCAACACGCGCTCGCGCGACAACCAGGCGCCGGCGAACTACACGGCGACCATCGGCACGATGGGCGACTGGGTCGTCGGCAAGCCATTCGGTTCGGAGATGATCGTGCTGACGGTCACGCCCGCGCCGCTCTTCGATTCGGCGCGCCCCGACAGCGAGGCGAAGCCCGAATATCTGCGTGCGGTCGAGAAACGCCTTTCCGCGCTGACGGGCAAGTACGGCCGCGACCGCGTGGCCGTCGATATTTTCCAGATCACGACGCAGGGAAAGAAATAAGGCCGGCTCTCCGTTACCGGACGCCGGCCTGGTAAAAGACGCGCGAGGCTTAGCTCTTGGGCTTCTCGATAGACGCCTTCAGTTCCTTCAGAGCGTCTTCCATACGCTTGCTGACGAGCGCATAGGCTTCCGCCTGAGTCTGCTGAGTGGTGCGCGCGATGTCCTGCATGTCGGCGAGCGCGTTGTGCAGCGCGCGTTGCACGACTTCGTTGGCGTTGAACGGAGGTTGCGTCGACGTACTGGCGAATTGCTTTGCGATGTTTTCCAGATCGCTCAAGGTACGCCGCAGAATTTCGACCTGTTTGTCGCGCAGCGCTTCCATGCCGCCGAATGCGACGCGGTTGGTCGCCGCGAGCGCTTCCACATCCTTGCGCCGCGATTCCATGATCGCGGTGACGTCGAACCCCGGAAGCTGGTACTGCTGGAACATGGCGGCAAACTGGCTGAACGGGTCGCTGAAATTTTGATTCATCGTGCCTCCCCAGTGTTCTGTCGGTCGAATGCGAGCCATTCTTGCGGGCAAAGGCGAGGATGACCCGGGCAGCATGCGCCGTGCGCGCGAAACCATGCCAATGCGCGACGAGCACCTGATACTACCAATATAAGCGCCGGAAATGGGGCAAGGGAAAACACCAGAACGAGCGATCGTTATCGCCGGGAGCGTCCGGCGAAGCAGGTTGATGCAGGTCAACGCATGCCGCGCCGCGCAAACGACCATGAAATCATGCCGGCGCGATATCGGCATAAAACCCGATGTGGCCGCGAACCGCGACCACGCGAGCGGCCAGCGCCGTCCGATGCTCGGGAGAACATCATGATCAATGGTGAAGGGCGCATCGTCGCGGCCTTGGGCGCCGTGTTCGTGACGCTGGGCGGCATTCATGCTTCGTTGCGCGGCCTGCTCTTCGACGAGACGGCCGTGATGTATTACGGCGTGCTCGCGATTCTCGTCGGGGCTGCGTCGTTCGTCGTGATGCTCACACCGTTTCCGAGCGACGAGCCCTGACGTTCCCGCACTTCGATCAGATTCCCTCCTCGCCGGCGAAGACGCCGTGCTCCGCCTTGATCTGTTCGCGGTCGATGCACTGCACGTGCCAGCGTCCGGTGCTCTTCGTCGCCGTGCCGTCCGCATACCACAGCACGCGTCCGGCGAGGCCTTCGCACGGGCCGTCGGGTGCGTCGACGTCGAGGCGTTCCAGCACGCAGATCGGGTCGCCGACTTGCTGGCCGCAGATCATCGTGCCGTTCGAACCTGAGCGCAAGCCTCCCCAGTCCGGCACTTCGACCGCCTGGTGGCCCTCGCGCGACCAGCGGCGAGTTTCCTTGTCGAGCCACAGGATGGCGTAGGCCGCCGATTGAGCGCCTTCGAATCCATCCAGCTTGACCGTGATACGCATGTCATCCTCCATGAAACGATTCGATGGACGAGACGCTCAGCACTTTCGCACTGGCCATGAGCGTCGTCGATGAATGGCGGCTTGCGCCGCGCGTATTGTTAAGGCGTTACTGCGCGGCCCAAACGGACCGCGATGACAGGTTCGAACTGCGCGCGGCGGATAAGTTTTAACGCCGCGCATGTAATGGGTTCCATCGCCGATGCGACCGTGAATTGCGCCGCGCTGCAACAGCGATGACAGTCGAACCGATAAAGCAAGACCGATGCCGAAATGCCGCTTCGCTTCTGAACTGCATGGCTTTAGTTTAGTACGACAATCTGACGCTTCGGAGACAAGCATCGGAGGCACATTGCCGCATGCCCGCGCGATCGACGGTCGATGAATGCGGCGCATCATCGTGCGATGTCACGTTACATCGACGCTCGCTGGTCGTGCATACGTGCACCACGCCGGCTTCGCGCGCCCCACGGCATTGCCGACGCGCACGATATGTCGATCCACTCGCAACGCAAGGCGCTGCACTGCACTATCGACAAATTCAGGAGACGTACTCATGCGTGCAATGGTTTTCGACGGCAACGCTCCCGTTCTGCAAATGCTCGATGTGCCCGATCCCACGCCGCGCGCGGGCGAACTGCTCATCGACGTTCATGCGTGCGGCGTGTGTCGCACGGATCTGCATGTGGTCGACGGCGAGCTCGCTCATCCGAAGCGGCCGGTGATTCCGGGGCACGAGATCGTGGGAACGGTCGCGCAACTCGGCGCTGGCGTGACGGACTTCGCGCCCGGCGATCGCGTGGGCGTGCCGTGGCTCGGTCATACATGCGGGCACTGCCGCTACTGCGCGGCGGGCCGCGAGAATCTGTGCGATACGCCCGGCTTCACGGGCTATACGATCGACGGCGGCTATGCGGAACGTGTCGTCGCCGATGCGCGCTATTGCCTGCATCTGCCGCAGCGTTATTCGGATGTCGAAGCGGCGCCGCTCCTGTGCGCGGGACTTATCGGCTATCGCACGCTCGCGATGGCGGGCGATGCGCAGCGCATCGGCATCTATGGCTTCGGCGCGGCCGCGCATATCGTCGCGCAGGTGGCGAACCATGAGGGGCGTTCGGTCTACGCGTTCACGCGTCCGGGCGATACCGCAGCGCAACGGCTCGCGCTCGACCTGAAGGCGCACTGGGCGGGCGGCAGCGACGAGACGCCGCCCGACGAACTCGACGCCGCGCTGATCTTCGCGCCGGCCGGCGCTCTCGTGCCCGCCGCGCTCAAGGCAGTGGCAAAGGGCGGCGCCGTGGTGTGCGGCGGCATCCACATGAGCGACATTCCTTCGTTTCCGTACGAGTTGCTATGGGGCGAACGCCGCGTCATGTCCGTGGCGAATCTCACGCGCGAGGACGGGCGCGCGTTCATGGACATCGCCGGGCAGTTTCATCTCGATCTGCACACGACGCCTTATCCGCTCGACGAGGCGAACCGCGCGCTCGCCGACCTTCGTGAAGGCAGGCTCACGGGCGCGGCCGTGCTCACGGTGCGCGCGTAGGTCGGATAAAGCGACGAACGTTCGTCAGTGATGTTCGAGCATCGTGCGATCCACGATGCGCACCTGCCGTCCATTGAGCCCGATCGCGCCCTCGCGTTGCAGCTTCGAAAGCGTGCGGCTCACGGTTTCCAGCTCCAGGCCCAGATAGCTGCCGATATCCGCGCGGGTCATCGGCAGGATCAGTTCGTTCGCCTGTTCGCCGACGGACGAGGCGCGCGCATCGAGCCGTTCCGAGAAATCGAGCAGGAAGGCGGCGACGCGCTCGCGCGCGGGCATCGTGCCGAGCATCAGCGCGAGCCGCGACGCGCGCACGATTTCCGCGCTCATGATCGCGAGCAGTTCGTGCTGCATCGCCGCGTATTCGCGGCACAAGGGTTCGAGTATGCCGACCGGCATGATGCGCACGACACTCGATTCGAGCGCGATCGCATCGCTTTCGTGCCGGCCTGTGCACACGCCGTCGAGGCCGAGCGTTTCGTCCGTGAAGTGGAAACCCGTGACCTGCGTGTGCGGGGCGCTGTCGTCGTTGGCGCTGGGAAAGGTCGCGACGGTCTTGAAGCATCCGCTTTGCACCGTATAGATGCTGCGTAGCGGCTCGCCCATGCAGTAAAGCGCGTCGCCGCGCTCGACGGTGCGCGTCGGGAACGGAATGGCGTCGGCGTCGGAGAAGCGGACGTGCAGCGTCGGCGCGGCGCGCCTGGCCGAAATGCCTGGATCGATTGACGGTTCCATGACGGATTTCCTCCCACAGACCCAGTATGGTTCACGAACGAAGGAAAGGAAAACCCGCGCGTCGGCGCTGGGGCGTTTCAGAATTCGATATCCAGCTCGTCGATCTCTTCGGCTTCCTGCTGCGCATCCGCGATCCACTGGCGCATTTCCGGCATCGCGAGAATGCGCTCGCCATACGCGACGATATCGGGGTCGAGCTTCACGTCGTAGGTGACGAATCGCGTGACGACGGGCGCGAACATCGCATCCGCGCACGAGCGTTCGCCGAACAGATACGGACCGCCGTATTGCGCGAGGCACTCGTGCCAGATGGTCACGATGCGCTCGACGTCGGTCTGCGCGCGCGCCCACACCTTGAAGCCGGGAAAATGCGCCTTGAGATTCATCGGCAGGGCAGAACGCAACGCGGCGAAGCCCGAATGCATCTCGCCGCAGATCGACCGGCAATGCGCGCGCTCGGCACGTTCCTTCGGCAGCAGTCCGGCATCGGGACATACTTCGTTCAGATATTCCGCAATCGCGAGCGTGTCCCAGACTTTGATGCCATCATGAAAGAGACAGGGCACGAGAATCGATGGCGAAAGCAGCAGGAGTTCGGCGCGCGCGCCGGGATCGTCGGCGGGCATCACGACTTCATCGAACGGCAGCCCGCTGAACTTCGTGAGCAGCCAGCCGCGCAGCGACCAGGACGAATAGTTCTTGCTGCTGATGGTGAGCGTGGCGTTCGCCATGAGCGTCTCCTCGGACGTCGTGCACCAGGACGGATCGAGCATGGTGCGTGTTGGCACCGAAAGGCGGCAAAACGCGCTCGTGAATGGTATCAGTGCAAAGGGTATGCCAATTGTTCAGTCGGGTGAGCCGCCGCCTCGGTCGACTGGCATAGCTATTGCCTTATTTCGACGCTCCATATCGACGCATGCGCCGCCCGCGTGCAAGAGAGATGAATCCCTTTGCTTACGCGGGCTATCAGGCCTGGTCCGATTCGATGCTGCCGATACGCCATGCCGCCGCGCTCGTCGAGGGCGCGCTGCGGGTCTGGACCGAGATCGGCGCAACGCCGCAGGGCCGCGGCCTCACGGCGATCTGCGAGCTGATCGAGCTGTCCGGGCTCACGCATACTCGCCCGGCGTTCGATATCGCGGAAGTGGACGTCGATGGCAAGCCGATGCGCGTCGTGGAAGAGGTCGCGGCGCGCACGCCGTTCTGCGACCTGCTGCATTTTCGCAAGGACGATTTGTCCGTCGCGCAGCCGCGCGTGCTCGTCATCGCGCCGATGTCCGGCCACTTCGCGACCCTGCTGCGCGGCACCGTGCGCACGATGCTCGCGGACCACGATGTCTATATCACCGACTGGCGCAATCCACGCGACGTCTCGCTGATGCACGGCCGTTTCGGTTTCGACGAATACGTGCACCACCTCATCGACTTCATCGAAACGATCGGGCCGGGGACGCATCTGCTCGCGGTGTGTCAGCCGACCGTCGCGGCGCTCTCGGCGGTCGCGCTGATGGCCGAGGACCGGCATCCCGCCGAGCCGGCGAGCATGACGCTGATGGCCGGTCCGATCGACACGCGCGTGAATCCGACGCGCGTGAACGAGCTCGCGAAGAGCAAACCGATCGAGTGGTTCGAGCGCAACCTGATCGGCATGGTGCCGTTCGGCTTCGCGGGCGCGATGCGGCGCGTCTATCCGGGCTTCGTGCAACTGGGCGCGTTCATGTCGATGAATCTCCCGCGTCACCTCGAATCGTTCGAGGAGATGCACTATCAGCGCGCGAAGGGCGACCCCGCGCAGGCGGACGCGATCCGCGTTTTCTACGAGGAATACTTCGCGACGATGGACCTCACCGCGGAGTTTTATCTGGAAACCGTCGATACCATCTTTCAGCGGCACGCGCTGCCGTTGAAGCAGCTCGAAGTGCGCGGCCGCAAGGTCGATCCGTCGGCGATCCGGCGCACCGCGCTCTTTACCGTCGAGGGCGAGCGCGACGACATCTGCGCGGTCGGTCAGACGCTCGCCGCGCAGGATCTGTGCGACAAGCTGCGGCCTTACCTGAAGGCGCATCACGTGCAGACGGGCGTCGGGCACTACGGCGTGTTCAACGGCAAGCGCTGGGAGCGGCAGATTTATCCGCGCATCCGCGCCTTGATCCACGATAACGAGCCGAGTCCGGCCGGCGTCAACGCGCGTGCGCAGCCGCTGGTCCCGTTGCAGGCGATCGCGCCGCTCGCGCGCGAATCGACGGTCGTCGAGGAACAGGCGCAGGCGGCGCAGCAGGGCGGCGGCAAACAGGCGATCGCCGATCCCGACGACGCCCACGCAACGGAATAGCCGCTAGCTCGCCGCCACGCCCGAAAGCGGCAGCACGATGCGCGCTTCCGCGCCGCCGCCTTCGCGCGCGCGCAATTCGAGCGTGCCGCCGTGCAGCCGCGCGATGCGCTCGACGATCGCGAGACCCAGCCCCGTGCCTTTCGGCTGGCCTTCGCCGCCGCCGCGTTTGAACGGCTGCTTGAGCGCTTCCGGATCCTGTCCGCCGAGTCCCTTGCCGCGATCCGCGATCACGACGCAGGCGGCCTTCGCCTGCGTATCCGTCCACGTGCGCACTTCCAGCCCGACGACGCCGTACAGCACCGCGTTCTGCATCAGGTTCATGAGTATGCGCATCATGCTGATGGGGCGGAACGGGAACGGTTCGATAGCACCGAGATCGAGCGCAAACTCGTGTCCCAGTCCCGCAAAATCGGCTGCGAGATTGGCGACGAGTGCGTTGAGATCGCCGACGATGGGCGTCTCCTTCGCGCCGCTGCCCGCGTAATCCATGAACTGCTGAAGAATCGTGTCGATGGTGTCGAGATAGCCCTCCGCCGATGCCGCGAACGACGCGTCCTTCGACGGTACGGAGGACATCGCCATGGCGAGGCGCAACTTGGTCATCGGCGTGCGGATGTCGTGCGAGATGCCCGCGAGCATCAGTGCGCGCGTCGCTTCGGCCTCCTTGAGCGCCGCCGTCATGCGATTGAATGCGCCGCTCACCTGCGCGATTTCGGTCGGGCCGTCCGTCGGCAGGACGCCGGGCTCGCCGCCCGCGGAAACGAGCCGCGCGGCATCGGCCAGATGCGCGAGCGGGCGATTCAGGTGACGCTGGATCACATAGGCCGTCGCGAACGCGAGCGCGCCGAGTCCGAGCGAAAGAAGGAGGGCGGTCACGAGGCCGTCGTCGTGCGCGGCTTCCGGCACCGGCAGTGCAAGCCAGCGCGGCTCGCCCGACAGATGCGCGCGAATCCACAATCGTTGCTGGCCGTCGTCGGCCGTGTCGCTGCCTTGCCAGCGCACAAGCATGTCGGCGGGCAGATGCCGCCGCAAGCTCTCGACGAACGTCTGACGCTGATACGTTTGATAGAAGCGCAGGCGCGATCCCGGCGCCGTCTCGTGCGCGCCGGCGGGCAGCTCGGCGTGGATGTCGAGATGCGCGGCGACGGTTTGCGCGACATCGGGCGGCGTCGTTTTCAGGAGCGTGTCGAGCGTGACGATATAGCTCGCGAAGGTCGCGGCCGCGCGCTCGATGCGCGGCGTCTGGATGAAGTGCAGCAGCACCGCGATCGCGCACACCTGACTCACCGCGACGAGCGCGACGAGCAGCAGGATATTGCGCGCGAAGAGCGAGCGCGGCACGAGCGACACAGGGCGTACGCGAGGCGCGGCGCTCACGATTCGATTTCGGCGAGCAGCATGTAGCCGACGCCCCAGACGGTCTTGATGAAGCGCGGCTTGCCCGAGTCTTCCTCGATGATCTGACGCAGCCGCAGCACCTGCACGTCGATGCTGCGATCGAGCGCATCGTGATCGCGGCCGCGCGTGCGTGCGATGAGGTTGTCGCGGCTCACCGCGCGGTTCGGCGACGAGCCGAGCGCGTGAAGCAACTGCATCTGCGCGGAATGCATTTCGAACGGCTCGCCGTTGCGATAGAGCTTCTGTTTGGCGAGATCGAGACGGAATTCGCCGAAGCGGACGACCTGCTGCGTGTGCGTCGGATCGCCGGCGGCGATCTTCTGGCGGCGCAGCAACGCGCGCACGCGAGCGACCAGTTCCTGCGGCAGGAAGGGCTTGGCGAGGTAATCGTCGGCGCCGGTTTCGAGGCCGATCACCTTGTCGACGGGATCGCCCTTGGCCGTAAGCATGAGGATGGGCAGCGTCTGGCCTTCGGCGCGCAGGCGCTTGCAGACCGAGAGGCCGTCTTCGGGCTCCATCATCCAGTCGAGCACGAGCAGGTCGAAAGGCTCGCGCTGAAGGTAGCGGTCGAGCCGCTTGCCGTTCTCGACGACGCGCACCTCGAAACCTTGCGAACTCAGAAAACGCTGCAGCATGTTGCGCAACTCGGCTTCGTCGTCGAGCACGATGATCTTCGGCAGGATTTCCATGGACGCTCCGGATCAGCGTTGCGCGGCGTGCTCGCGCATGAAGGCTTCGATTTGCGGCAGGGTCACGTAGCCGTTCTTCTGCGTGTCGATCTGGTCGAAGTGCTTGGCCACCATCGGCATGCCCGCCGATGCCTGCGCGCGAGTGAGCTTGCCGTCGTGCGTCGTGTTGGCGCTCGAGAAGCGGGTCTGCAACTGCCCGAGCGCGTGCTCGACGCGCGGGCTCGCGCCCATCGGCTGAGTGGCGGTTTGCGCGCACGCGGCGCCCGACGTGGCGCACGCCGCGCACGCGGCAAGGATGACAAGAAATTTTCGCATGGCTCTCTCC
Organism: Caballeronia jiangsuensis; assembly: GCF_046030135.1. Taxonomy (NCBI): domain Bacteria; kingdom Pseudomonadati; phylum Pseudomonadota; class Betaproteobacteria; order Burkholderiales; family Burkholderiaceae; genus Caballeronia; species Caballeronia jiangsuensis. The sequence continues at coordinate 308,426 of NZ_JAQQDB010000003.1, forward strand.
CTGGTCCGGGTATGAATGAATGTCGACGGTGATGTCATTCTATTGAGCCGCGCGGCGAACGCAATCTCGTGAATGCTACGAATCATGTCACCGGATTGCATGCGAGATTGCGCCGACATGCGGCGACACAAGTTAGGGCTCACGGTTCGGGCGACGCTTCGCTATCGTTCTCATCGCCGGCAGATGTGTTTCGTTCACGCTGCCGAAATCCATGACTCACGATGCATGAGGACTTCACCATGAACATCCGTTTGCTCAGCGTTTCCGCCGTTGCCGTCATCAGCCTGACCTGCGCGGAATCCGCGTTCGCCGGAACGAGCGTGCAGGTTTCCTATGTCGCGCCCGCCGTCGTCTATGCACCGCCGCCGCGTCCCGTGTATTACTACGCGCCGCCGCCGAGGCCGACTTATTACTATGTGCCCGCGCGCACCGTGGTCGTCGCGCCCGTGGCGGTCGCCGTGCCGCCGCCTCCGCCGCCGAGGCCCGTCGTCGTCGTGTCGCCTTATGCGGTCGCGCCGGCGGTCAGGATCACCTATGCGCAGCCGGTGCTCGCGGCGCCGGTCGTCGTCGTGCATTGACCGCAATGCGCATCGATCGCGACAAGCAGCGATGCATTGCACGGCTGGCTCGACCGCCTCCTATACTGGATGAACCGCGTCGGGCCCGATGTGCCGATGCGGCGGCGACCCGGCGCCTCGCGCCGTTTCATGGCGTTCCAACAGGAGGATCGAGCCATGCTATTCATCGTCAACTGGACTGCGCAGCCCGAGGTCGAACGACAGGCGGCCGAACGTTTCCTGCAAACTCGCGGTGCGCCGCCCGACGGCATCAGGCTGCTGGGACGCTGGCACGCGATCGGTTCCATCTGGGGTGTGGCCGTATGCGAATGCGACGAAATCGACCCGCTCGCGCGCTGGGCACACGAATGGGCCGATCTGTTCATGTTCGACATCAAGCCGGCGATCACCGACGAGCAGGTCGGAAAAATGCTCGCGGAACACGCGGAGCGGCAGTAGACGAAAAAGCGCGCCGATTCTTCGTACGAACGGCGACTCCGCGAGGACCGGCGCGTTAGGGTTTGTTTGGCTTGCAGCGGAACGCACGATGCCTCATCATTACGAACGTACTAGTTAGTTCAAATTTGAGCGCCGTTCGCGATCCCCGCATTGTTGCCGCAAGGATGGCGCCGTCAAGGAGCGAAGCGTGACCCAATCCCCTACGAAAGAACCCTGCGTGATATCGGTGGCGATCACCGGCTCGGTGCCGCGCAAGAAGGACAATCCCGCGGTGCCGATCACGATCGCCGAGCAGATCGAGAGCACGCACGAGGCGTATGAAGCGGGCGCGACACTCGTGCACCTGCATGTGCGCGACGAAGACGAACGCTCGAGCTCCGACCGGCATCGGTTCGCCGAATTGCAGGAGGGCATTCGCAAGCATTGTCCGGACATCATCATCCAGTTCTCGACGGGCGGTCGCGGACGCTCGTTCGAACAACGCGGCGCGATGCTCGACCTGAAGCCCGACATGGCGTCGCTCGCGACGGGTTCGGTCAACTTTCCGACGATCGTGTATGAGAATCCGCCCGATTTCGTGCGCTCGCTCGCGCAGATGATGCTCGATCACAACGTGAAGCCCGAGATCGAGATTTTCGATCTGGCGATGCTCTATAGCACCGTCGATCTCGTGAATCAGGGCTTGCTGAAGCCGCCCGTTCACGTGCAGTTCGTGCTCGGCGTGAAGAATGCGTTGCCCGCGCGGCTCGAGATTCTCGAGTTCGAAGTCGAGCAGTTGAAGAAGCATTTGCCCGATGCGACGTGGACGGCTGCGGGCATTGGGCGTCATCAGCTCGAAGTGAATCACTGGACGTTGCAGTTGGGCGGGCATTGTCGGACGGGTCTGGAAGACAACGTGCGCTGGGACAAGGACACGCTCGCGAAGAGCAATGCGCAACTGGTGAGCCGGGTGGCGTCGCTGTGTGCGGAGTATGGAAGGCCGGTGGCGACGGCGAAGGAAGCGCGCGAGTTGTTGTCGATTTGAGTGTTGTCTAAGCGGGTCGAGGCGCGCCGTCGGGAAACCGCGGCGCGCTTTTTTGCATTTGCATGGGTGCGGATGTTAGCCGTCTTGCACATGCGATGGACGTGCTGTTCGTCAATCCATTGAGTAATACACGAAATAATATTTAGAAGTGCATAAAATTTCACTCACTTAAATTAATTCTCGAAGCTAAGTTGATTTTCCGCTCTTGATATGCCTCCATAAGAAAGAACTTGATGGAAAGCAGTTGATTAACTTTAAAGGCAACTAATTCGAATTATTTGCTGACATAAGGGGTATTAATTTCGTTCCTTGTTCGCAATACGTGGGCCTTTTAAGATTTTAGGAATTGAACATCGTTATCGAATAGCCAAGAATTGCGCTCGTTCGGAATATCAGCAATGAAGAATTCAACCCTCTTCGAAACCGCTGCCGATTGAGGCGTTCGATAGAAGATAAAGGCATCATTTTCTACCGAAAAGTTAGGATAACGAATCTAGAGCGTAGGGAAATAAGGTACCAGGAATGAACAAGTCGTACGGGGTAGTGTGGAGTCGGGTGTCGGAATGTTGGGTCGTCGTGCCGGAAAACGCAAGAACGAGAGGTAAGGGATCCGCGCGATCGGCGGGCGCCGTGGTCGCGGTTTTGTCGCTAGTGAGTGGGGCGGCGCACGCGCAAGGCGTTCCGAACTCGTTCGCGGTCGGGATTTTAGGCGGGCTGACGCCCGCATGCCTCACGAGTAATACCGGAAGTACGGTGAAGACCGACTCCACCTCATGTAGTGGTCCGGGATCTGGCGGCGCTGGCCTTAGTTACTACGATGGAAATGGCGATCGAACTACTTTCGCCGTAGCGACCTCGAGCACGTTGCAACTCGGCGCGGGCAAAAATCCGCTGCTCACGCTTTCAGCCGGAAGCATTACGGCAGGAAGTGTCCTGAACATGAATACGAACAAGATCATCGGTCTGGATCTCGGGAACATAGGTCCGGGTAGCGATCAGGCGGTCAATGGCAGTCAACTCTACGCCACGCTGTCGAGCACGGCGTCGGCGTTAGGCGGCGGAGCGTCGGTGAATGCCACCGGCGCGTCCATCAATCGACCCCAGTATCCGATTCACGGAACGAACTATCACGATGTGGGAGGCGCGCTGACTGCCCTTGACGACCGCGCGGATTCCCTGTCGACCGGTTTGAGCACGGTGACGTCGAATGTCGGTTCGCTGTCGACCGGGCTGAGCACGGTGACGTCGGGCCTCGACTCTCTGTCGACGTCGACTTCGAGTGGGCTGAGTACGGTGACCTCGGGCCTCACTTCGCTTTCCACCGGCCTCAGTACGGTGACCTCCGGTGTGACCTCACTGTCCACAGGCCTCAGTACGGTGGCTTCGGGCCTCACCTCGCTGTCGGCATCGACCTCGACGGGGCTGAGTACGGTGACCTCGGGTGTCACTTCGCTTTCCACCGGCCTCAGTACGGTGACTTCCGACGTGAGTTCGCTCTCGACGGGCATGAGCACGATCACGTCCAACGTGAGTTCGCTTTCCACCGGCCTCAGCGCGGTGACTTCAGGCGTGAGTTCGCTCTCGACGGGCATGAGCACGATCACGTCCAACGTGAGCTCGCTGTCCACAGGGCTCAGCACGGTGACTTCAGACGTGAGTTCGCTCTCGACGGGCATGAGCACGATAACCTCCAACGTGAGCTCACTGTCCACTGGTCTCAGCACGGTGACTTCCGATGTGAGTTCGCTCTCGACGGGCATGAGCACGATCACGTCCAACGTGAGCTCACTGTCCACCGGCCTCAGCACGGTAGCGTCGGGCCTCGACACGCTATCGACATCGACTTCGACAGGTTTGAGCACGGTGACCTCGGGTCTCGATTCGCTGTCGACATCGACCTCGACGGGTTTGAGCACGGTAACGTCGAACGTCGCCTCGCTTTCGACCGGCCTCAGCACGGTAACTTCCGGCATCACATCGCTGTCGACGGGCATCGATACGCTGTCCGCGTCCACATCCACGGCGGTGACATCACTGTCAACCGGCATCGATACGCTTTCGACCTCGACTTCGAGCGCAGTGGGCTCGCTGTCGACGGGTGTCAATTCGCTATCGGTCGCATTGAACAACACCGTCCAATACGACGATCCGGATCACAAGAGCGTGACGCTCGGCACACTTGGCACGCCCGTTACGCTCAAGAATGTCGCGCCTGGGGCGGTAAACGAAAACAGCGTCGAAGCGATCAACGGCTCGCAACTCTTCGCCACCGCGCAAAGCGCCGCCGACGCGCTGGGCGGCGGATCATCCGTGGACGCCGACGGCAAGATCACCAAGCCGACCTACAAGTTCACCGACAACTCGACATTCAACAACGTCGGCGACGCGCTAACGAATCTCGACGGCCGCGTCACGCAGAACACATCGGACATCAGCATCATCAACACGACGCTGAGTACCATCAACAACGGCGGCGGCATCAAGTACTTCCACACCAATTCGACCTTGGCGGATTCGTCGGCGTCGGGCGTGGATTCCGTTGCGATCGGCGGGAACGCAGTTGCATCGGCGCACAACGCCGTCGCGCTCGGCTCCAACTCGTCGGCGGATAAGGCGAACACCGTATCGGTGGGCGCGGCGGGCGCGGAACGCCAGATCACGAACGTCGCGGCGGGTGGGCAAGACACCGATGCCGTCAACGTTTCTCAGTTGAACTCGACGATCGCGGCCAGCGTCGCGAATACCGTGACGTACGACGATTCGACGCACAGCAAGATCACGCTGCATGCACAGGATCCTGGGGTTCAGGTCAAGATCGATAACGTGGCAAACGGAAGTGTCGCCCTTGGGAGCCACGAAGCGATCAACGGTTCGCAGCTCTTCGCGACCGCACAAAGCGCCGCGGACGCACTGGGTGGCGGAGCAAGCGTGGATGCGAACGGCAAGATCACCAATCCGACCTACAAGTTCACGGACAACTCGAAATTTGAAAACGTCGGGGACGCACTGACAAATCTGGATGGACGCACTGCCCAGAATTCGACCGACATCGACACGATCAACAACACGCTGAACAACATCACGACAGGCGGCGGCATCAAGTACTTCCGCGCCAATTCCACGCTGGCGGATTCGTCCGCGACGGGCGCGGATTCGGTGGCGATCGGAGGCGCGGCGTCGGCGTCGGCGGCCAACTCGGTGGCATTGGGCGCGAACTCGGTGGCGAATCGTCCGAATACCGTTTCGGTCGGCGCGACAGGCGCGGAACGTCAGATCACGAACGTCGCGGCCGGTACTGCGGATACGGACGCCGTCAACGTGTCGCAGTTGAAGCGGGCGGGCCTGATCGATGGCGACGGCTCGACGAAGGCAGCCGTCACCTATGACGCGGGCACGGATGGTAAACCCGACTACACGAGCATTACGCTCGGCAATAACACCGGCGCGACGACGATTCACAACGTCGCGGAAGGTGTGGCCGGCACGGATGCCGTGAACGTGAACCAGATGAACGCCGCGCTCGACCGCGTGACGAACATTGCCGAAAGCGGCGGAAACACATTGTTTGCCGCCGATGGCAATCGCGCCACCGAGGTCGCCAGCGCCACCGGCACGCATGCTACGGCCATGGGCGCGAACGCGAACGCGAGTGCGGACAATTCGGTCGCGCTCGGTGCGAATTCGGTGGCCGACCGGGCGAACACGGTGTCAGTCGGATCGGCAGGCAACGAACGCCAGATTACGAACGTTGCCAACGGCGAGCAGCAAACCGATGCGGTCAACGTTCGGCAATTGAATCTGGCATCGGCGCAGGCGCAAAGCTACACCGATTCGCGCATCGCCGGCGTGCAGAGCCAGATCAACAATGTCGCGAGCACGGCATACGGCGGTATCGCCGCGGCGATGGCCGCAGCGGGATTGCCGCAGCCGACCGCTCCGGGCAGAACCATGGTATCGATCGCGGGCGCGCGTTACGCGAGCGCATCCGGTGCGGCGATCGGCGTCTCGTACGTGACGCAGGACGATCGATGGGTCGTGAAGGCTTCGGGCAACACCAGCAGTTCCGGCAACGTCGGGTTTACGATCGGCGCAGGCCATCAGTGGTAAGCGTCTGACGTAACACCGGAGCAATCGAAGTGGGGGGGGCCCCCCCCCGACCCGCCCCCCCACTTTTTTTTTATG